>NZ_LR699114.1:307759-615518 GCF_902459475.1 Aquicella lusitana | reverse complement strand
AAATCCTCTCCCTCGAAAATGGATGAGCCACAAGATAAGAAAGCAGACAAAAATTAATGCGCTGGCCAATCTTAGTCAAATACGAACAGCCTTTTTAGCCTTAATTTTTTGGCTTTCCAGTATTGACAGCATCATATATAATCGAAAACGCTGATTCAACAGGTTCGTCAGTATTCGCTATCGGTTCCAGCCATATTGGGATCAGTGCAGCAAGCTAAACGACTGTACTAGGAAAGCTAGGCAAGCTCCATTCTTATCTTCATATTCATGAAGCCTTACTATTAGAAAAGCTTTCTGAAATTTGTGTATTTTATTTAAACTTATGATAAGGTTGGCGAACCTATAGTAGATGTCTATGAGGATGTCGTTCTATTTATGGATTGCGTAAAATAGGAAGGTGGAATATTTAATGGAAAATAATTACAAATCTCAAACCATGAGTTTAAAGACGATTTACCGGTTTTTTAATGGTTTCCTTCATATAAACAAATTCGTGGCTTTAGCACAGACAATTTTTTCTTGGAAAACAATAGAGAAATTTAAAGTTCCCTCCAAAAAAAACCGACCCAAAGAGCCCTTTGTTTTGTTAAGGGACAATAGCGCAAATGTGACAGATCAACAAAAAATGGCACAGATACTTATCCCAATCGATGAGATTGCCGGCTTATTAAATTGGCCCGAAGTGCTGGATGATGTAAAAAGAATGAATGGATTCAATGAATTGATTCGGCTCTTTAACCTCTATGCCAATGAAAAAAATAGCGTGAGCAAGTCTTCCAATTGTTGGGTCTTGCTCGCCGCCAAGAATTGCGACCAATTATTGGAACATGGATATAATAATTTCAAACGAACCATTGGTCATAATTATTTTAATTTTCTTGTTCAAAAAGGCGACGCCCAAATTCAGGCTGTTGAATCATTATTATCCGAAGACATTATTGAATCCTGCCGCAACACAGCACTTTCCATACCGCATGACCCGACCTTCCCTGCCAATGAACAATTCAGTTATAACTATTTCGTCTTATTATTATGGGAATATGCAAAGAAAATAGATACCAAGCGTTATCTTGATCGGCTTGAAGAACCAAGAGAAGGAAATCCCCTTCTGGTATTTTCAAATGGAAAAAGCATGTCTCAGGATTTAGCTAATTCCCTTATCGAATATTATTCAATAGATAATGCTATTTCGTTTAAAAATATTAATACGGTGCTTGAGATCGGGAGCGGCTACGGGCGGAACGCGCATGTTATTCTGACGCTTAACCCCAAAGCCAGAGTAGTATTAGTTGATATTATGCCTGCTTTATATATTGCGCAGCGATATCTCTCATCTGTATTTCATGATCGTAATATATTCAGAGCCAGGAATTTTGACAGTTACGAAGAAGTAAGGGATGAAATAGAGCGAGCATCCATTGTTTTTCTGCTTCCACACCAGCTTACTTTGCTGCCAGACAAGCAATTTGACTTGTGCATTAATATATCTTCATTTGGCGAAATGAATCTTGACCAGATTCAATGGTATTTTGAGCAAATCAACCGGCTTGGCTCCTATTTTTACATGAAACAATGGGATCTCTCCAAAAATCCTTTCGATGGCTTGGTGTTACACAAAAACGATTATCCCTGCCTTGAAAATTGGCAAGAAATCTATTCACGTAACTGTGCCGTCCAAAATGAATTCTTTGAAACATTATATCAAGTGAACCTCACATGAAATCCAATAATCTAATTGCTATCTACGATTTTGAGTTTTTCCCTTATGCGCTAGGTGACGTATTAACATGGAATGTGCGTACGGCTATGCGTTGCGAAGAAACGGGCAAAAGTAGTGTTGACGTTTATATTTGCCTCGATAAGGAACATCCCGCAAGCATTTATCAGCGTGGTCTGATTAACCCGGATAATTTTGAACTTTTCTTTAATGAACTCTATGGCGCCTTTGGTACCAATCCCAGATTGGGGAATATTTACATTTTTCGCCAAAGAGACGCTATGCTTGAAACACTGGAAGAAATCGCTGCTAAAGCAGACGAACATAATTTAGAGGCCATTAATGACTATTTAGCCATGTTAAAAGATAAAGTCAGCGATGGGCTGTTAAGAAAAGCTTACAATATCATTGAGCAGAAAATACGCCGTAATGCGTTAATGAAAAAAATTATTCAACGCGTTGTTCCTGAGCAAATTCAAAAAACCGTTGGCAATAGTCTTTCAGATGAAAAAAGGTTGAATGATTACTTCATCAAATATGTTTACTCTCACGAAAGTATCAATCAGTTTGCTGCGCAAAAAGGCTATATTCCTTTTTTACAACCCTCACTGGGATGCGGTCCTGACATTGATGAAGTCATTGCCCGGCAATTTAAAGGAAAGAAAATCGTTCCCTTTCATTTGCGTTTGCGCCGGCTCGATGTCGGTTACGGTGGTGACCACACTTATACACGGGATTCTGACTTTCTTGAATGGTACGATTTCTTGCGTGAGGCCGGAACAAAACACCCCGAAGTCCAGTTTGTTGTGCTAGGCCGGTTACAGGAAAAACCCCTTGAAATTCTTCGCTTGCCCAACGTGACCAGCCTTAGAATCTATGGGATGGGGTTAGGTCATGAATTGACGCTGATGCTAAAAAGCGATCTCTTCATTGGCACCTCGAGTGGCTTTGCAGCACTGGCTAATTTCTCAGCGATCCCCTATTTTATCACCAAAATGAACCCTGGATCCTGTCATGCTTATGCTATCCCAGAAGGTGCAGAAAAATTGCCCTTTGCTAACGAAAACCAGAAACTGGTATATGAAAAAGAAACGTCTAAATTATTAATGACTCTCCTCGAGGCCGGGCTGGAATTAAAAGAAACCGTTCCTTCTGCGGAGAATACATCGATATCACAAGAAATTAATATTGAGAATTGGCTGAAGCTGCATACAAACCCGTTTCATTCATCAAGAACAACCAGCCGGTTTTATAAGGATGAGAAATATCGCAACGAAGAAACGGCTTATCTTTTATTGCCCTACTTGGAAAAAGCGCGCGAAGCGGTTGAAAATAATGAACCTGAAACAGCCCAGGCTATCTTGCTTAAATTGAAAAACAACTTTTCCGATCTTTGCAATAGACTGCCTGAATATTTATCACTGGAAAAAAGAATTATGCAAAAAGCAGAAGAGGCTTTTGAATGAGCAAAGTAATTTACGTCAGCACACCCGAACGATTCAGCTCAAGGCTTATCAATCCGGTTGCGATCTTGGCCGATCTGTCAAGATACCGTGAATTAATTACTTCCATGACAATTCAGAACTTTCGCTCAACGTATCAAGCAAGCTATCTTGGTATCGCCTGGCAAGTTGTCTTGCCGCTCATTATGTTGTCAATTTTTTACTTTGTATTTGGCGTTATTCTCGGCGGCAGATTTTCTAGTATCGCGACAGAGTCCCGATTAGATTATGCATTGGCATTATTTGTGGGCTTGGGTTTTTTCAATTTTTTAGCGCAGAATATTGGCGCTGCCCCCTCGGTGATTCTATCCAATATGGCCTATGTGAAGTCCCTGGCTTTTCCGCTTGAGGTGCTGCCGGTGACGACTGTTCTTACTTCATTTATCACCTTAGTGATTAATGTTGGCATCACCATGATTGTTTTTTTGCTTGCCAAGGGAAACATTCATGCCAGTTCAATTTGCACCATTTTTTATTTACTCTGTATTTTACTGACCACGCTGGGTGTTTCCTGGATTCTTTCAACACTAGCCGTCTTTTTCAGGGACATCAGCGCGTTTATATCCCCTCTAACTATTATTCTCATGTTTATGTGCCCTATTTTTTATCCCGCCAGTATGGTGCCCAAGCGGATTAAATGGGTCATTGAGGTAAACCCAATCGCTGTTATGATTGAAAATGTTAGAGCCTGCATGCTTTACGGCGTATGGCCCAGTCTATCTTCTATCATTTATGTATTTTTATTCTCCTTAATTTTTGCCGTGATGGGATATTGTTTGTTCATGCGTTCTAAAACAGCCTTTGCTGATGTAATGTGAGAGGAATTTGAATGAGCAAGGACGAAGTGGCTGTTCGGGTTGAGAATGTATCCAAGATATACCAATTACGAGGAACGCCAGAAGATAAGCTGTTTTTTTTGATAAAAAGCGTCCTGGCCAGGTTATGGCCGGGATTTAAAAAAACAAACGCAAAGCATTCTCATGGTCATCGTGAGTTTTATGCTCTGAATAACGTTTCATTTGAAATCAAGAAAGGCGAAAGCTGGGGCTTTGTCGGTGTCAATGGCAGTGGCAAGTCAACCTTGCTCAAGATCATCTCAGGCAATTTACGCTTATCTACCGGCCGTGTGGAAGTGGATGGCAAAGTTGCCATTCTCGATTACGGCAGCGGATTTAATGGCGACTTTACCGGGCGGGAAAATGTTTTTATTAAAGGAACCATACTGGGATTAACTAAAAAACAGATTCAAGAACGCCTTGATTCTATCATCGAATTTGCTGAAATCGGGGATTTCATCAACCAGCCAGTAAAAACCTATTCTAGCGGCATGGTTTCCCGGCTGGGATTTGCCATTATGGCTCATGTGGATGCGGATATTATCATCACAGATGAGGCATTAGCGGTTGGAGATGTTTTCTTTGTTCAAAAGTGCATGAAGTTTATTCGGTCATTTCTTAAAAAAGGCACTTTTTTATTTGTCTCGCATTCCACCAATGACGTTTTATCGCTGTGTCAAAATGCCATGTGGCTTGAGCATGGGGTTATTAAGGCAATAGGACCGGCCCCAAGTGTTACGCAAAATTATCTGGACCAGCAGCATTTGGATTATGTTAAGAATTTATCCAAAGGGGAAAGTGAGCTTCAACAGAAATCTAATGTAATTGAGATCATAAAATCAGAAATCGCACTGGAACAGTCTGCTTTAAGCAAGCTGATGGATTATAAAATTTCTGAATATTTAATAGATGGCCAATTAAATCATACAAATAATGTCAATTTATTTAATGATATTGAAATTTTACCTTGTGAATTAGAAGACAATATAGGAACTGGCGAAGCTAGCATAACAAAGGTGACTTTATGTGATAAAGCAGGCACAGCACTTTTGTCGACCCGAGGTGGAGAAATAGTAACACTTAACATTAAGATTCTAGCCAAGTGTGAGCTGCAATCCCCGATGATAGGTTTTCAGGCACTAGATAGTTTTGGACAAGTACTTTTTGCTGATAATTCCTATTTAGTGACTAAAAATCAACGTGTGGCAATAAAAGCAGGAACTACTTTTGTTGCTGAATTTACTTATCAAATGCCTTTACTTCCTACAGGGGAATATACCATTCGGGTTGCGATAGCTGTAGGCGAAGAAGAAGGTAATGCCGTATTACTGCAAACTATAAATAAAGCGCTGGTTTTTCGATCTGTAAACGCTTATACAATGCAAGGACTTGTTGGTATACCTATGCAGTCTACTGAAATTAGATCTAATCCGCTTAATCAGGCAGCGCTGACCAAGTGGCACTCTAGTGCGACGGTTGGTTAACGAAATAGCCATTGTAATTTTTTTTGTTTGCTTTGCAAAAACGAAGCGAGATATGACATGCGCATGTTATATGTTTGGCATAACATGCTTAAACCATGCTAGCTTAAACTTATTGCTAACGATGAGAAAAAGTATATGATAAAAAATACAGTAGAAATAATCCGCATGAAATTTGCAAAGCATCTTGCTCTACACGGATTACTTTTTTGTTTATTGATCAGCCAAATACTTATTTATTTTTATTTACTTGTTCATTGGAACAATTCAATTGGTATTAGATTTTCTCTTGTAGCAACACAACTATTGTTAATCGCATCACTTTGGTTAGCCATTGTCTATAAAAAAACACCCCCCTCAGCATCAACACATATAAATAAAAAATTTACCCTCAAAGCTTTTTTTGCCTTTATTATGAATGGCATTACTGAATGGAACAACAGTACCAGCAATCATTTTTGCCATTTGGATCAGCGATTATGTTTATCTGTAGGAATAGCCCTCATCTTATTTGCTGGAACGTATTTTCTGATTCCTTATAATCCCCAAACATTACAAATATTCTTGCCAGAGCAGGTTGATTTATACGGTATCATCGACTCGTTTCCCCAGCGAGCCGCATATGAAGTTTTTTTGTGCTTTATTATAGGTTCGTCTTTCATTATCGGACTACTCTCCAAAAATAATAGTGATCACTTTGTTATTAAAAAAAGTTCGTCAGCTATGTTTGGTATCTTGATTTTAATTTCCGCAGTGGTAAGTGTATGGACTTCCAGCCTTGATGTTAGAGCATGGATGGTTCTGTTAATCACGATTATCGTAGCCTTAACAGCTTATTATGCAAGATTACGCTGGATTGCGTGGGCTTTTATAGCTATCCTAATCATCAGCGCACTACTACCCGGATGGCTTCATACGCCTGAACCAGTTGCTTCGGCATTGAAAGGCTTTGACCAGCATTATGATATGGTTATGTATCGAGGACGACAGCTAGCTGCTGGGCATTTATTTTCTATTGACAGTCCGCCCTATTATAGCATGCTCTGGTCTTCCTTGATTGGCATTATAGCGAAAGAGATACAGATTCCAACATTTGCAATGTTAATCCGCATCACTCAAGCAGGCCAAGTACTCTGTCTTGTTGCATTTGCTTTGGCTGGGTGGCTTCGCATACGTTGTCAAAGCAGTCGTGCTGTAGCAATGACTTTTCTCGCCGTTGCCGTTGTGCCTTGGCTTAGTACTGATGGCTTTGCCGTATGGTACCCCAATCAATCAGGATTACGTTTCTTAATGGTACCTGTCGCAATTTGCTTTGTGCTTCTAATCAACCGAACATCAACAATCTGGGCAGGGGGCATTGCTGGTGGAGTTTCAGGATTTGCGCTTATTGCCAATTTCGAAACTGGTGTAGTTGCGACTGCCGGTTTAGGCATGGCATGGCTAGTACAATTACGTCATCAGCCTCTTCGAGCGTGGGTGACTTCCGCTATAAGCGGCATGGTGGCCTTGTTCTCCGTTTTCCTCATGCTTGCATTGAGTTATCGCTATTTTTTTAAAGCATGGCCTTTTCCAACCGATATAAAATCATTGGCGTCTTTCTTTTTATTATTTACCGGCGGTTTTGGGGGGCTTGCGTTACCTTTGCGTTCTCTAGTAATCGTCATCATGGCACACGCCAGTTACAAATTTATGCAATCTATGCAATGTATATTTGATCGGAAATCCATTGCACCCGATGCAATGACGAGTGCGATTGCAACAATGCTTTTGGTCTGGTTCCCTTATTACATAAATCGACCTGATGATTGGAATTTATGGACTTTTATTGCTCTTTATAGCCTTTTGCTCATTCCAATGTTTACAAAAGGCTACCAAAGCATGGTACCATTCGTTATTGGATCGTTGATATTGCTTCCAATCGCAGCAAAAAATCTACCCTACTTTGTAATTGATCCGCTATATAGCAACCAGTGGCGTTCGGGATTTCAGCCAGGTTGTGCGGGCGGACTAGTACTACCAGCGGATTATTGCTCTCATTTACAGGAACGTGCCAAAACCCTGAGGAATCTCGCATCGCAAGGTTCAATTGCATGGTCAACTTCAATACCTGTGCTTACTGATCAAACTGCTAATACCCCTGGACCTTTTTGGACAGGCAACCTTTTTGGCCTGTCATTAACAAACAGCAACTTCAATAACCTCATACAGAAAATCAAAGATAAAAAAATTGACTTTTTACTTTTTGATGATCCGGCTGATTCATTTATACAGCCCCGATTACCAGAAACTTCATTTAATCAAAAGCTCCTTGCGACATTACAGAATGACTACTGCAACCCTCAGTTAATAGGTGGATGGCTTGTTGCAAAGCGAAATCAAAACGGACACTGCTAATTATCAAATGTAAAGTTTAATTTAAAGATGGCTAAAATCTTCGTCAGGTAGAAAATGAGGGAGCTCGTCTATAATATTATAGACTTAATCTATGATACATTCAGGGAGTGAAAATGTGGGAAACGCTCGTTACTTTTATTTCTGGCTTAGGGTTACCAGTAACTATCGCTAATTTGGTCGCCTTTGCTGTAGTGGAACGTTGGATGCCAGCTGAGTTGGAACAGCCGTTGAACGCTTACTTTCTCAATATACGCATCACGCTCCTCTATCTTATTGCAAGCAGTTACTGGGGAGGAGTAAGTGCAGCCGCTGTAACCAAAGCAGGAGCATTAGTGGGCATGGGGCTAATCGATTTGCGCTTTGCCTCCGGTAGCAACATTGGCTTGCAAGTAGCAGCGGGGTTATTAGGCGTAATTATTGCTGACTTCTTCTATTACTGGTTCCATCGCTTTCAACACATTATTCCTATGCTTTGGGCTCAGCATAAAATTCATCATTTAGACGAGCATGTCAATGCATCGTCAGCAAGTCGTCATCATTGGCTAGAAGAGCTTTTTCGCATTCCTTTTCTTGCAATACCGCTTGCTGTGTTATTTAAGCTCGATCCCATGCCGGCGGGCGTCATTGGCATGCTTTTCACTTCATGGGGTTATTTCATACATGCCAATCTACGCTTTGAACTTGGACCTTTAACCCGATTTTTTGGAGGACCTCAGGTACATAGAATCCATCATAGTCGCCTAGATAAGCATTTCGACAGAAATTTCGCTGCTTTTTTTCCTCTATGGGATATTGTTTTCAAGACTTACTATCATCCACAGCGCGGAGAATTTCCACCAACAGGCATCGCTGGTGAAAGGGTATCCACTCTCAGGCATGCAGCATTACTACCCATCCAAATCTGGATAAAAAACGTTCGAACCTGGTTTCGAAGTGCTCAGGAAGTTCTATAATAGAAATTGCTAAACACTTGTAATTATTCCAAGCTCCTTCATATCGTTGATATCCTGCTGCCTACAGTGAACATTACTACCTATTCCGAAATTAAAATTTAATTTAGCATCCAATTTCCCTTTAAATAATAAGGCACTATGTATCAAATTAGCGCGAATCAAACGGGTGGTGGGTTCTGTGCTGGGCGAACGTTGTACTTCAGTAACGCTGAAACAATGGGAGTACTGTAAAGGTAAAAGCAATAAAGACCACCCAGCACTCTCAGCCTTAACTCGTATAACGTTCCGTCCAAATCGCATCTCTGAGTTTTTTGCTTTAACCAATTGATTAACTATATTCTTGGGCAATACATTTTGAACAATAACCGACTTATCAAACGAGAAGTTTGGCCTTGACAGCTGGAGAAATATTTCCTTGGCTGAATTTTCTCGAATTATATTGGTTGGATTATAAGTCCCAAGATTAGCATTTTTAATTTCGTATAAATATAAAGGAGGACTAGCCATCCACGTAAACATGACAATATTGAAATAGCTTTTAATTTTTTCCAAATCAGCGTATGACCAATTTGCCTGCTGATTTGCTCCTAATGCAGAATTTATTGCTGATTCTAAATAGGTAGCAGTTTTTTCATTCTCTTGCTGCATATGAGGGTGAATTTTATTCAATTTGTTTTTAAATTCTGCTCTGAATACTGAGCTCGATATGACATCATTAATCTTGTATTTTTTTTGTAATTCGTCAAAAGCCCTTTTAGCAGAAATGGAGACATTATAATCTACGTAAGCAGCTGCCGCAGACCCTTGCATTCTTTGAATCATCACCAAAGATAGGTCGGTACCATGCAAAGCTTTATCAGAGATAATATATCTCACACCTAATGCTTTCAGAACCTTTAAATTCAATTTATAGACATTTAAAAAATGACGATTATAAACATCATCTTTTTCAGCTAACATAGCTTTAAAAAAAACATAGATGGGTAAGGATATCAAGTGCCCATATTCCTCGAGAGTAGGAATATTAAAATTCCACAAATCAGAAAACATATGTCTATTACCAAATCGCTTATTTAAAAATTCTCGTGCTAATATATATTTATTTGGATTAAAGTGATGATCTGCATCACTTGATTCAAAAAGCTGCCTCAATGGAGAATTTTGGCTGGCAAGATAGGTAACCGTTGTGCCTCTGAAAATCACGCCTGGTTTAAGCGCTGTTTGCTTTTCGAGATAGTCCACAATAGGTGTTTTATTGGGAACCTTAAGAGACTCGGAATTATTCGCGAAAGTATCAAGCCAAATTTTGATTGCTAACACTGGTATAATAAGTGGTATCAATAATATTATAAAAGGAAAAAGAGTATTCCAACTCTTTATGAAAATAGGCTGGGCCAAATTAATTGAAAAATTTCTTACTAGTACGCATTTCAATCTAACAACTTGGCGCCATAAAAACGATACGAATATAATTGCAAAAACACAGTATATAGGATAGGCAGCCCAAAGATAATAATAGTTATTGATTTGACTAATGCTTCCACCAGAAACTATACCATTCTCGAGTACAAACGCTACGCCATCCGGGATTAAAGCAATTAAAAGAAAACTAACGGCAATCCATCTATATTTACCATGTTGGGAAAATAACCCAACCAATCCACCTAGAAGTGCAACAACATGAAAATAGATAAAAAAGATTGGCGGGGCAAATAAAACATGTGCGTGATTATTCCATGCCTTAGGCATGGAAAATGATATTTTATTATTGGGCATATCAGCAGCAGCGGAGATATATTTAAATGTGTCTGTATAGTAATGATAACCATGCATAATTAAAAAAAGACACGCTACTAAGGAAATTGCTCCTATCTTCCAAAACAGGTGCTGGCGATTGATTTTGTAAAGGAAAAATCCAAAAACCAATAACGCATATACAGGAACATAAGGAATAAAATAAGCCCCCGCTGTCAGAGCCAATAAGAAACTCGCAACCACGAGAAAAAAAACCAGCAAAATATTATAAAACGTTCCATATTCGCCCAATTTGATATAAGCAATTGTCATTACGCTTATAATTGCCATCCAATGCGCATACATTGGGGCGAGCGAAAAAAAAGGGATGGCTTGAAAATAAGCAGAAAATGGAGGAAAAAAAAATAAAACATATATCTCTGCGGCAAGAATCGATTCTATTTTATTTAAACCTATTGTCTTTGCCAAAAAAAAGGTAGCAAGAAAAATTTCCACCCAATAAATCGAATAGGAAATAGTAAAATTAATTAATGTATTGCTGGAAAATCCCAAAACTAAGGCGCCAGGATTCCACCATGGGTTCATGGGCATAAATATAGATCCCATGCCCTGAAAAGGGTTAATGGTACTCATATCAAAGGGCTTTCCCCACCCAATCAAGAATTTTGAAAGCCATGCGGCAAGTTGACCATCAACCTCTGAATATAAGCCCCATACCCATGCACCTCCATTAACAAGCCAACTAAAAAGAAAAATGAGAAAAAAACAAAATATAGAAGCCGCAATAATCAAATTTCCCTTGGAAACAACCTTTATCATTTTTAACTCCATAATATCTTCCTGATAAGACTAATTATGCTAATAGAATTTTTTAAATCCTATACTGTTTATTTCAATACAACCACCAGAAGCCTTGATAGCGAAATTTTAACTATTGAATGGCAAATCGATAAAACATTTCTTAAGCTAAATAAAACAGATTCTTCACGATCAAAACCGTCTACAGCCACTTCAATATAACTTTTGCCCTGTCTCAACAACCGAATAATCAACTCGGCCTGCTTATCAAGTCCGGTCGCTTCAACATGCCAACGCATAAAGCGTCCTCAACAAAATTATAGGTAACGCTTTGTTTGCTTTATTCTGGTAAACATGGGCAGGAATATGAGAAAATTGTTGCATAGATGCTTTAACTACGGATGACGTGCCATCCATTGAAGCGTCGTTAAAAACAAGAATTTCATGTGTTAACTCTAAAATAGTCGCTACTTTTTGAAGCGTTTTAATCTCACCAATGACATGCTTTTCTTCATTGTAGCAAGTTGCGATAAAACTGATATCTGTCATAGAACCTCTTGTATCGCTGTAGATTTATCCATTAAATTATCCGGTTGATAATCTTTCTACAATCCCTCTTAACAAGCCAATATGTTTATCCTAGCGCTATCTAATGCAGACTGTTGTACTCAACTATTTTGAAATAGCCTTTATCTCCTAATTAAAAAAGCGGAATAAAAAAATTAGCAATCGCGCCTAAAAAAAAGCAAAAATCATTCGCTAGATCTGTATGTACCTTTATGCCATTACACTGATTTCGAAGAAATATTATCAGACTAACTAGCTATTCACCAGCATCAAACACGGCATAAAAATCCCAACTTAGGCCAGATTAAATAAATATCTAGTAACTTGAAGTTCCTCTGATTTTGGGATTTGCATTTAAAGTTAAGCTGGCTGATATAAAATTCACCAAAATATTATATTTGAAAAAATAATTGACAATCGATATCAATAATCTCTATTCACATACACAACCTCGGATGATACTGAAATCAGTCTTGATAGCGTAAACAGATGGGAATCTCTTTTCTTAAAATTATCTTAGAGCAATTTTAAATCCTTTCAACAAGCTTGATAAAAATTTATGCCTTTTTTGGGTCTAAAAAAAATGGTATAAAGCTGATCACTGCACTCAACAGACTACGGACTTCATGGATGAATTTAGATAAAATAAATTTGCCAATCGCAAAAAAGCGTATCCTATCTAGCGAAGGCATAACTTGGAGGTTTTTTTTAAACACTTTTTTACTTGGGCTTGCATTTATTATTATATTAGTAGTTCTAATCCCAGGTTGGATGCGCTTCCCTCAGCTTTTATATATGTATCGTGATGGCGAATATAATTTGTGGATTAGCCTTAAAACTGCTGAATGGTCTGGCCTTTACGATTTGACTTCAATGAATCCCCTACAAGGGATGACTAGTATGCTAGTCACGATTAATCCGTATTTTGATCCGGGACAGTGGGTTTTTTTCTCAGGAATGCCTCAGAGTATAAAAATACTTGCATCTTATACAATTTACGCTTTAGAGGTAATCCTATCAACTTTTGCACTGGGGCTTACGCTTCATTTCAAACCTCTACACTCCTTTGCAGCTTCAATTTGGGCGTGTCTTCTCCTATTTCCACCTTTTAACTTTTATTTTGGCCTTGCGGGATGGTTCACTGTAGCGCCTATGTTTGGCCACACGTTAGCATTGTCTAATACCTGCCTAATAACATGCTTAAACATCGGAAACAAATCTAATCTACCTAAGTTAAAAAGGTTTTGGAAAAATCTCCTTCTAGTAGGGCTTTTGACATTACTCATTACTATGATTTTGGTAGTTGCGCCTTTTTATAATGCTGGTGTGATGATAGGAACAGTGCTTTTGTTGAGTTGCATAGTTATCTCTTCGCAAACAAGAGAACAATTTCTTTGGCGATGTTTCGGTGGATTGGTAGTTATTGGTACCTTGCTTATATTAGGGTTACCGGAATTTTATGCCAGCGCAAAGGCTTATTCAGCGCGATTTTTGGTACACCAACCTATTTTATCCATAAACTTTCATAATTTTTTCAATGCACTTAACAAAGAAAATATTGCTGGTGTGTGGAACACGCTTTGTATTTGGGGAGTATACTGTCCGCCCTTCCCCAACTGGCCAATTTCAGTCAGTGCTCTTTGGTTAAACATTGCAATAATCGCTGGCGGTATCACCGCGTGGCTGACAATGCCTTTATCAGTTGCTCGCGTAGGAATTCTCATCGCGGCTTGTTGGACAGCTCTGTTGGTCATGTTTGTGCTAATGAGCCTTAGCATTCTTTCTTCTCTTGTTGCGCCCGTCTGTTATTTTTTAATGATGTATTCGCTATTCGCACTCTATAGTTTATATATTTTGTTTCTGCCAATTAATATAATCACCTATCGATTAAAACGCCCTTTCAGCTCAATTTTATTATCAATCTATTTTCTATTCACCCTTGGCATAATTACTTTCGTTGGGATTGTGCTTTACACCAACCCTGGAGAAACCATAAAAGCAATTAAAACTGAGGCAAAAATTCCCCAAACTTCTATTATGCTTGAGAATCGCCATAAATTAACGCCCATTATTAACATATTACAACAAGAGGCCGCTTTGCACCCTGGTAAGTCCTTTAAGGGTATAGTTGCTACCCTATATGGAAATAAAAATGGAAGCCTAAGGCAAGTAGCAGGGGTAAGAAAAACTACTGCTGTTGAAGCAGGACAATTTGAGGAATTTCTTACAGCAGCCGCTAAAGAAACTGGCAGTAGTCATGATCTGTTAGACCTTTGGACTTGGAATATTCCTACTCTTTCAGAATATGGACAAGGACTGTCTCGTCCCTTAACATTTTACATAATAAAATTTCTTAGCAATCCAGGAGATGCTGCCGAAACGCACTTCGCCTTTCCACACGCAGCAAATATAAATATCTTACGTGCTATGGGAGTACGCTTCATCATCATCGACGCGCCGGTTTCCAATACAAACGTAAGGTTGCGCCACAAACTTAAAGCAGGTAAACATGCAACGCTTTATTTGTATGAATTATCCAAACCTAATCTAGGTAATTATTCACCAACTCGGCTCTTGCCCTTACATAATGTGGAAGAATTTTATCAAAAAATAAAAGCTGATCCGGAACTTCTTGAAACCACAGCCTACGTTGAGTTGCCTGATAAAATTGATTTCATACCTGCTCGTGAAGTTAAAATGATCTTTAAAAAAGGAAGTATCCATATAACGGCCAAAAGCAAAGCAACTTCTACTCTTTTACTCCCAATTCAGTTTTCACATTGCTACAAGCTCAAAGGACCCTCCAGTGAAAATAGTAAAATAATGCGTGCAAATTTAATTCACACTTTGCTTATTTTTAAAGGCAACCTCGATATCAATTTGGAGTGGTCATTTCGTTGGAGACACAGCAAGTGTCGCCAACAAGATGTCATAGATATGAACAATATAGGTTTGTAATTAAAAAATAGGACGCATCAAATTTTTAAACCAATACTGTTTATTTCAATACAGCCACCCGAAGCCTTGATAGAGAAATTTTAACTATTGAATGGCAAACCGATAAAACATTTCTTAAGCGAAATGAAACAGATCCTTCACGATCAAAACCGTCTACAGCCACTTCAATATAACTTTTGCCCTGTCTCAACAACCGAATAATCAATTCGGCCTGATAACCAAGCCCGGTCGCCTCAACATGCCAACGCATAATATCAGTGCGTTTAAAAACTGGGCATCCATTATAATATTTAATTGAAAAACCGCTAATTAAATTAACTACCCGAGTAAAACCTTTAGAAATCAGATGCCTCAATAAAGTACGTCCTTCTATTACCCTGTAAAAAGGTATTACCATATCCGCTTGACCTATGGCTTTAAGAATCGTTGTATGCGTCTCAATCGATTCAATATTATCACCGCATATAAGACGACAATATTTGCCTTTACCTTGAAAAGCACCCTCAACAAAATTATAAGCAACGCCTTTATTTGTTTTATTCTGGTATAGTTGGACAGGGACATGAGGAAATTGTTGCATATATGCTTTCACCACGGCTGACGTGCCATCCTTTGAAGCATCGTCAAAAACAAGAATTTCATGTGTTAACCCTAAAAAAGTCGCCACTTTATGAACTGTTTCAATCGCTCCAATAACATGCTTTTCTTCATTGTAGCAAGTTACGATAAAACTGATATCTGTCATAGGACCTCTTGTATTGCCGCAGATTTATCCGTTAAATTAAAATAAAATGATAATTTAATATTTCCTTTCCAAAGACTATATATTCCCATTAAGACAGCCACACCTACTGCGTGAGCATGGGCAAGGATGGCATACGATAGTGATACGGATTTTGGCACACCCATTTGGGTCAAACCTAAAATAACCATTAAATGAAAAGTGCCTATGTACCCTGGCGAAGCTGGAATCATCACAGCAATCCCCATCATGATCATCAGAGCAACAGTTGCTTCGACTCCTAATTGGTAGCTTCCAGCGATTCCCAATGAACAAAGCAATGTGTATATCCAAAATCCTTGCGCAATCCAAATACAAACGGACATGCCGAACATTTTGGTAATATTTTTTAAATCGCCTAGCTGAAAAAAACCAGAATAAAAATTGGTGAGCATTCCGGAAAAAAATAATAGTGGCTTAGGCAGCGTTAAACTATTTAACTTTTTTAACTTCGCCATTAGAAAATTATTTTTTTTAAGCAAAAAAGCGGCCCCGAATACAACAGCGACAATAGTGAGAAAAGTATTTACGGTAGAGATGACCTGACTAGGTAAACGATAAGAATAGATGGTTAAGCAACCTAACAATAAACTACAGAGTAACACCAAATCCATAA
The DNA here is from genome assembly GCF_902459475.1 of Aquicella lusitana. Taxonomy (NCBI): domain Bacteria; kingdom Pseudomonadati; phylum Pseudomonadota; class Gammaproteobacteria; order Legionellales; family Coxiellaceae; genus Aquicella; species Aquicella lusitana. The sequence continues at coordinate 599,160 of NZ_LR699114.1, read as the reverse complement.
TGTGTTCTCGGGCAATCGTTCCTAGCACATTTGTGTTAGGAATTTTTAAAGTTTCCGCTATTAGCCTAGCCCTTAAAATATCGCCAATTCTGAAGGGTAATACCATATTAATCATGGTGCCAATAGAATAAAAATAAAAGCTATGCATAGCAGTCAATCTGTTGCGAAGTGGAACCAAATAACGCCAACGGAATCCAGTCATCCACATTTTCAATACACCAATAATGGTACCTATCAATAACCATATATAACTTATATTTGACAACAAATGCGACACTTCATTTACGTCAACTTTCCTAAAAATGAGAAGTAGGCAAACGCCACTGACAGTAAAACAGATGAGCAATTTTAGTATTTTCAAACTGCTTCTCCTAATGATTAGCCACTTTCCTTGATGTAAAATAGTTGTTGCATCATTAATAATTTTCGCGCAAATCTCTGGCCATTTTTAGTCAATTTAAAAGAAACATCATCATATTTCTCAATCCACTCTTTCTCAATTAAGATATCAATACGGTTTTGATAGCTTTGGTTTCTTATGTAATTCTTTAAAATTTCATTATATTCATCCGTGTAATCTGGTTTTTTAAGCAGATGTAACATCATACGCAACGAAATTGACTTATATATTGCTCCAAAAATCATCAAGAAACTTAGCGTTAAAAACCAATAAAAGGAAGAAAAGGAAAAAAAATTGATAGATAATCCCTTGATGGCTATCAAGCCCAACGCGAAAATATAGATCAACAAGGCATGACCGCAAACTAGCATAGAAGGTGAAATATTTCTCGTTAGACGAAGTAATAGCGGTGTAAGAATTAAATAAATTCCGAAGCATATTAAGCTTAAACTTAAATTTAATTCCATTATCCTGAATACCTCAAACCTAAAAATAACACAGATAACTTATATAAAAACGCAACTATCCTTCCTCTGATGGTAAGGGTCACTTTATTGTCATGTAATTTAATCAATTTTGTGGATATTAATCCCGCAAGCCGATGCTTTATCAACCAATCCAGGCCATGACCACCCCGATATAAATTAGCTAATTCTTCCGCGGTAAGTGATTTTTTTGCCTTATAGAAAGTCAGTAATAATCCTATAGTATAACCACGGGATAGCAGCCCCCAAATTTCAAGGTATATGAGCATTAACGCGCCGTATAAAAAAAAGCTTGCCCAACCAAATCCACTGCTATTTTTCGTAATGAGCAACCCTAATGCGATTATCCAACCTAATGTTGTCATAATAAAACTCAGAAAAAATTGCGCGGCGTTTCTTCCAGTAAATTTTGGTATTCTTGCCAGAATCATTAATAAGAAAGGAAAAAAAAGACAAGCTACAAGGGTAATTTGAATAGAATAATCCATTGAAAAATCTATTCCATTTATCATGACATTGCGTCCAACGGCTTTTGTGCAATAGTAGCTATATTACCTAGCTTTATAGGGAGAATGAACTTGGGCAAGGCCGGTACAGGAATTTTATCTAATCCTATTGCAGTCAATCCACCTTTAATAAAATGCGTCAGTGGAAAATAATTTGCTGTTTTTTCACTAGCTAAAATATCAAATCCTTCGGCTTTTAATAAAGCTTGAATGGTCGTGGGTTTAAAGAGTTGGGGATGCTGCAAAGTAAATGGTGGCCATTTTTTCCCTAAAAGGCGTGCCAATAAGGATGATTCGTCATGCGTGACGATAAATACAACGCCGCCCGGCTTTAAGTTAAGGTAAATATCCCGCATTAATTGCCGAGGCTCCAAAATGTGATCCAGCGCGTGAATAATGACAGCTGTGCTGATCGTTTCTGGCTCAATATCTGCAGCACTGTAATTTTTAGTTATTATTTTGTGAGGCTTGTTTCCTATCTGATGCGCCAGGATTTCATGTACTTCACAATTAGGCTCATATAAAAATAATTTATCTACCTTCGGGCTTATCGAAACAAATTTGGCAAAAAGGCCAATATCGGCACCGATTTCAAGATATCCTCCTGTGGGCGTATGATATTTTTCAAGCAGTTGATAATAGGCTTTTTGAGTGCGCTCTCGAGCAGGTAATGGAACTTCTGCCATATTTTCTAACTGGCTTTTGTATAAACTATCCAGCTGTTCTTGGGTAAAATAAATTGGGCAATAAAGTAATTCACACGCAGAACAACGAAAGTAAGAAAAGAAAACCCGTTGGTTTGTATAACCAGAAAGGAATTTTCCATGCTGGTTGATGGGAAGTTCCTCCGCGGCGGGAGCAGATTGCACTTCTAAAGTGCCCTCTCTAGAAGCTGCAAAACAGCCAGGGCATGCTTGCCGCTTAAGGTAAGAAAATACCAAAGTTAAATCGGCTGGTCTTATATCCAAATTATCTGCAATTTCCATATTATCGCCTGCCATTGTCCTTATTGCGTGGAAATATTATCAGACAAATTGACTCTTCACCAGTATCCCTCCACAAAACATCCTCGTACCTGAAATAAACCAAAACAAATATACATTGCATCCTGATTCTTCTATAATTTTTGGTTTTAAACTTAAGGATGAGCGATATATGCTGGAAAATTCTCCAAAAGCTGATAATTGGGATAGTCATTGGCAAGAATTGTCCAAAGATATCTATTTCAATACGCCAGCAGTCAGATATCGCTGGAAATGCCTTGAGCGATTAATTGGCCTCAATCATCAAACCTCGTCTCCTGCCAAACTAATAGATATCGGCTGCGGAACAGGAAGGTTGTTAAAGTATTTTTCAAACTGCTATAGCAATATCCAGCTCAAGGGAACAGACAATAGCTTTGTTGGATTAGAAATTGCTAAACAAAGCCTGCCTCAAGGGATTTTTTTTCAAGCTGATTTGTGCACTCAGCAATACGAGCCTCCCGCTCCCCATCGGGAATGGGCTACGCACGCTATCTGTTCTGAAGTACTTGAACACCTGGATGAACCAGTCATCTTTTTAAATAATGCCGGTAAATTTTTACAAAACAATGCCACGCTTGTGGTTAGTGTACCAGGTGGACCCATGTCTAGCTTTGACCATCAAGTAGGCCATAGAAAACACTACACTGCCAAGATGTTGGAAAATGAGTTGACACAAGCGGGTTATAAAGTTGAAAAAACTGCATGTGCTGGCTTTCCTTTTCATAATTTATATCGATTAGCTTTTATTTTAAGAGGCGAGTCCATCCTTAACGATGCAAAACAACAAGAACAAGGCAACAGTAGTTTTGTCTCATTCGTCATGAATTGTTTTGATTGGTTATTCAAATTTAATTTATTGAATACTCGTTTCGGATGGACGGTTTTGGCTAAAGCTTCCTGGCAAGGCGATCGCCCGGTTTTTTAACTCACTTTAAAATGACCATAATTTTATCGAAACGCCATGAAGTGACAAATGAATACCATCTAGAGTTCGTCCAACCTCCATTAATTAATTTGCAAATGTAAAGAAAAAAACAGGCAGTAAACCTAGTTAATTTAATACGGCAAACTACTTATTCTAATTGACACAAACAAAGCGTTAACTTTATTATAAGCGCAATTTTATTACACAAATTTTTACAAGGGGTAATACATAAGCATTACTGTTATCAACTTGCTGTCTCGTTATTTTAAGAGATGAATCCTTTATACTCCAGGGAATGTGCAATTAAAGGGGTTAGTTTGAATTGGATGTCACAATGATCATTTATGTCAGGAAATAAAATGGATTTTTTTGCTGCCGCTAAACAATTGCGAACTAATAAATCAATACTCTTTGTCACTTCTCAACTACGGCAAAGAGAAATTAAAATGGCTCATGCTTTAAAATCACTTGGCTGGGTGGTAGGCTTACTCTATTATAATTCAACCCCATTTAAACCCGATGGCCATTTTGACTTTTTTTTGGAAGTTAAATCTGCCAAAAAAGCCCATAAATACGCCAAAATGCTGGCTCCGCGGCTTGTTCATGTATTTTCAGGTGCAATTGACGATTATGTTCTGCTATTTTGCCATGACAAAGTTGCACCCGTTGTCATTGATCTCAATGACGTCTTTTCCCCCTCGTTAATGGATTATTGTCCAGAACGCTATAGCACTACCAAAGAGGCTTTAGCATTGGCGGATGGGTTCTGCGCGCGAGATTTACAAGTCAAATGCGCAGAACGATTGGACCATCTCAAGATTCCACCCCAAATCATTTTCTTCCCTGAATATTGCTGGAATGACCGTCCGGTCTTAACTCCTAAAACGTCCAGCGACGAGATCCATATTGTTTCTGTAGGAACAATCAGCCTGGAAACATATGGTATGTATGATTGCTGCTATTTAGAACTCGTTAAACTCATCTTAAACCAGCATATTCACTTTCATATTTATCCGCCATGGTCTTATCGAAAAGATCATCATCTCGATCCAAACGTCAATTTTGAACGGGATTATGCACAGTTTTTAGAGCTTGAGCGCAATAACCCCTATTTACACATTCATGACAGTTTGCCGGCGGAACAGCTGATTCATGAACTTCCTCAATATGATTTTGGAATTATCTCCGGAGGATATGAAGGATTTGGACAAAGATATAGTCATTTTAAGCCGGAATACGTCAAATCCTGTTATTCTGGCAGGATTGCCGATTATCTGGATGCACATTTGCCCGTATTAATTAACGAAGAAGTTGTTTTTGATTATTGGCTTTTAAAAAGATATGGCGTTGCTATCGATTTAAAAGGCGTCGAAAAATCCGGATTTAAAGCAGAATTGCAAAATGTATTGAAAACCACACCGATAAAAACAAAAGTTGCAGCGGCAAAATCCACTTTGTCCATTTTAAATAATGCCCACCGGCTTGCGAATTTTTACCTTGAAACAATGCAAACCCGCCAAATCAGCGCGGATCATTCCTCTATCCTTAAGCGGTTAACCAGAATGATACCTAGAAGTTTGGCTAGAATAGGCAATTGGGGTTTTTAATGGTCTCGGATGATTTTGCTGTTCGCGTCAATGGTGTTTCCAAAATCTACCGGCTCTGGAATTCCCCACGAGATCGGCTTGTTACTACCGTAAGGGGATTATTAACAACTCTTTTGCCTTCCAAATCTGAATGGAATGAAAAACAGGAATCACCAAATTACCGCGACTTTTACGCATTAAACAACATTTCGCTTGATATTCGCAAAGGAGAAAGCTGGGGTTTTGTTGGCGTAAATGGAAGCGGTAAATCCACTTTGCTTAAAATTATCTCTGGTAATTTACGTCCTTCCACGGGACATGTAGAGATTGATGGCAAAGTCGCTATCCTCGATTATGGCAGCGGCTTCAACGGCGAGTTTACCGGCAAGGAAAATATTTACATTAAAGCCACCTTATTAGGTTTAACAAGAAAAAAAATCCACGAGCGCTATCAGTCTATCGTTGAATTCGCTGAACTGGGGGAATTTATTAATCAACCCGTTAAAACCTATTCCAGCGGCATGATCTCAAGACTTGGCTTTGCAATCATGGCACATGTGGATGCAGATATTATTATCACAGATGAAGCTTTAGCCGTTGGCGATGTTTTTTTCATCCAGAAGTGTATGAATTTCATCCGTGCTTTTCTTAAAAAAGGAACATTTCTATTCGTTTCGCATTCTATAAATGACGTCTTGTCCCTTTGTCAAAACGCCGTATGGCTTGAGCAAGGTACTATTAAAGCGGTTGGCCCAGCACTCAAAGTGGCAAAAGCGTATCTGGATAAAGATCATACTAGCCACACAAAAAACGTCTCTTCAAATGAAAATGAATCTTTGCAAGCAGGCTCGAATGAAAATGAAAAGCCCGTGATTGTCCTTGGGCAACCGGCATTAAGCCAATCTCAAACGCAGCATCTCAAGGATGCCAGATCAGCGAATCCAACCCGTCTCATATCGGATAGCACTCTCAAGATCCCTGTTTTTGACGCCATTGCCAGTCAAGATAAAGGGGGAGCAACCATCTTGAGCGTTACCCTCACCAATGAAAAAGAAGAACCCTTTTCTCAAATGATAGGCGGTGAGACAGTAAAACTAACTGTTCAGGTGAAGGCTGAATCCAGACTCAACTCGCCTGTTGTTAGCTTCCAGGTATTGGATCGGCTCGGCCAGATCCTCTTTTCAGATAATTCTTATCTGATTACACGTAATCAACCTTTTGAGGTTGATCAGGGAGACACATTTTCAGTCAAGTTCATTTTTCAGTTACCACTGCTTCCACCCGGCAACTATGTCTTCAGGATTTTAGCAGCCCTTGTTAACCAGGAAGGCGAAGCTGAAATATTGCATACTGTTCCGAATGCTTTAGCCATTCATTCGGTGACATCCGGTGCAAGACATGGACTGGTAGGTATCCCGATGCATTCAATTAAACTTAAATGTCAAAGCGTTGCGAATGGTGAATAAAAATGCCTAACAAAAAACAGGTAAATAAAAAAGAAAAACAATGGAATAACCTACAGAACGTTACCCTGATTATTCCAACCTATAATAGACCTCACTATCTTACTCGTTTACTGAACTATTACGCATCAAAGCAAACGCCCATCCGTTTCCTTATTCTCGATTCAAGCGATACACAATCAAAAACATCGAATGAACAAGCCGTTGCCGCACTAGGCGACAAAGCTCGCTATGTTAATTTTCCCTCAACCATACCCGTTGCCGCAAAACTTTTCGAAGGCCTGAAGCTGGTTGAAACGCCGTATTGCGCTTTTTGCGCAGATGATGATTTAGTATTTATAGATGGCTTGCTGCAAGCCTTGACAACCCTTCAAAGCAATCCGGATTACGTTTGTGTGGATGGAATTTATCTGAATTTTAATCAAGTTCAAAATAACGTCCATCTGAGGATTGAATATGCCACCAAAGGGATTGGCGCCGAAGATCCTGGAGCACGCGTTTTTAAGCTCTATCAAAAATATGAATCATTATTCTATGGTGTTTTCCGGACAAAAAATGCTTTAGATATTTTTTCCGGCGTGAGCAAGAACCCGAGTCTTCATTACCAGGAGCTTTTCCAGGCAACCTCTGCCTTACTGATCGGAAAAAGCCATCGTTTACCTATATTTTATGCAGCCCGGCAGCACTGCGATCCCGCCGATATGAACCGGGATAAATGGCAAACCTACTATTGGTTTGCTGAAAATCCTAAAGAATTTATGGAACATTATCTTCTTTATCGTGAAGAACTATGGAATTTTTATCAAAATCATGTGGCTGAGCAAAAATATTCCAAGGAAACCTTTTTCCAAATCATGGACATTGCGCATGCTATGTATTTTGGAGTGGGATGCCCGCCTGAATATTTCCATTCTGTACTTCAGAATAAATGGCCAGCAGATGTTTATCAAAAATCAAATCTGTTTTCAGAAAACGTTTGTAATCATTTGAAAAGCACACGCAGAGTCTGGCTGGAAGCGTCGATTGAAAACATCATTAAATGGATGCCTAAAATATTATTGTCTTATTATTCCTTATGGGATATGAGAAAGTTGAATAAAAAGATTCAACGATACACCAAGGCGAATTGGAAATGTGCGCTGGCCAGGGAATTAAAATGGTTAGCCGGTGTCGACAGCTTTGGCCATGCTTATCAGGAACTTTGTTTATATTTGGGTCAACCTCAATGAGAGAAAATTAGAAGGAGATCATTCTGCATGAAGGCGGTTATATTGGCAGGTGGTTTAGGAACCCGTATCAGTGAAGAAACCTCACTCAAGCCCAAACCAATGATAGAGATCGGTGGGCGGCCTATTCTATGGCATATCATGAAGATTTATTCAGCTTACGGCATCAATGATTTTATTATCTGTTGCGGTTATCGCGGCTATGTAATTAAAGAATATTTTGCCAATTATTTTCTTCATATGTCCGATGTTACCTTTCATATGCGTGATAACAGAATGGAAGTGCATCAGCACTATGCTGAACCTTGGCGTGTGACTTTGCTGGATACGGGTGAACATACCCTCACCGGCGGCCGCTTAAAGCGGGTTGCATCCTATATTGCAGATGAAGAAATGTTTTGTTTTACCTATGGCGATGGCTTGGGTGACATCAATATCCAGGAGCAAATCGATTTCCATCGTGCTCATGGTAAACTCGCTACCGTCACAACCATACAACCACCAGGACGTTATGGCGCATTGGATCTGGGCGATAATGACATTGTGAATGGATTTGTAGAAAAACCCAAAGGCGAAGGCGGTTGGATCAATGGCGGTTTTTTTGTCCTGTCACCCAAAGTAATTAACTACATCGCTGATGACCAAAGCGTCTGGGAAGCAGAACCCTTGACTTCCCTTGCCACATCGGGGCAATTGATGGCTTACCGGCATAATGGTTTTTGGCACGCAATGGATACCTTGCGTGATAAAAATTATCTGGAAGATCTCTGGTCGCGCGGAAAAGCCCCCTGGGTTTTATCGAACAATCAGGATCAGGTGAAAAAACTGAAGGCGATCTCCGGATGAAAGATGATATGCTTTGGAAAAACAAACGGATTTTATTGACCGGCCATACAGGATTTAAAGGCAGCTGGCTAAGCTTATGGCTGGCAGACCTCGGAGCAGAAGTTCATGGTGTGGCGCTTCCACCTGCAACACAACCTAACCTTTACAATACTGCCCGTATTCCCACTCTGCTGGCATCGGATACATATCTGGATATTTGCAATCTCACTGAATTAAAAAAATTAATAAACACGGTCAAACCTGAGGTCGTGTTTCATCTCGCCGCTCAATCCCTAGTGCAATATTCCTATGATGCCCCCATCGAAACGTATGCCGTTAATGTAATGGGAACAGCAAATGTGCTCGAAGCCATACGATGCTGCGATGCCGTGCGTGCTGCTGTTATTGTGACTACCGATAAATGTTATGAGAACAGGGAATGGATTTACCCCTATCGCGAACCTGACAGACTGGGCGGTATCGATCCCTACAGTAACAGCAAAGCCTGCGCCGAATTAGTCAGCGCCGCCTATCGTGCCAGTTTTTTTTCTTCCAGCCGCAATATGCATTTGGCTACAGCACGAGCCGGAAATGTCATAGGCGGAGGCGATTGGGCTGATAACCGCCTAATCCCTGATTGTGTCAGAGCATTTTCTTCATCCGGCTCCGTTACACTCCGTTATCCCCAGGCAGTGCGGCCCTGGCAGCATGTGCTGGAATCCATTCATGGGTATATCTTGCTCGCTGAGCATCTTCTCGGTGAAAACGGCTCGCGCTTTGCTGAAGCCTGGAATTTTGGGCCTCGCGTTGAAGACATGCGGCCGGTAGGCGAAATAGCAAACCGGGTTTGTCATTTACTTAATGTACCCTATCATATGCCAGCACAAGCGCATGAAAGACACGAAGCCTCGCTTTTGCTGTTAGATTCCACCAAAGCAAAAGAATACCTGAAATGGACGCCTCGTTGGCAATTGCAAAAAACGATCACTGAAACAGTAGAATGGTATCGTCATTGGCTGGAAGGCAATGATATGTTGCAATTTAGCCAATCACAAATCAAACGCTATCAAGAAGCTGCGAATGGATAATCGAATCAGTTTACAGGATTTACCTCTCCCAGGATTGGCGCTCATTAAGCGGAATCCCATTGGGGATAGTCGTGGTTTTTTACAGCGTATGTACTGCCAGGAAATATTATCCGGATTCGGTTTATCTGAATCCATTGCTCAAATAAACTTAACTCTCACGCAAGCCTGCGGATCCGTGAGGGGTATGCATTTCCAGCGCGCTCCCTACGCAGAAACTAAAATAGTGACTTGTTTGCGCGGGCGTGTATTTGATGTTGCTGTTGATTTGCGTGAAAATTCGCCCACCTTTCTGCAATGGCATGGCGAGATACTCTCCCCCGAGCTTTGTAACAGCCTCCTCATCCCAAAAGGATTTGCCCACGGATTTCAAACTTTAAGTGGTGATTGCGAACTCCTTTATTTTCACACGGCACCATATCATCAGCCATCCGAAGGCGGCTTGTCTCCCATGGATCCCATGCTTAAAATTAGCTGGCCATTAGCTATCACGCAGATGTCTGATCGCGACAGGAACCATCCCCTCTTAACAGCCGAATTCAAGGGACTCATGAATGAAATGTAGACATTGTTTTGCTGAACTAGAAATTCCCCTGGCCAATCTGGGCAGTGCCCCCCCCTCGAACGCCTATCTGACTCGCCAGAGCCTGAGCGCACCTGAGAAATGGTATCCCTTGAAAGTTTCGATCTGTTCAAATTGCTGGCTAGCTCAAACAGAGGACTACACGGGCCGGGAAGAATTATTTTCTTCGGAATACGCTTATTTCAGCTCTTATTCCTCCACTTGGCTGGAACACAGCAAAAAATATGCACTGGCTATGATTGAGCGCTTTAAATTAGGACCGAATAGCATGGTCGGAGAAATTGCTTCCAACGATGGCTATCTCCTGCAATTCTTTCAGGAAAAAGGCATTCCCTGCTATGGCGTTGAACCGACCGAAAGCACCGCAACTGTCGCAATTAATAAAAATTTAACCGTTTTTATGGAATTCTTCGGAGTCGACTTTGCCAAAAAATTGGTAAAAAATAATTATGGGGCTGACTTGCTCATTGCCAATAATGTCCTGGCGCACGTTCCCAATATTAATGACTTCGTTTCAGGATTTTCCCTCCTGCTGAATCCCGAGGGAGTCGCTACGTTTGAATTCCCCCATTTATACCGGCTGATGACTGAATCACAATTTGACACGATTTATCACGAGCATTTTTCCTATCTTTCGCTTTCTGCAGTAAAACGTATTTTTGAAAAGAATGGCTTGAGCGTGTTCGATGTTGAAGAACTACCTACCCATGGCGGCAGCCTGCGGGTTTTTGCGCAGCGGATAGACACGGGTAAACAACCGATCAGCCAACGTGTCGCAGAATTGCTCAATCTTGAAAGCAACGCTGGCATGGCAAACTTATCTTTTTATGCCGGATTTCAAAATCGCATCACTGATATCAAGCAGCAATTTTTAAAATTCCTGCTTGAAGCGCAATCCAAACAGGAAAAAGTCGTTGGTTATGGCGCGGCAGCAAAAGGCAACACACTGTTAAATTTTTCAGGCGTGCGGCCAGACTTGCTGGCATATGTCGTTGACCGCAATCCTGCCAAACAGCATAAATATTTACCTGGCAGCCGCATCCCTATCGTTGCAGAAAACCAGCTGTCACTGGATAAGCCCCATTGGATTGTCATATTGCCCTGGAATCTGCGTGATGAAATTGCCGCACAGCTTGCCTATGTTCGGGATTGGGGTGCAAAATTTGTAACCGCTATTCCTTCTCTGGCGATTTTTTAATGGGGCTATCATGCTAAAAAGAGTGCTCGTCACAGGAGGCTTCGGCTTTATAGGCCAGCATACACTCGCACCTTTAATCGAGCGTGGTTACGATGTGCATGTTACTACATTACAATCACACGCTTCCTCACAAGAAAAGATCACGGTCCATTCTATCGATTTGCTTGACTGCAACAAGCATCTAGCTTTAATGAAACAGATTCGCCCGACTCACCTGTTACACACTGCCTGGTACACTGAAAATGGCAAATTCTGGGATGCAGTCGAGAATGTTTACTGGCTCAAAGCCTCAATTTCCTTGGCTGAAGCCTTTTACACTGAAGGGGGCCAACGAATATTGGGTTTGGGAACATGCGCTGAATATGACTGGAATGAAGGTGTGTGTGTTGAAGGAAAAACCGCTGAAAACCCGTCAAGCCTGTATGGAAAAGTTAAAAAATCTGCTTATGAATGTTTAAATGCACTTGCCCAATCGAAGTCCCGTAACCTGGCATGGGCAAGAATCTTTTTTCCCTATGGCCCCGGCGAAGCTAAAAACCGACTTATTCCTTATGTTATCGCAAATCTTTTACAAGGGAATCACGCTAACTGTACCCATGGCAATCAAATCCGTGATTTTCTGCATGTCAGTGACATGGGACATGCGCTTGCAGCAGTGTTGGATTCGGAGGTGACAGGAGCAATCAATATTGGCTCTGGTTCACCCGTAAAAATTCGAGAGATAGTGACAAGAATTGCACAAAAGCTGGATGGCGAAACATTGGTTAAATTTGGCAGCATCCCTGAACCACCTCACTCACCGGCTAAGATTTTGGCCAATATTGATAAATTAAAAAATGAAGTTGGCTGGACGCCAACACTGCCACTTGATGAAGGCTTATCAAGTACTATAAGCTGGTGGCGCAATCTGGAAATGATGAATTTAATACGCGGAGAGTAAGAAATGAAAATGGAAATCAATACGATTGATGCCACTATTTGCATCAATGAAAAAGGCCAGCAGCGTGAATATCCTTTATATTCTCGGGAAGCATTTGAAGCTTTATCTCATCTTTGGCTTAAAGTGGGATGGAATGAAAAATATCCTTACACTTTTTCATGGATGGGCCGTCCGCTTATTCAACTACCAGAAGATGTGATGCGAATTCAGGAAGTAATTTATCGCATTAAACCAGATCTGATTATTGAAACTGGCGTAGCACATGGCGGTTCCTTAATTCTCTACGCAAGCTTGTGCAAAGCCATGGGGAAAGGACGCGTTATAGGGGTTGATATTGAAATTCGCAAGCATAACCGTCAGGCAATAGAAGCCCATGAATTAAGCTCGTACATTACCCTGATTGAGGGCAATTCGGTTGACCCACAAATAGTCGCTGAAGTAGCAAACCAGGTGGTGCCAGGGCAAACTGTTTTAGTCATTTTAGACTCAAACCATACTAAGAGCCATGTGGCTGCTGAACTTGAAGCTTATTCGCCTTTTGTGACATCGGGTTCGTACATTGTTGCCACTGACGGCAGTATGGAATTTCTGAATGATGTTCCTCGTGGCGCGGCAAACTGGGATTCGGACAACCCGGCAGCCGCTGCCCGTGAGTTTGCAGCCAAACATCCGGAGTTTATCCTCGAACAGCCTTCCTGGCCGTTTAATGAAAGCGCATTAAATAAAAACATTACCCACTGGCCCAGTGCCTGGTTAAAGCGTGTTCCGGTAACAGGATAATAAATGGAGCAAGGTGGGCCAAACACGCCCACCCCTTCAACAGACGAATTACATTTTTACTAAACACCTGCCATGTACTTCACCATTACGCATGTTTTGAATTGCATCATTAATATCGTCGAGTGAAAAATAATCTGTAATCAGTTCACGTAATTTGATTCTTCCTGCCTGATATAAATGGTGATAACGTGAGATATCGTGCTGAGGAATAGCTTCACCCCCATGTGATCCAGTGATTTGTTTTCCAAAGTGTAATGGCAGGGAATAAATGTTGATGTTACTGCCATTACGTGGCACCCCTACCAGAATAACTTTACCCTGTGCATGAGTTAAGCTGTACCCCAGTTCAATAACATTAGGTAATCCTGTGTTATCAATAAAAACATCTAACTTCCTGGCGCTTAAAATTGAAAGAATCTCAGTACGTGGATCTTTATCCCGGCTATTTATCACATGTGTCGCGCCCATTTCTTTCGCTAATTTCAATTTACTCTCATATAAATCAACTGCGATGATGGGATACGCTGACACTAAGGCCGCAGCCTGAATAATGTTAAGTCCAATTCCGCCTGCGCCAAAAACAACAACGGATTCGCCAATCCGGACTTTAGCATTGTTTTCAATAATGCCGAAGCCTGTCGTTACCGCACAACCAAAGAGCGCCGCAACTTCCAGATCACTCTCATCAGGAATGGCCGTTACACGATTTTCTGAAACAATGGCATATTCGCTCAATGTCGTCACCCATCCGGCATTCACCTTGCGCCCATCCCAGTAATACGTCGGGGTTTCTGCATCAATTCCGACGCCCTTTCGCCAATGCAAAACTACTTTATTCCCCGGCTTGACATGACGCACACCCGGCCCAACAGCTAAGACCGTACCTGATGCTTCATGGCCCAGCAAATGCGGCAAATATTTATCTTCCCCTTTGGCACCGTCAATTTCGCCTAATTGCGACCCACAGATACCGCTAAAATGAATTTTCACCAGAACCTGGCCAACAGCAAGTGTTTCCGGTAATTCAATTTCGGCAACCGTGAGGGGCTTTTTGAGCTCCGTTAATATCGCGGCTTTCATTTTTTTGGGTAACGATTGCATGGTTGTTCCCTTTTAAACTCGTTTATTATTCGAAATAAATAAAAGAATAATCACCTGTATATCCAGTCAATTCGAACCACCATTGCCATTCCCTAGGTGTACAAAAGGATTCGCAGGTGACTTGCCAATAGAGTAAATTAGCCTTTTCCGCTTCGTTGCGATAAGATTCTACGCAAATATATTTGTTTTCTTTTCCCACTCGCTCGATTTCACGCAGGGCGAGTTCCAGTTCGTAATTATGCAAGTTATGCAATGTGTTGATTGAAATAACAAGATCAAAATAATTATCTGCAAATGGCAAAGAAGTCGCACTACCGACTTGTAAGCGATCGCGTATTTCTTCTTTTGAATTGGCAATTGCGTAACCGGAGATATCAAGGCCATAGACTTCTACCCCAGGAACAACTTTAGTAAAGTCATATAAAAGAAATCCCTTGCCACACCCTACATCCAGAATTTTATCACCCGGCTTGATGTTATAATGTTCCGCTAACGCTCGTGCTACTTTTTCCCAACGGCCTTCCATATAACGATAACCGCCGTAACAAATACGTCTGTCGCCATCCCAATAATCAAAATCCCATTTTTTGGCTAATTCCGAAGCCTTTGCTTTAGGATAATCTGCGTCATTCACGCGAGCCAAATAATCGCGCTGCGTGCTTTTATGTAGAACGGACATGAAATCAATATGAGGCATAGTTAGAAACCTCCACGGTTTTTAAAAGTAATTCAGCTTTTGCAAGCTGTGTTTTTCGTAAATCAACCACGTTAAGATTGGGATTAGCAAACTGCCGTCTTGCCATATGGACAGGAATAAAGATATTTAAAGCAATACAGCACCATTTAATGCGATAAACCGCTTTTAATAACCGGGCACGCTGAACTAACTGGTCTGCTTGCGGGAAGGGCGTCATCACTTCCTGTACAAATCTTTCATAGTAAACAGGAGGAATGGGCACAGCCAATTGCGAAAAAAAATCATTGACCATGCGACCGGGATCATCCCAGCCTGCATACTCAAAATCGATGAAGCGAATATTATTATTCGCACCTGCCCGCAGGGCGTTATGAAACCCAAAATCCGAAGGTGAAATACACCGCTGAGACACATCAAGTTTAGCATCAATGTCAATCTGCTGCATGGTTGCTATTTTTTTACATTCATTCACCAACAAGCACCAACGCTCGCTTAACGTCTCAATCAATTCCCGTGCATCCTGACTATTTATTTCATTATCACTTGAAACAGCCTGTTGGAGCTCGCGAATCCGGGTATTAACGGAATATAAATGATCCTGGATGCTGAAACCCGCTTCGGAGGCAAGCGGTAAATGCAGAGCAGATGCTTTCATCTTCGGGTCATTAAGTAAGCAAAAAAACGCGATCGCTTGGGATAATTCATGTTCTGTAATCTCTCCCGGCTTCAGAGAGGATCCCTCAATAAATTCATAAAGCGCCAATCCGTATTCAGCATCGCTTGCATAGGCAAATGGAACAAAATCAGGCGCGGCTCTTTTTGCATATTCCAAAAATGAGAATTCTGATGTCAAACGGTCTCGCTTATCGTTTGGCCCGCGAAAATATTTTTTAACAGCAAACACACCATCCGCAGTCTCTAGCCTGTAAGTACGGTTATTTCCGCCGTGCGCACAATTTTTAAATTGCAAAATATCAGTCGAAAGCCGGGCTTTTTGCAGCAATGATTTAATTTGTGGTAAATAATCGTCTGATTGACTCATAACAAATAACTTTCAAATACAGGCCAGGATGAAACAACTTTAATATCAGGCAAATGCGCATTCATATGATACTGCTCGGGATCAAATAAGTAACGCCTGGTTTTTCCAGGAAAAAGCGAAGCTAACAGAATTTCTGGTAAATCATCTATGAATACATCACAATCCAATTGGTCTATACGAGACAATTTATCCTCTTTAGTAATTTCAAAGAAAACATGATCAGCTGGAATTAACCTGCCTGCTTCATCACGAAGGTGCTTTTCAATCCAACTGCGGGCGGCTTCATGTAAGTCATACTGCTTGCCCAGATAGGGATATTTTGTTTTATGACTCACAATAACCAGGGTATGCCCCACCTGTTTCAGGCGCCGCATCACTTTTAATGCGTCAGGATAGCTTTGTGCTTCATCCATGCGGGCACCATACACATAGCCCTGCATTTCGGTCCAAATGGGTTCACGGTCAGTAGCGCGCAAATGGTCTCGCACAGCAAGCTTGTTAACTGGAATGGTTTGATCAATCGCGCCCTGCTCCATAGCTACTTTATGGAAGAGCGCGTCGTAACTGACGATGGTATTATCAAAATCAAACCCAATCCGCATAATAGTTGCCTGTTTAGGGTGGCGTTTGGCTAATTGTTTAAATACGAAATCACACGTTCAGCGATAGCATCGGCGACTAAACCATATTTTTTGCGTGCATATGCCTGACTGCCGGTTTCGTGCATAAATTCATCCGGCGTACCAATGCTAAGATGCGGCACCTTTGTGTTTTCCCTTGCGCTCCATTCTGCAACAGCACCGCCCAATCCGCCAATCAAGCCATGCTCTTCTACGGTAACCAGCAATTTAAAGCGTTTAGCGGCTGATTTCAAATACGCATCATCCAGCGGTTTAATCGTGTGGGAACTTACTACTTCAGCTGAAATACCCTTTTCTTTTAATAAATCAGCTGCCTTGATGACTTCAGTAATTATCGTTCCCGCACTTAATATTCCAATTTCGGTACCTTCACGCACTATAAACACTTTGCCGATATTCAACTGCGTCCTATGCGCATGTATATCAGGCTCGCCTTTTTTGCCGATACGAATATAGACAGGGTGGTTCTGTTGTAAAGCTGCCCTGAGCGCCAACCGTAACTCCGTCGCATCACCTGGCGCCATCACACACATGCCTGGCAAGGTTCTTAAAATAGCCATGTCTTCGAGGGAGTGATGGGTAGGGCCGAGTTCTGTATAAGATAAACCTGAACCGGTACCTACAATGATAACTGGCGCTTCATGATAACAAACATCGACTCGAATTTGCTCAAAACATCGGGTTGTTGTAAAAGGCGTGATAGTATAAATAATGGGACGAAAACCGGATAGCGCCATCCCTGCGGCCACACCCATCATATTAGCTTCCGCTATACCGCAGTTATAAAAACGCTGAGGATCAACTTGTTTAAAATCGTCAAAGAGTTTATTTCCGATGTCTCCGGACAATAACACAACTCGCTTATCTAACCGTGCGAGTTGGGTAATTTCATCAGCAAATGCATTTCTCATACCGGTTCCACCTCCAACTTTAACTCGGCTTTGGCTTTTATAAGGTCTTCAGGAGAAGGAATGCGATAATGCCAATTATTGTTGTCTTCCATAAAAGATATTCCACTTCCTTTCACTGTATGGGCAATGATAGCAGTCGGTCTATTTTCAGAAGGGAAATGCTTTAAGGTATCTAAAATATTTTCCATATCATGACCATCCATCTCGAAGGCATTCCAGCCAAAAGCTCGCCATTTATCTGCCAAGGGATCTAGCGCCATCACTTCCTGGCTTCTATCTGTTGCCTGCCATTTATTAAAATCAATAATGACGCAGATATTATTTAATTTCTGCGCTGCTGCAAGCATGGCCGCTTCCCATACCGTACCTTCGTTGCATTCCCCATCACCTAACAATGCATAAACACGATAATCCTGCTTGTGCATACGTGCTGCTAAAGCCATTCCGAGACCAATCGGTAACCCGTGGCCTAGGGAACCAGTTGCCGCCTCAATCCCCGGTAATTCACGTGGTGCGGGCGGATGCTCTGCGAATAGACCGCCATCCTCGCCATAATTTTCAAGCATACTTTCAGGATAATAGCCACGCATCGCCAAAACTTGAAACAATGCGGGGGCGCCATGGCCTTTACTAAGGATAAAACGATCGCGCCCTGGCCAGAGTGGATTTTTAGGATCGATTCTCAGTTCGGAAAAATAAAGCGCCGTTAGAATATCAATACAGGAAAGACAGGAGCCAAGATGAGGAACGCCCGCTTTATGCGAGGTTTCAATAATCCGCCAACGCAATAGCTTTGCCCGTTTTTTGAGATCTTCAAGCATGGCTTGATTGTTTGTTTCAACTAGCGCGTAATTAGGACGATTCATATTCAGCCCCTGCGTTCAAATACAAAGTAGCGGCACACCTAAAGGTTTGGAAATGACATACAGATAATCACAAGAAATATCCATATCCGCAGAGTCTAAGCGGGTGATCCTTGGAATACGGTTTGCTGCATCCATTTCAAATTATAAAAACGGTCTTCGTCTTTAATTGTCCCTTTTTTGAAGGCTTCAATAATTTCCCGAATCGCATCTTCCACTTTTTTCTTTGGCTTAAACCCGGTTGCCAATAATTTATCGGAATTGACACGGTAGGAGCGCGGATCATTTGACTCGGTTACTTCAACAGGAACCGGGATATATTTAGTAACCATATTAGCAATATCGAGGATAGAAATGTTTTCAAATCCAGCGTTATAGACACCCGTTATCTCGGGGTGATCCATCAAAAATAGATAAAGATCAGTAATATCATCAATATGAATATTGGGTCTCACTTGTTTCCCACCGAATACCGTAATTTTGCCTTTTGAGAGGGCTTGCATGGTTAACATGTTTACAGAGACATCCAAACGCATACGGGGAGAATAGCCACAAACCGTCGCGGGGCGAACAATTTGCACAACCATGTCATCTTTGTAACTTAATAGTACGCGCTCCGCGACCATTTTAGTCTTGTTGTATTCGGAAATAGGGTTTAATTCCAGGTCTTCCGTCACCTGAGGTTCTTCTTTCACGCCATAGACACTGCCGGAAGAAGCGTAAATGAATCGTTTGATACCCAGTTTCTTTGCCTTATCAGCTAGTTGCATGGTAGCAAGCGCACTCACTTCCCATGTCAATTTGGGATTCAAATCACCACAGGGATCGTTTGCAATCGAGGAAAGGTGAATAATACAGTCTACGCCATCCAGCGGAACGTCATCAGCCTTGCACACATCGCCTTTTACAATAGACAGTTTGGGATGAGACTGAAGATAGTTACCAAACCATTGTGTATCAAACGCTATTACTTCATGTCCCCTATCCAGCAATTTTGGAATGAGAACGTGTCCCTTATACCCGCAGCCGCCAGTTACTAACACTTTCATAGTTGGTTTCCTTTTCTCTTGGGTTTTACTTTTGCTTTTCCTACAGATTCGATCTATTCAGGTGATACAAATCTACCAACAACCTCGCATTTTATTCCATCCACAGCGAAAAAATACAGCGAAATTAATTCCATGATCCCCTAATAAATCAGGTTCGGGGGCGAGTGCAGCGTTACATTCAAATGCGACCAGCGGCTAACAATATTTGCCGCAATTTCAGGTGTTAACGCGATGAAAACATTACTATTTTTGGGCGCCGTGTCCGGGTGATAAATGGGTTTGCCCAGATGCTGTTGACCTATTCGACTAGCATCCTCGTCAACAAAAAAATCGACCTCGTGATCCATTAGGGAGTAAAGCCAGGTAGCCGCAATAGCCGTTCCCCAAATGCCTCGTGGTTTGTCGTTGGGAAATGATTTAACCAAACGCACGATATCATGGAGCCACTGAACGGCATTGGCTGGATAGGTAGCCACTTTGTCGTCAGCTAGTTGCTTTAAAGCACCGGCTTGGTTTTCAGATGAACTGCTCTCAGTACCACGTGACGGAAGCGGTCTAATTAAAAGTGTAAACTCACGCAACACCCAACTTTCGGACTGCGCCACAACCTCATAACCTGCTTGCTGCGCAATACTGACAAGATCAGACATAATAAAATGTGAGCAATGGTCTGCCACGAGCAGATTGTAAGGATTTTTTTTCGGATCAGGTACTTGGATAAGAACCAATCCATCCGGATTAAGCAATCGATGCAAATCCTTCAACCATTGTTTTGGATCAGGCAAATGTTCCAACACATGCATCAAGGTAATGAGATCGAAAGGCTTATCTAATTTATCAAGTGAGCCGGAAGCAAACGCTTCAACGCCCGGAATACTTTCTACTTCCTGGCGACACTTATCATCTATTTCGAATCCTACCATTTTCCAGTGCGGCGCAAGTGCCGCAAAGCAACGCAGCAATTCGCCGTTCGCACATCCAATATCCAGCAAGCGCCCTGTCTTTTTGAGGTCAAAAAAAGGAGCTGCCTGTTTAAAAATTTTCGCCGATCTGGGCATAAGTTGTTTGTTTTCACATAAAACGCCTTGCTCGCTTCCCGCGCTTTGACGATAAATTTTATATCGACTGTAAATTTCGGCAGTTTCAGTGTGCCAATGTTTATCAACGGGATTTTGTACGCATGAGCAAGCTGGGCATACAGCTAATTTGCCACCCGAACGCCAGGGAACACAATCAGAAGCAACGCGTGGTAAACTTGGATAACTGGGAAGCAGATTAAGTTGTTTCGCATAACAAATATGACAAGTGACATCCGAGTTTATTAAATTTGAATCCATTAATAGCACAACCCTGTTTAATTTAAACAATTTGATTTTGCATATCGTATCATAGTGTATCTGCATTGCAATCTAATCTAAGACGAGGATAATGCTCCGCTGGTTTTCACTTTAAAGATGCATTTTAATCTATCGAATCGCGGCTAAAACCGGCGAGAATGTCACGTTGTTCAAAAGCCATGCATTGTATGTCTCTCTCCACTCGCAGGCTTACCGGAAGCGCTTGGCGGCAAGAAAAGTTTGGGAAGGTGGTACAGTGCCATCTCAGACAAAGGAAAGGGCAATTTTATCTTATATTAATTGACACAACCTCAGCATCAACCCTATTATCATTTTCTTTTCGAATAACACAAGGAGTATTACATGAGTGTTGCAGTAGCGCGCAGAGATACGTGTAGATTGTGTAATAGTGAGGCTGTGAAGCTGGTTGTTAATCTTAACCCGGTTCCACTTGCTGAAAAGTACACCCTGTCACCTGAGGAAGCGCGACAAGCCCCAAAATATCCTATTGATCTTTACATGTGCCGCGATTGCAGTCATGTGCAACTGCTGGATGTCATTAATTCCAAAGATTTATGGTCAGACTATACCTATCACTCGGGCCAAACTCAAGGGATAGTCAATCATTTCCAGGAAGTATCTGAAAAAATCATTTCAATGTACGCACCCACCGCAGGCAGCCTGGTGATTGATGTAGGCAGCAACGATGGCACACTGCTTCGCTTTTTCAAAAACGCTGGCTACAGAGTACATGGCATAGATCCTGCCAAAGAAATCGCAGCAAAAGCGACTGCATCAGGCATTGAAACAACTCCTTCAATTATCACGAAGGAAGTGGCCAAAAATATCCGAGAAAAGCATGGCACCGCATCAGTCGTCACCGCTTTTAACGTATATGCGCATGCGGACAATTTAGGTGATATGACGGATGCAATACGATCACTTCTTTCCGATGACGGAATATTTGTTTTTGAAGTTCAGTATTTGATGGATATTGTAGATAAGGTATTGATCGGCACAATTTTCCATGAACATATGTCACATCACTCATTAAAACCCATGATACGTTTTCTCGAAGCGCATCAACTTGAGCTCATCGATGTAGAAAGAGTTTCAATTCAGAAAGGATCCATTATCGGCATTGCACAGCCTAAAGGCGGTCCTCGCAAGATTTCCTCCTCGGTGACAGAGCTAGTTAAATTGGAAGAAGAACGTAAACTTGATCAGCTAGCAGTGATGGAACAATTCAATGAACGAATTGAGCAAAACAGGCGAATCGCTCGCGAACTTGTTAAAAATTGGGAACAACTCGGATTGACAGTAGCAGGTTATGGCGCAGCAAGAAGCGGTCCAACCCTGATGGCCCAGTTTGAGTTTGATAAAGCCATTCAGTTTATTTTTGATGACCATCCTCAAAAAGTTAACCGATTCTCGCCTGGAAACGGGGTGCCTGTTCTACCCACTTCCGAATTAATGAACAAAAAACCTGACATCGTTATCATTCTTGCATGGATTCATGCGCGTGCAATTATCGAGAAGAGCCAGGAATATTTAAATGCGGGTGGAAAGTTTGTTATATGCACACCGGATGTTCGCGTGATTGATAAAGACCATCCTTTAACTTAAGCAGCAAAAAGGGATTTTGCTGCTTGAATTGACTCTACCATCGTACCGCGCTTCTTGCGCGGTACGCAATTAAGGTAAAAAGTCTTAATGCCTCGAATGCCCATTTGTTTTACAAATAAAAAAAACAGATGCGCTGAAACAACATCCCTAAATCTCGTAATACTGAACATATTCCTGTGGCAGGGGATGACATCCAAAGAACCATTCTCAACCATGCCGATAACACTAGGAAAGAAATAAGGAGCAGACTTATGAGCAAACTGAATATTGGAATGATTGGAGCTGGATTTATTGGTCAGCTTGCACATCTTATGAATTTTATAGAAATTCCTGACTGTAAAGTCCAGGCACTCGCCGAATTCAAACCGGAGCTGCGAAATAAAGTAGCCGCACGTTTTGGCATTCCAAAAACATACGCTTCTCATCTGGATCTTCTTCAGGATGACGAAATAGATGCGGTTGTGGTGGTGACACCCCGCCCATTTACCGGGCCGACTGTATTAGACTGCTTGAACGCAAGGAAACATGTGTTATCAGAAAAACCCATGGTGGGATGCTCAGAGCAAGGAAAACGCTTACTAGATGCAGCTAATGCAAACAATGTCAAATATGCTGTCGGTTATATGAAACGCTTTGACGAAGGCGTCGAAGCAGCCAAAAATGCGCTTGACGAAGCGTTACAGACAGGCAGCCTGGGCGATATTCTTTCAGTCCATGCCACATGCTACATGGGCAATTCCTATTGCAATCCCTATGGCCATGTTGTTACCCAAGAGTCAGCAGAATATCCTTCTGTTGGGTGGAGTATTGCACCCAAATGGTTACCCGAAGAATATCATCAACGTTTCGGCGCTTATTTAAACACTTACAGTCATGTTACCAACCTGCTCAGATATCTGTTTGACCATACCCCCTCCATCGAATTTGTAAATCTGACAAACCATACAGGTCAGCTGGTTGTGCTAGGATTCAAAAACTTTCTCGCAACGCTGCAAACCGGAAAAATGTCGCACAGAGGCTGGAGCGAGGAAGTGAGGATTACTTTTACCGATGGTGAGATTACACTCTTTTTGCCGCCTGCTTTACTGAGAAACGTTCCTGCTTCCGTTGAAATTTACCGTGCAGGAAAAATTCAGGAGCAAATCCGTCCCTACATTAATTGGAGCTGGGCATTTCGCCGTCAGGCTGAAGCCTTTGTAACCGATATTCTGGAACAAAAACCCATGCGCAACTCAGCGGAGGAAGGCTTTAAGGAAGTACTTTTAACAGAAGCTATTTGGGAAGCAGAAATGCAGCGAATTGGAAGTCTAAATAAACTAATGGAGGTGGCGATATGATTAAAACAGCAGTCATTGGGGCAAGCGGTTATATTGGCAATCATTTATGGCGCAAATACCGCGAAACTTTTCCAGATTGTATTGGGACGGGATTTTCACAGGTAAAACAAGGTCTAACTCCTTTTGACTTGCGCAATCCCGACAGTGATAGTTTAAAATTAGAAGAAACAGGACACCAAGCTGTCCTCATCGCCTCTGCCAAACCAAATGTTGGCTGGTGTGAATCTCACCCCAAAGAATCTTATGAATTGAATGTGCTGGGCACCTTAAAATTGGTAAAACAATTAGCGAGGCGGTCTATCCATGTTTTGTTTTTCTCTTCCGATTATGTTTTTAATGGCGAAACGGGGAGTTATTCCGATAAGGCGCAAACCAATCCCATCACTGAGTATGGAAAACAAAAAGCTGAGGTAGAACGGGAAATTGCGAATATTACAGATAACTACACAATCCTGCGTCTAAGTAAAATATATGGGACAACATGGAAAGATGGTACATTGATTGATGCGCTTGCTGCTGATCTACTAAAAGGCCAAAAACAAAAAGTTGCAACAGATCAATTCTTTAGTCCTACTCATGTTGATGATGTCGTATCCATGACACTTTATATTCAGGAACAGGGTATCAGGGGCCTCGTTAATCTTTGTAACTCAAATTCCTATTCGAGGCATCAAATTGCCATGAAGCTTGCGGATGCATTAAAGGTTTCGCCTTCGCTTTTGGAGAGCATACCTTTGCACTCTATTCCCGGAATGGAGCATCGTCCATTGAACACAAGTCTTATATGCTCTCCATCGCTTCAAAAATTGCAGCCATCACTCATGTCTATGGATGATGCAATAAAATGCACCGCATTAAATTGGAGCCAGGAACCTGTCGCATGCTTCGCCGAAGCCAGATAATCATTGCAAATGTACAGATGTATGTATGACAAAATCGCCTGTAAGCCCGCGAGATTGAAGATGAACTGCTATTGGGTTTAATTCAATCCAGCTTTAAGTACAATCAGGAAGCATGCGGCAACAGGCGTTTTTATCTCGCAAGTTGCGTTACCTAAAAAATACTGCGGCAAACATGGATCGATAATCAGCGATTGACCCAAGGATTTTATTCACAACCCCATCTTTTCTTTTCGAACTTCCCGCCAATCAACATCATCATGCGCTGTGCGTGAAGAAGCGCCAGAAAGTTGATAAGCACTTTGATCTAAAGTTCCCATCTCTTTCATCAACCTGGCATAGTCATACTGTTGTTTAATGAAGGGGCGAGTATACATATGATTAAATGAGCACCGGTCACTGGCAGATCGGTTAACGCCTGCTCTATGGATCAACATAGAATCAAAAGAAATAACATCTCCTGCCTTAGCCGTGATTATTTTAGCATGTCTCTCGATGTACTCTTTTGATGGCATGGCTTCCATTTTATGGCTAAATGGAAGAACAACCACCCCTCCATTATCAACAGTAAAATCATCGATGGCTACAAGGAAATTTATAGCTAGCGGCTTGGATGTTGTGAAATTTTGGTAAGGCAAGTCCCTATGCCATGCTGCTTGGACATGTTTTAGATTGGGTTTGCTTATATTGGCATTCTGAACACTGAGAATAAAATAATTTCCTAAAAAATATTCAGAAATTGTCATGAATATATTGTTGGTGGCATATTCAACAAAATCACGATCATAGGCCATAGGGCAACGACAGATATTCTCATCCCCAATTTTCATCAAGGCTTCTCTACCAATCTTTAATTCTTGCTGCCGGTAAATTGTATAGATTTTTTCTCGTATCACTGGCAATTTTTGAATGCTAAACACGGATTTTATGACGGTATATCCTTGCAAACTTATTTCTTCTAAATAGATATCCAGATCAGATGAGCACTCGGAAGCTTCAGTTAACCCATAAGACAAATTAGTCACAGTTCGTATTCCCTTTTTCCGAGACATAGTGTTGTCTAAGAATAGAAACAGGTCTTCTCTTAACCTCGTTAAACATTTTAGCCAAATAAAGCCCTATGAGTCCCAAAAACATAATAATAAGGCCACTGAAAAACCATACTGAAACAATAAGCGCTGGCCAGCCTTTAGGTATCGAAGAGTACATCAACGCAAATATAATAATCTTGATGATATAGATGCATGAAAGCGTAGCCACAGTCAAGCCAAGGAAAAATGCCATCCATAATGGTTTGGTGGTTGCTGATACGATTGCATTTAATGCGATATATGTTTTTTTAAGAAAATTATAGGAGGTTGTCTCTCTGCTTCCCTTACATACAGGAATGGCCCTTCTATCAAAGCCAGTCAACTCTACTGCCAAAGAAAACATTAAATCACTTTCTTTAAAACGCAATAGCTGATTAACATATCGACGACTCATTAGTCTTACAGTTAAAAAATTTTCTGGTATTTTAACTTTACTTAAAAAATTAAAAGCCTTATAAAACAGTTTCCCTGAAATTTTCTCAAACCACCCCCCCTTTCTCTG
This sequence comes from Aquicella lusitana, assembly GCF_902459475.1. NCBI lineage: Bacteria > Pseudomonadati > Pseudomonadota > Gammaproteobacteria > Legionellales > Coxiellaceae > Aquicella > Aquicella lusitana. The sequence continues at coordinate 573,037 of NZ_LR699114.1, read as the reverse complement.
GTCTTGTACCCCATATATCATGTCAATACCCTTACTTGCATGATATTCAGACCAAAATGTTGCAAGCAGCTCCGGTGGCTCTTCTAAATCTACATCAATCAGAAAAATTAAATCCCCTTTCGCATATTGAAGACCTGACATTAAAGCTTGATGATGACCAGCGTTTATAGCCAAATCAACAACCTGAATATTGTTATTTGAAGCATAAAGCTCTAGAACTTTTCTCAGCGAGTCATCTGGAGAGGCATCATTGACAAAAACTATTTCGTAGTTGTTTGAAATTTTTTCAGCACAAGTGACGATTCTTTTATAAAATTCTTGGATATATTCGGATGAATTATACAAAGTGGTTACAATAGATAGTTCCATTTTCCACGCCTCATATCCATATAAAGGGTTATTTCACAAATTTTGCCAAACCAAAACCTGTCTTGCCGAACTGATTTCCGCAATAAGCAAGGTATCTGTCACTTTGATAATCAAAAACATAAGGATATTCAATCATATCAGAATCCCACCCATCAATAGAAACATCGATGCCCACCCTTTCATCCATGCGCATCCAGTTCAAGCCATCTTTAGATTCGGCATACCCAATGCGATAATTCTGCCTCAAATATGAGTACCACATTTTGAATATACCATCTTCAAACATCACAAATGGACGGGTAAAGGCGATATCTACACTGGTCACATCTAAGCAAATGATATTTTTGCGATCCCAGTAAATTAAATCTTCTGACTCTGCATATTTTATGCAGTGGCGGACATCGCTGACTTGAGCGCCAGAAATTTTATGGCTTCCATACCACATTTTATAAATTCCATTATGCCAAAGCACAAAGGGATAAGATAGGCAAAATGGATCGAAAATATGCCTATCCATAATAGGTCCTAAGCTGATTTTCTCAAATCGATTCCTTCCTCTAGGACTAGAGGCCAATCCAATGCTATTTCTAAACGGTACATTATCAGCTAAGTTCCAGCCTAAAAAATAGAGATAATCTCTACTCTCGTGAGAAATAATACATCCTAAAGACTGGCCATTATCATCGAAAGCACCTACGGGACCTAAAGATAACAGAGGTTCTTCATGGAAATACGTTACTTTGTAATTTTGGCTAAAATCCACATCTATATAAGTTATATGCGTTTGATTAAGCTGATTTCTAATATTGCAGTACACCCTAACGTGGGACGAATCGAGAACTTGTACAACAGGATTCGCCAAGTGGGACTTCATCCATTTCGGGCGGTTATGCGGAAGTTCAATATGGGCAATTTTTTCCAACTTCATAATAGTTAATAATTCAATCGGTAATAACTAAATCTGACGTTAAAATATCTAGGCAGAATAAGCCAGGTTGAGTATTTTTTACGCCTGACTTGCCATTTTACTGTTTACGAAAAGTATGAGTAAGCCCCGCATCATACCCCTGAATAGCGCTTGCTTCAACGCAATCAATTCATTTTTAATTCAGTAACCTATTTACTACAATATTGGCTATGATAATAGCTTTCACCTCCTTGACTTTCTATTAAACGTTAGTAAATATGCTTATTTATTTTTAAAAAGCTTTAGAGAAGTCAAGCTATGACATTTAATTCAATCAAATCCGATGTGGCTAAATATTATGCTCATAAACTTAAAACATTTGGCACTACTAATTTAGGCGTAGATTGGTCCTCCGAAGCATCTCAACTTTTACGGTTCCAACAACTTTCTAAAGCTATTACGCAAAAAAATAACTTTTCCATTCTTGACCTTGGGTGCGGCTATGGGGCCTACTTTGAATATCTTAGCAAAAATTACAAGGATTTTAGCTACATCGGAGTAGATATTTCCCATGAAATGATCGAGGCTGCAAAAACAAAGCATTCCTTAACTCGGAATGCGCTCTTCATATGTGCATCAGGCATACCCGACAAAGTAGACTTTAGTATTGCCAGCGGCATCTTTAATGTGATGCTAGACCATAGCAAAATTGCTTGGGAAGAATACTACTATAATACCCTCAACGCGTTAAACTCGAACACAATACAAGCTTTTTCTTTTAATTGCCTAACTATATACTCCGATAAAGAGCACATGAAGGATAATCTTTATTATGCAGACCCGCTCGAGACTTTTGACTACTGCAAAAAAAAATTTTCAAAAAATGTAGCGCTATTACATGATTATAATCTTTATGAATTCACCATTATTGTGAGAAAAAAATCATGAGTAAACCCATCATTATATTTGGCGCCGGTCAAATTGCAGAACTGGCTCACTATTATTTTACAAATGATTCTGATAAGAAAGTTGCCGCTTTTACTATAGACAAAGAATACATTAAAGACACTTCTTTATTAGAATTGCCTGTTATTGCATTTGAAGATGTCGTCGATGTTTATCCCCCGAGCGAGTTTGACTGCTTTGTTGCTCTCGCATATTCAAGCTTAAACTTGACACGCATGAAAAAAGTAAATGAAGCCAAGCAAAGAGGCTATACACTTAGCCGTTATATAAGCTCGCGTGCAACAGTTTTAATTGATCCTTCCAATATTGGTGAAAATTGCTTTATTCTTGAAGACAATACCATCCAGCCTTTCACCAAAATAGGGAATAATGTAACCCTTTGGAGCGGAAATCACGTTGGACACCACTCAATTATTGATGACCACTGTTTCATCTCATCCCATGTAGTTATTTGTGGAAATGTACATATAGAAGAAAAATGCTTTTTGGGAGTGAACTCAACTATTCGTGATGGAATTACTATTGGTGCATCGAGTATAGTAGGTGCCGCTGCATGGGTTAACAAAACCATACCCGCTAACAGTGTTTGTATTCCTCAACCGAGCAAAACTAGAAATAGACAAGCCAGGGGGCTTTTGTAGTACATTTAACCTAATAAGACAAACTTATGGCTATATTTTTTATTAGTTGACTTGACGGCCTCAATTAACATGCCTTAAAATCACCGCCCAAGCTCCAAGAGATCATACGACTGATCATAACAGGTAACACGCATATGAAAGGGAAGCCCTTGCAGGATGATTCAAATTTATACCGCGCATTTTGTTGTCCTGATCAACTTACCTCCCTTGAATTAAAGCCCAAGGTTGGCTTCTTAAATAAAGCAGGAGAGCTCTATAAATTTATAGATCCTGATTATAGAGTTATTGACTTCGTTAATACCAAAAATTTCACCGAATTTGATAAAGCAAATAGCAAAATATATGATGCACCGGCGTCTGCTGAAGTATATAGAAATTTTCTAGATTGGTTGTTCGCGACTTTTAACGAAGATGAGATGTCATTTAGACAAAACCTAATTAAAAAACTTCGGTTGTCGGCAGGTCAAAAAGTTTTAATCACGGGTTGTGGCTTTGGAGATGATATTGGGATCATTTATGACATGGTGGGTAATAGCGGTGAAATCCATGCTCAGGATTTAAGTAAGTCCATGGTATTATCTGCCAGCAATAAATTTAAACAATCCAATGTAAGATTTTCTGTATCAACAGCTACTGCGCTTCCATATAAGTCAAGGTATTTTGATGCTGTATTTCATTTTGGAGGAATTAATCTTTTTGGAAATATAAAAAAGGCTATTGCTGAAATGGAACGTGTCTGCAAAGTGAATGGCACAATACTATTCGGCGACGAAGGGATTGCATCTCATTTAAGAGATACTCAGTATGCTGAAATAGCTATTTCAAATAATAAACTCTGGGCTTCCCAACCCCCAATGGAATTACTGCCCTACAACGCATCGAAAATTGAACTAAGCTACATCTTGGGAAATTGCTTCTATATTATTCAATTTTCTCCTTCTGATGGGCTGCCAGCAATGAATATCGACATTTTGCACAAGGGTTTAAGAGGGGGAACTGCTCGAACAAGGTACTTTGGGCAGGTGGAGGGGCTTACATTAGAGACTAAACAAGCACTCATCCAGGAGGCTAAAAATAGAAATACTTCCATTCACGCTTTACTTGAAGAATCTATCAAAAAAATGTTATCGCTATAGAGATGCAGGGATAAAGTGGCAATTTGCAATATAAGCGATTTTACACTGATCGATGTATCTGGGAACAGGGAAGACATAGATGAAGAAAAAAATAGCTATTGTTCAATCCTGCTACATTCCTTGTGTGTATTCCGATCGAAAGGACCATTAATTCCAGTCCGTAAGGGGACAATGATTCCGGTTTATTGGGACAACTTTACCAGTCACGACGGCATTATCTGTTAAACTTCATCGGTCTGTAAAGATTTTTGTTTTTTTCTAAGTGAATCGCCATCTAATTCCAATCTGATTGAGTTGTGAATTAATCTATCAAGGATAGCGTCTGCAAGAGTGGCATCATTCAAATGTTCATGCCAATGTGTGATTGGTAACTGACTGGTGATGATAGTTGATTTTCGTTGGTAGCGATCATCAAGTATTTCTAACAGATCGCGGCGTTGGTCATCGTCAGGAGTTGCTAATCCCCAATCATCTAAGATAAGAACATCAATTTTTGCTAGTTGTGCGAGCCAATTAGCATAGCTACCATTTGCTTTTGCGATTTTTAATTCATGCCAAAGACGTGGGAGTCGATAATAACGCGCAGACATGCCAATCAAGCAAGTCTTATGTGCAAGCGCGCAGGCAATATAAGTTTTGCCGCAACCCGTTGGCCCAGTAATCAGTAAGTTCAAGTGTTGTTGAATCCATTGCCCTCGGGCAAGTTCTTGTACGACAGTTTTGTTTAAATTGCGGGTATGTTTAAAATCAATGTCCTCGATGCAAGCCTGAGCTTTAAGTTTTGCTTGTGCAAGCCGTCTGTTTAAGCGGCGGTTTTCTCTCAAATACCATTCACGATCGATCAACAACCCTAAGCGAGCTTCAAAATCCAGATCAGGCATGGGTTTTTGTAATTGTTCACAAAAAGCTTCTGCCATTCCAGATAATTTTAGCGCTCTTAGTTTTTCTAACGTTGGTTGAGTTAACATCTTTTTATCTCCAGTTTTATTTGTAATAGTCAGAACCACGGATATTTCCATGCGACGAAATAACAGGCGTATTCGTCGAATGAGAATTGGGAACAGTATCAAGTTTGTTTTTTAATATTGCTTCGACTTGGCTGTAACGTGTTGCACCAGATTCATTGGCGATAGCGCAGGCTTTTTCAAGACGGTTTTCGCCATATCTTGAGCCTAGGCGAAGCACACCAAGGCAAGCGCGATAAGCTTGTTCTGGAAACGCGCGCGAGGCGATTAAGCGATCAATAAACTTCATCGTATGCGGGCCAATTTTATTTGCCCATCGCTTCATGCGGTCTGGCGACCATTCCGCATGTGCACGATGTGCAGGCGGCATGTGTTCCTTGATGGTGCTGTGTTTATACCGATGATAACTGCGTGGATGTGAAGCAATACGTTTTCTCTCATAAAAACACTCCACCGTGTTAGCTGTAGCACGGATCTCAACTTCATGATGAATATATTTATACGGCACGCTGTAATAATGATCGTCAAATACAAAATGATAATCGATATGAACTTTTGCGTGTTGCCATTCGGCGTATTGGTATTTTTCGGGTGGCAGTGGCTTTAGCGCTGATTTATCTATTTCTTCAAATAATGCCCGTCTTGATGTTTTCATTTTTTGAAAGGATTGATTGTTAAGGACAGCAAGACGAGGTTTGATGGCTGCGTTAATTTCAGCAATACTCGTAAAAGTGATATGCCGCATTGGCGCAAGAATTTGTCTTTCAACTATACCAACCGCATTTTCAACTTTTGCTTTGTCTTTTGCTTCATAAACACGCGCAGGAACAATGGCAAAACCATAATGCTCGCCCACATGCTGATAGTTTGCATTGATGTCGGGATCATAGCGGTGAGATTTTTTTACACCCGCTTTTAAATTGTCTGGTACAACGATTTCACTGACCCCGCCAAAATATTCCCACATTCTGACGTGTGATTGAATCCAATCAGGTATTTGCTGCGTGGCAGTTGCTTCAGCAAAAGTAAATTGTGATGCGCCTAAACAGCCTACAAAAATTTGTGCTTCATGAATTTCGCCTGTCCCTGGATCAATCCAAGGTACTGTCATGCCCGCATAGTCTACAAATGTTTTTTCACCACCTTTGTGTACTTGCCGCATGATGGGTGATGTCGCCTTGAGATAAGCTCGATAGTGGGTACAAAATTGGGAATAACCCAGGCCCTCCGGCTGAACATCGCGATATTCTCGCCAGAGTAGTTGTAAGGTCACGCCCTTTTTGCGTAGCTCTTTATAGACCCGTTCCCAATCAGGAAATGCCTTCTGTCTTGAGACCTTTACAGCAGATGGAAAAAGACGATTGTATAAATCTTCTTCTGTCATCGATTGCGGCAAAGGCCAATTAATTCCTGCTGCTTTCGCCCGTTCTAAGTATCTTGTAACGGTTGTCTTTCCAATATTTAAACTTCTTGCAATAACTCGATGGCTGCATTTTAACTCATGGTATTGCCTTAAAACTTCACTGATTTTACGCATACTTATATATCTCACGATTACTACCCCCTCGCTTTGAAAACAAGAGGATATTGTATAAAAAATAAACTATCGTGAGCTGGTAAGTAGCCCAATGACGCCGTAATCACTGGCCCAATGTCCCGTAACAGATGATCCAATACGGCCAGAACCAGTGGCCCAGAAAAATCAGAATGGATGGCCCAATGTTACCGGAATAGGTGGTCTAATAAGGTCGGAATACACATTCCTTGGAAAGGATATTTTGATCTCATTAACATGGTAGATGAATTCATTCTCTATGATGACATGCAATATACAAAACGCGACTGGCGCAATCGCAATATTATAAAAACGGTAAACGGACTGCAGTGGCTAACCATACCAGTTGAGGTTAAGGGAAAATACTCTCAAAAGATTAATGAAACCAAAATTTCAGACAAAACGTGGACAAAAAGGCATTGGAAAACAATAACGCACAATTATTCAAAGGCGAGCTATTTTAAGCAACATAGTGGGTATTTTGAAGAATTATATTTGAATTGTGTCAATGAGGATTATTTAAGCCGGGTGAATTTTAAATTTTTACAGGGTATTTGCGCGTTTTTAAATATTAATACCAGGATTAGCTGGTCGTCTGATTATTTAATAGATGAGAGATTGAAGAAAACTGAACGTTTAATTGATTTATGCCAGAAAACGAAGGCAACACATTATCTTTCTGGCCCATCGGCTCAAGCTTATATTCAAGCGAACCTATTCGAAGCGGCGGGTATTGAGATCTCTTATGCAGATTATTCAGGCTACCTTCCTTATTCTCAGCTATTTGGCAAGTTTGAGCATGGGGTATCCATTCTTGATTTAATCCTGAATATGGGATCAGAGGCACATTTGTATTTAAAAAGCTCGCCTAAAGGCGCAATAAACAAGAATGCTGTGGGAGAAAATTTCATTAGAGCTGGATAAATAGCGTTTTAGCGTGAAATTATCGATCATGACAATGATATTAAATGGATATGAAAGAGGCGCTGAATAAAGAGGAAGTTCAACGTGGATAAAAAAGAGGTTTATAACGAATTTTTGGTTCCCTTCAGCCTTCCTTCACGAGACTTGGTTGAAGTTAATTACGTGCTTGAAGCAATGAACAGTCGGCATCGGCATGGAGCTGGCCCTTTTACGGTTCGTTCAGTTGCAGCACTAAGAAATATAACCGGTGTAAGTAAAATCCTTCTTACTCACTCATGTACAGGTGCATTAGAGCTTGCAATGTTATTAATGAATATACAAAAAGACGACGAAGTTATTCTTCCTTCTTTTACATTTTCCTCAACAGCAAATGCAGTGGCACTACAAGGAGCTGTTCCTGTTTTTGCAGACATTGACCCACTCACGCAATGCCTCGATCCCAACTCTGTCCGGGAACTTATTACTCCTCGTACGCGGGCTATCTTGCCAGTACACTATGCAGGCGTAGGATGTGATATGGAAGCATTAGGTGATCTAGCTAAACAAAATTCGCTTGCAATTATCGAAGATGCAGCTCAAGCCATTGGAGCAACGAGAAACGGTAAAGCCTTGGGAGCATTCGGCGAACTTGGAGCGTTTAGCTTCCATGACTCCAAAAATATTTCTTGCGGCGAAGGTGGCGCTTTGTTGATAAACGATGAAGATTTTATTGAACGAGCCGAAATATTATGGGAAAAAGGGACCAACCGTAGCAAATTTATACGCGGTGAAGTGGATAAATACACTTGGGTTGACATAGGATCATCGTTTCTAGCCAGTGAGATTGCGGCTGCATTTTTGTTAGGTCAATTAGAGCGGGTAGAGCAGATTAACAATGCTAGGCTCCATCTTTGGAATCATTATTACGAGAGTTTTGCTGAAGCAGAAGCGCTTAATGTGTGTGGACGGCCGTATATTCCTGCTAATTGCAAACATAATGGCCATATTTTTTATCTTATTTTGAATGATGGTGAAACCCGGACTGAATTGCTTGGCTATTTAAAAGCGAATGGCATAAGCGCTGCGTTTCATTATGTACCGCTACATGATAGTCCAGCAGGAAAACGCTTTGGCCGTACGCCATTTCCATTGCCTCATACTGAAAAAGCTGGGCACTGTCTAATACGCCTCCCGCTCTTCCCTGATATGACTCCGATGCAACAAGAGCGCGTCATCAGCTTAACCAATAGTTTTCTTTTAAGTATTGCACAAAAAAAATATATGAGTTCTACGATTACTATCCACGATAAAAAAGTTGGTTAATGAAAACGCTTTGCCTTTCTCTTCAACTTCCTAACACAGGCTGAATCCACTATAAGTAGATGATATCACTTTCTTTAAAAAAGGCTTCTTTAAATACTGGCGGAAATTTCTTATCAATGTCTTGTTCATTTTCTAGAATTTCATATTTATTTCTATCTAAAATATTTTTATCTGCAGAAATACCTATTAAATCAGCTTGACCCTCTTTGTACAATTTACGCTGTATAAATTTAATCAATCCAGACAAAGGTAACTGGCTAGAGAGAGATCGCAAAAAACGGTTGGTGCTAATGTAATAAAGCCAACTAAAGCCAGACTGTGAAGCATTAACTTGCGATCTAATAACATTTGCTTGATTGAAAAATGGAGGTAAATTGGTAAATTTCTCGATCTCATTCAGCAATCTGACAGGGTTATTTTTTATCAAATCAAAATTTACCAATAATAAATTGCCTTTGAAGGCAGAAGCCAGCTCATTCACTCTACCTAAAAAATCAAATTCACACAGCCGAACAACCAGAGAACGATTGTCAAATTTAATCACATGTTCCTTAATAAAATCAGAGAATGGCGGCATGTTAAATGTAAAACTCTTAATTTGATAATATAAAGATCTTATCCAATAATTTGGCTCGCGCAATATAATGACAATCTTAGTATTAAGGTTTGAATTTTTAACATGATGATGGAAGGCAGGATCTAAAAAATAAAATGGGCTCACATCAAATCGAGCAAAACAAGATTTATCGTTATATAATGAATCAAACCAACCATAGCCTCTATCATGATTGATGCTAAAAAAATTTATTTCTTTTAGTTTTGAAACACCAGCGTGAGGATGTAAAGATAGATTCCGATAAAGCCAACTCGATCCAGCCCTTGGCATCCCTGCAGCAATAATATGCATTAGTTCCGATCTAATCTGACACTTGCTACTTGAAAAAAGTAAGGTTACCCGTTTTGATAGTTATGTCGAGTAAAAATCAAAACATTAAAGAGGTAACCTTATGTACGAGTGTACGCAAAAAATCATTAAAAACAAGGTCGGTCTGTTAAATTTGGCAGAAGAGCTAGGGAATGTATCAAGAGCCTGCAAGGTAATGGGCTTCTCCAGAGATACGTTTTATCGTTATAAATCAGCAGTTGAGCAAGGAGGCATTGAGACCTTGTTCGACAAGAGCAGACGGCAGCCAAACATCAAGAACCGCACCGATGAAGCTACAGAGAATGCTGTATTGGACTATGCCATTGAGTACCCCGCGCATGGTCAATTAAGAGTCAGTAATGAGCTTAGGAAAAGAGGTGTTTTTGTTTCTCCTAGCGGTGTTCGTTGCATCTGGCTAAGGCATGATTTGGCATCATTTAAACAGCGTCTAACCGCACTGGAAAAGAAATCTGCCGAGGAGAACTTAATTCTAACTGAAGCACAACTGGCCGCGCTAGAACGCAAAAAAGACGATGATATGGCCTGCGGTGAAATTGAAACAGCACATCCTGGCTATCTTGGTTCACAAGATACCTTTTATGTTGGCAATCTCAAGGGTGTTGGGCGCATTTATCAGCAAACATTTGTTGATACCTACTCCAAAGTGGCTCATTGCAAGCTATATACCACAAAAACACCGATTACATCTGCTGACCTGTTAAATGATCGTGTGTTGCCATTCTTTGAAGAACAAGGCTTGGGCTTGCTGCGCGTATTAACGGATCGTGGCACTGAGTTTTGCGGCAAGGTAGAGCAACACGATTACGAGTTGTATTTGGCGCTCAATGATATTGAGCACACCAAAACGAAAGCTCAATCACCCCAGACCAATGGCATCTGTGAACGCTTTCATAGGACGATTCTGAATGAGTTTTATCAGGTTGCTTTCCGAAAGAAAGTTTACACAACTATTGACGAGTTGCAAAAAGATCTGGATGATTGGCTCGGTTATTACAACAATGAACGCACACATCAGGGTAAAATGTGTTGTGGCCGAACTCCGATGGCGACATTGATTGATGGTAAAAGAATCTGGAAGGAAAAAGTTGATAATCTCAACTTGAACTGACAGTAAAACCGTAACTGAAAAACGGGTAACTGTCAGATCAAGTCGGAACTTTTACAAATAATAATATCCCGTTTATTATTTTCCATTTGCAAATGCTTCCTAAACAAGCGCGCTTTTTATAAATATTACTAGATAAAAAATAAATAGTTATGTAAATTTATGCCGTATACTGCCACAACTAATGCCATATTGCAATCTCATGCAAGACCGGTTTAAGGGACTTAAAATGCAAGCGAATCTGCAATTTAAATTTCATATTCTTTTATTAATCTGCTTAAATATTGCTTTACAAATAACCACTTTTTGCTTAATGAAATTCTCTTGGGTATATGCACAACATTCAACGATTAAATTAATTAACTACATTACCCTACTAGCTTTTAGCGCCTCCTTTTTAAGGGCTTTTATCTGGCAGCATATTCTAAAAGTGAATAACTTAGCTTCAAGTTATTTACCAAATGCCATCATCCCTTCGTTGCTATTACTCGCAGGTTACTTCCTTTTTGATGAGCAAATCACGCTTTTCAATGCTCTCGGTTCTTTAATTATCTTGGCAGGATTAGCCCTCTTTATCAGGAGCACAGTAAAACGATGACTATCTATTTAAGCATTTTCATCGTGCTATTAACTGCGATTGGACAAGTACTTCTAAAAAAAGGAGCGCAGCTTAATAAACGGCTTTTATTAAATAAATATGTCTTGCTAGGCTATAGCACATTTATCATTGTTATCTTGTTATCGATGCTGCTGATGAGATCCTTACCATTAAAATATTTTTCAATCATCATAAGCTTTAGTTATCCTACCACTATTTTATTTGCTAACATCCTCCTGAAAGAAAAAATCTCTCAGCAAACATTATTAGCCTGTCTTGTTGTGGTTCTGGGATGTATTTTGTTTAATTTGTAGTCATAAATAACGAAGTTGGTTTATTTATCTTGTGGCGATTAGGTATTTTAAGCCAACTTACTGGGATACGGAGATCATTGTGAGACTTACAAGTAAAAACTGGGATTCTTTTTTGTTATTATTACTCCATTTTTTCGCCCTGATTGTCCTCTGCGTGATGGTTTTACCGTTACATGCAGATCGAATGTTTAGCTGGCTAGACGGTTCTTTTATGCGCTATCTCACCATACAGCAACACCAAGGAATGAATTATTTCACCTACGGGATGAATATCCTCGAAGGATTAGGTGATATGTCTTTCCCTTTATTAATCAATTTAATTCCCTCATCATGGTTTGATCTGTTTCTGCAACCCGGATTGCCTTATTCAATAGTTACGTATACTGCACTTTCCTTGCAATATTTTTTTGCAGCTTTCTTACTTTGCCGTGTTTTTCAATTTTCAAAAAATATTTCGCTATCAACTAGTTGGCTAATAACACTTTTTGTGCTTCCTTTATTGCCAACCCATAATGGTTGGCAACCTTTCTATCAGATAACACCAATATCGCCCTATTTAATCAATTTTCTTTTTTTTTGCTGTTTACTCGTTTATTGTTTTTTTTATATCGGCTGTACGAGACTGGTTCCTACAATTTTATTAAGTTGTGCTGCTTTTGCTATAACACTTTACCTTCTATTGGTTAACGCTGTTGGTTTTTTCATTGTGGTTCCATTTTTTTCATTCTTTTGTTGCGCATTCATTTTGACTGCCAAATCCAAATTCGAATTTTTCTCTAAAATCACTTTTTCAATAGTTACCATTGCCGCACTGTTTTTTTTAAACTATTTCCAATTTTTATTTGGCCTACTCTTATATTCTGTTCCATTTTTCTTCCCTGAAAAATTAGCGACTCATTTCACGCTATCAGATATTTCCATATTATTAAATACATTTTATCCAGCTGGCATATACATTGCAGGATTAGGATTAGCCGGCATGGCAGCAACTTTGTTTTTTGGTCATGGAGAGTTAAAGAAATTTACGATTCTTATCTTTAGTTATGTATTGATTTTTATTTTTTTTGGTTCAAGCGTTGTCATTTTTCCTGGCTGGTATCACGGACCCAATCCGCTATATTTTGAATATATGCTCTGGCCACTCTACATGGCTTTCGCTGTCATGCTGTTGCAATATAGTCTTAACTTATTGAAATGGGTCATCCAGTCAGCTTTAAAATTTTTTACACATCAACAACCCCATCAGTTCCATCAAAAAAATAACCGAAGCCTGACACGCCCTAATAAAACACCATACTTTGTTTTTATATTTACTGCCACAATAGTAATAATCAACATTGCTTGTGCTAGCAATGAACCGAAAGAAATTTTTTCTTACCCTCAAACAAATCCACCGCCAATTATTCAACATCTCATAAAAAATTCAGCAATAGATCAAAGCGGACTTTTCAAAGGTTATACAGAGAGTTTTTATCCTAAAGTTAAGCCGCAACAACCCTCTGATTGGTATAGACAAATGGGTTTTGATTCGCAAATATTGGTGTCAAAGGTTGGTTACCCATATCGCATGGTTGGGCTTTGGTTCTTCAACATTCCCACTATAAACAAATATAGCCCCATCATATCCCCAGCACTTTTTTCTTTAATACAGAATACGCTATCCAGACCTATTGACCATAATATAAGGAACATCTTTCTTTTTACTAAAATCAATATACCATTACTACAAGCACTAGGTGTGCACCACATAATAACAAATGAAGAAATCAAATTTCCCAACACTAGACTTGTTGTAACTGAAGCGATAAATAGCGAACATGGATCATTTTATCTTTATGAAATATTGCATACTAATATTGCAAATTATTCACCGAAAAAATTTAGGATATTAAAAAATCTTAATATATTTCTGGATCAAATCGATCGACAACGAATTGATTTTAATAGTGTTGCCTATGTAACATCGCATATACCACATAAAATTGCCAAGTTGCAAAATGCCAAATTATATCAAATTAGAAATGGCGTTCGTCTAATTGCAAATGCCTAGGGCGTATCTTCTATTTTATTGCCAATTCTCTATAGCCATTGCTTGCATTTCATATTCAATAACAAAAAACCTGAAACATTTAGTGTGCAACGAGCTAATGTGGCTGAAACATTAATAATTTTCAATAACAGCATTGATGTAAACATCATTTACCGTTACGGCTTAATGCAACATGCTAATTGCCGATTAGAAGATAGGAATGACTTAAAAAAAATTATTCGGGCGGTTTCATAGCGACCACGAACCGACTGCCCCCTATCGGGAAATTAACGCGACGATGAATTGCTTTGCGTTCTAATTCCAGTATGCTTTCAAAAGCTTTATCTAATATTTTTGGGAGCGAAAGTATGCGTGATGTTTCTTGAGATACGTTTTTATTTCTGATCAAACGCTGCGCCAGCATTAACGGTAGTAAAAAAAATACAAACGAGGTATTCATCTTAATGTTAAATCCATGTTGACGCAATATTGATGCCAGTTGGTTACGGGTATAACGGCGCTTATGATAGGAAATATCATCTACTTTGCTCCATAACCAAGGATGCTGAGGAACCGTCAGTATTAACCCACCACTCGGCTTCAAAGATTGATGTATATTGTTTATTACAACCTCATGCTCCTCAATGTGCTCAAGTACATCAAAAGCACCCACGAGATCGAATTCATTTTTAAAAGGAAGTTTACGGGCATCGACTTGCAAAAATTCTGCTGGTGGTCTAACTCTTTTGGTAGCATAATGCAAACAATGTGAATATATCTCGGTAGCTGTTATTTTTGCACTCGGTAAAACTTCGCGAATCCCACCTAAAACATACCCACTACCGCACCCAATCTCCAGTACATTTTTTTGCAGAGGAAAATATTTTCTAATCGCATCCTGGATGATCCGATTACGTACTCGAAACCAAAATGAATTCTCCTGCATCTTATCTAAAAAATGGTGCGCATCATGAGAAAAGCCATCATTTTCATTGGCTAACTCAGGCGAGAAAGCTGGAAAACCTTCAATTAAAGATGGCATCCAGCTACAAAACGGACACACCCAACTTTCTTGGTTAAATTCCCTTTCACAAGCTAGGCATAATTTCATTACTTGCTTTTCGCCTATTAGGTAATAAGTAAACGATTTGATAACTCGCTCTGAGAAAACAGCATTAACGGGCTCTTTAACACCCCGAAACTCATGCCCTTAAAAGCCTTCTGGCACGCAAAATAAACCGGTATGGAAATAACCTTCCTATACGGTAAATCATATGATTATTTATCATCATCTTCCATACAAAGCGTTTAGTAATAAACCGCCGAGCTAGCGGATCCATTAGAAATAATGCGATGTATCTTATGGCATGGTGCGGTACCAGCGCCGCTTTCTTGAAATCATCCCACAGATCAGGGTATTTCTCAGCAATAAGATGAACTGTATCCAGCATGACTTGATTCTGTATCTTTGTATTCCCCTTTCCCTCTGAATAACTTAGCTTGCGTACATTAATATGAATAAACACTTCGTTGAAGTAGTAGATGCCCTGCCTTAATGCAACAACAAAATACATTAGCCAATCAGCATGCCAGCGTGTTTCAGAATAAAAAATACCGGCATTTAAAAGAGCTTGCCGGTTCATAAACATACCGCCTGCGCTATTAAATCCCACATAGCTTTTTCGCGTTATTGCTTTAAACTCATCCGGTGTAAGAAAAGTATCTGGTGGATAGGGAAGCATACGATAAAAGGGCTGTTTAAGATCAAAGCGCTGTACGATCGCATCACCACAAATCAAGCCCACAGTAGGAAATTTGCTTGCGGCCTGCTTTGCCAAGGCAACAATATGAGGACTGAACCAGTCATCGGCTGCGCAAAAGATAATAAATTCACCTGTTGCATGCTTCAAGCCGGTATTGACAGCCGCATTGACACCTTGGTTTTTTTCATGCCTTATCAAGCGAATCTGAGGATGCTCTTTGATAATGGCCTCGAGCAATGCTACGCTGTTATCCGTTGAACCATCATCAACAATAATTATCTCATCGAAAGCTTCTGTTTGATCAAGTAGAGCCTGAATAGACTTGGGAAAAAATTCGGCCGAATTATAATTCGGCATAATGGCGGTCATTCTGGGATTATCAGCTTTCCCTTTGTATGTGTTATCTGCGTTCATCAACTAATCAATTCTCTGATTTAAAAAATCTCAGGATAGATGCCCAGCCTAAGCACTCAAAAAACAAGATGTCACTAATGGACACCCTTGCTCACCTATTCCGCTTTCCAAAATTATAATAGCTTATACGAATCACGCACAGCAGAATGCTATTCTACTGCGGCTAAAAGCGTATTCCGAGTTTCCATGCCTGAAGACTGCTCCTCGATAATATAATCCAGCATCGCATGACCCAAACCAATATGCGCAACCTCAACAAAACCATATTCGTTGGAGTCAACATAAAAATTCAGATCACCTAAGTGGCTTAATGGATTATTTGCAGTAAAACCAGAAAAGGTGATGACTTGACATCCTAACGATCTGGCGGCTGCAACAGCATTCAGTATATTAATAGATTTGCCCGAACTGCTAATTGCAATGACAATATCCCCCTGGCGGCCATGAAACTCAATTTGCTTTGCAAATACATGCTCATAACCATAATCGTTGCTCAAGCAAGTAATCGCAGAAGCATCTGAAAAGGCCATGGCAGGCATCCGGCCATTTTTTGAATAATCAATAGCTAGATGGCTAGCAATACCGGCACTTCCGCCATTACCGATAAAAATTAATTTACTATTCAGCTGGCGCACCGCTTTTACGCTCCGGATATATCGTCTAAATCCTTCGTCAAGCGAGAGCTGCTTACCCTCTTGATCGGTAATAATAGTGTTTAATTGCAGGTTATGCAGTGTGTTGAAATGATTTTTTATCCAATCAAGCATACAACTCCTTTTATAGCTTTGTTAGAGCTTTCTTCATTAAAGATTACAATACTAGGCACTTTCGTAAGCCAGACATTTAAACCAGACACTAGCCGCATCGGCTATTGATTCAGGTGTCCAGACAGGCGCTTCTTGCCAGTAATCAATGTTATTAAGCATGATTTTTACACCATCTTCAATCGAGACTTTTGCGCGCCAATCTAATGCGGACCGAATCTTGCTCACATCTGCCATGGTGATATCGGGTTCGCCGGGGCGTTTGGGGATATGAACTGTTTTTTTGGCTCCAAGTAACTCAACCAACCGATTCACCGAAACAAGGATCATGACCACTCCCAACGTTAAAAACTTCTCCGACAATGTGACTATCAGCCGCTCGTAAAATGGCATCTACTGCATCGCTTACATAAGTAAAATCACGTGACTGACTTCCGTCACCCATGATGGTCAAGGGGGTATCCGCCAATAGCTGCGCCAGAAAAACACCAAATACGGCACTATAACTTCCCAAAGTAGAAGCCCGTGGCCCATACACATTAAAAAACCGAAGCGAAACAACCGGAAGTTTATAAACTTTATGCCAGTGCAAGGCCAGTTCTTCGCCAAGGTGTTTGGTTAATGCACAGGGATAAAGCGGCGAAATTTTTGCTGTTTCAGGCGTAGGAAGAATTTCCGGAAACCCATAGCAGCTAGAACAAGCAACATAGACAAAACGTTTTACTCCGTACAAGCGAGCAGCTTCCAGAGCAGAAAATGTTCCATCCACATTGGAACGGTAATATTCCAATGGATTTTGGATAGAAGGTACAATATCTGCTCGTGCAGCCAGATGGAAAATCCGTTCGGCGTTCTGGCAGGCATTCTTCATCAAATCCAAATCGGCAACGTCGCCAATAACCAGTTCCAAGTTGGGATCGTCACGATGATGCTCGAGATTTCGGGGAAGGCCAGAAATAAGGTTATCAATTACCCTGACACGTCGTCCTTCCATCAATAAACTGTCTACCAAATGGCTGCCTATAAAACCGGCTCCTCCTGTGACAACGTCCACTGATCGCTGACTCATAATTCGTTTATTCTTCCTTAATAAATTCAGCTAATACCAAAACACCTTGCTCCAAATCCGAAAACCAAGGTGGCTCTCGTCACAAAAAGCGATTTTGCTTGAACAATCCAGTGTTGTAAACGGGCGGACAAGTTTTTTTTATCCACGCCATTGCATCCCACTGTATCAAAGATCATGGCAGCCTGCTACTTTTGGCTAAACCATCTAACGCCCATTATTTCATCAAATGTACGATATGCTTCATTAAGGGGACCTTTTCAATAAAGCTTTTATTTCCCATGATATTGACAGCTTCTGATCCAACTACATTGCCTATGAAACCTACCATATCTGCTGGTGCTTGTTGGGCTACAAACAGGCTTGTTACAGCCAATACGGCATCTCCAGCGCCCACACGATCTTTGATGGAGGTAGCAAAAGCGGGTGTGATATAAATATCTTCGCCCTGTTTGCAGGAAAACGATCCACTGACTCCACTTGTGACGACTACATTCTTGTAGTCATGTTCGCTCATTAACTGCTTGATCTGGTCGATGCTGGAAATATGTTTCTGACGGAAATTAAGCTGAAGCTCACGATTGGCAATGCAGACATAATCAGCCTTGTTGTATTTGGAAATACAATTAAATCCATGATTGCTTGCATTAGCCTGGGTATTGACCGCTAAGAATTTGGCTTTTTCTTCAATTTTTGCAATGGAGCCACTATCCAGCAAACCATGGCCATAGTCGGCTACAATCACTACATCATGTTTAGCCAGTTGGTCTTCGATGCTGTCTGTAAAAAATTGTTTTTGTTCATCATTAAAATAGCAATCATCTATTTCGTAAATTTCAAACAGCTTTTGTGAAGAATATTCTTCAATATAGCGCCGCTTAACAATCGTGGGCGATTCTTTTTTGTAATGAAAGACGATATTGACATTCTCTTTGAGATTTTCTCTGATAAATGACTCGTATTCACCCTTTTCGCCCAACATGGTCACGCACGTGACTTCTGAACAGAAACTGCTAAGGTGATTGGCAATAGCCAGCACGCCGCCTATATAAATTTCTTCTCGATGATATTTGGTGACTAAAATGGGTTCTTTGCCGGACTTTCCAATGGCCTCGCCATAATGATAGATATCAACAATAGCCTCGCCAATGAGTAACACTTTTAAATTTTTAGCGCCTTCAAAATATTTTAAAATATCATTGACATGATATTTGCCTTTAAACTGATCCAGATAAGCAATAACTTCCTGTGAAAACGGAGAGAAAAATCGGTTTAATAAAGCCGAAGAACTAAATACGATATCCTTGGTAAAATTCAGCTGCCCGCCAATGGATTTAACCGCTTCTTCCTCTTCAGAAATTTTACCCGTAATGTCTTTTTCAACTTCTTGATATTCGATACCTTTCACATAAAGGTCCGGCCGAATAACCTTAATGGCTTCTATAGCTGTTGGATGGTGATTGATAACGACATAATCTACGCAACTTAATGAAGCTAATGCTTCAGCACGTAAATATTCGGAAAAATAAGGCCTGCCGGGACCTTTATTGACGAATTTGTCTGCGGTAATGGTAACCACTAGAATATCGCCAAAATTTTTGGCTTGATGCAAATGTTTTATGTGGCCAATATGCAGCAAATCAAACACACCATGACACTGAACTACTTTTTTATTAAGTCTGAGAGCAGAAAGTTCATGGCCGATTTTTTCAAGCGGAACAATTTTTTTAGCGACCCTAAGATTCTCAAGGTTAGCATCGTTAGGCAATATAGCGAGTGGCGTTACAAAATCAGATGCTTCCGTTTCTCTCTCATTTACGGCAGTAATATTTTTCATAATCATATTCCCTGATAATAATTGTGCTTGCCCATAATAAGGTTATCCATTGTTCTATTCAGCCAGTCTAGCAATAGACTGTATTTCCTCTCTTCAACACTTCATTCCTTAATTACAAGGTACGAATGACTCAGCTAAACGCAGAGATTATGCACCGTGAATAAAGAGAAAATCAAATTTTTAGTTCGCATTAAACCCCTTGAAATATTCCCGCACAATATATTTGGCAAAAGCCATCGAGCTGGTAAAAGCAGGCGATATGGCATTTAATATATGCAGTGAATGCCGCTCTTTCACCACCAGAAAATCCATTAGCAGTTTCTTGTCGCGCAGACTGATTAATTGCGGTCGTATCCCTACTTTAGGCGCTCGCGCGAGCCATCCCGGCTCTAATTCTTTTACCAATTTTTTAGCATCGCGGTAAAAGTAGGCAGGCAAATATTTTTTAGGCTCTTCCAGTGCAACTTTCCTAAACTCTGGATTGACGCAATAGAGCATGATTTCATTCAATACAATTTTCAGCATTTCACGATCAATGCCCTGTAAAATTCCATAATTTTCACGTCCAAAAGCGGGGATGGCAGTCGGCCCTACATACACGTCCCCATTAATATTCTTTGTAAAATGCACACCTAAAAACGGATTCCCGAGATGGGGCACAGGATAGATATTACCATTGACCAGATGCGCTTTTTCCGGCTTTAGCTTATGATAAATTCCCTTGAAGGGAATAAAATAATAATCCTTCCCTACACCAAAATGATGCGCAACTCTGTCTGCATGTGCGCCGGCCGTATTGATAAATTGTTTAAAACGAATATTTCCTTTTGTTGTTGTCGCGGTAAATTCATCCTTAAGGGATTTAAACGCAGCGCTGAATAAAAACTTTACACGGCGGGACTGCATTAAATCTTGCTGCAGGGAATTAAGAATGGCTTTGTTATCAATGAGCGCCGTATAGTGTGAATAAAGCGCCTGTTTGACTGTTTTGGCATTCGGTTCAATGGATGCCAGTTGTTTTTCATCCACCATTTCTACCCAGGCACCATTTTCCTTGGCACGGTCATGGAGCTGTAACAACGTTGGTAATTCAGATTCATCACGCGCAACGATCACCTTTCCCGCCTTTACCAACGGCAACCCTTTTTGCTGGCAATAATCCTGCAACAGCAGATTGCCTTTCAGGCAAAGCTGGGCCTTCAATGTGTTCGGGGGATAATAAATGCCAGCATGGAGCACGCCGCTGTTACGTCCGGAAGCATGAAAACCAAGGCCAGATTCCTTTTCGAGAATAATAATGCGCTCTGCGCCTTGCTCGATTAACTCCCTGGCAAGCGCCAAGCCAACGATGCCTGCGCCTACAATCAGAAACTCCGATTCGTGCACGATAGATTCCTTATTCACTCACTATCCAATTTTTTGCGAAGCTACATAACGCGGCAAATTAGGACGGTGAATACTGATATTGAGATTTTCCAAAATCTTCAGCGTCGCTTCTGATTTATTCAGTGTATAAAAATGCAATCCCGGCGCCCCACCTGCAATCAATGTTTGGCAAAGATGAAAAACAACTTCAAAGCCAAACGCCTTGATGGATTCCATATCATCGCCATAAGATTCAAGCCGTTTACGGATCCAGCAGGGAATTTCAGCGCCGCACATTTCAGAAAACCGCACTAACCGGCTGAATTGCGTAATGGGCATGATTCCCGGCACAATAGGCATATAAATACTGTGTTTTGCGCATTCGTCCAGATAATAAAAATACGCATCGGGATTGAAGAAATATTGGGTGATGGCACTGCTCGCTCCCGCTTCATATTTTCGCTTCAGATTGAGAATGTCATCCTCAACGCTCTTCGCCTGCGGATGAATTTCCGGATAAGCTGCTACTTCAATATGAAAAAAATCTCCGGCTGTTTCACGAATCAACGCAACCAATTCACTCGCATATCTGAACTCGCCCGGCTGCACCATTCCAGAAGGCAAATCCCCGCGCAGCGCCACAATACGTCTCACTTTCAAATCCTGATACTGCCTGATAACACCGACCATCTCCTCACGGCTTGATCCAATACAGGCAAGATGTGGCGCGACAGGCACGGATGTTTTTCCCTGCAGCATTTTCACCATTTCAATCGTGCCGGCCCGCGTCGAACCCCCGGCGCCAAATGTCATGGAAAAAAAATGCGGATGATATTCTGCAAGCCTTATTGCCGTATCCTGCAACTGGCTTTCACCTTCGTCTGTTTTGGGAGGAAAAAATTCAAAACTGATATTTTGTGAGGAAATAACATTCATTGTCTGACTCTCTTCCATGTGATGATTCAACTTGTTAAATGGGTTGATAACCAGCGTTTTATCAACGCAATATCCATGTCTTTCCGCGTTGCATAGTCGGTTACTTGATCCTCTGCAATCTTGCCAATGCCGAAGTACTGCGACGAAGGATGCGAAAAATAAAAGCCGCTGACAGAGGAAGCCGGCAGCATGGCAAAATTTTCAGTCAGGTAAATCTGGGCAAGTTCAACTGCGTTTAGCAGCTCGAACAAAGCTGGCTTTTCAGTGTGATCCGGACAAGCGGGATAGCCTGGCGCAGGCCGTATGCCAAGATACTTTTCCGCGATTAATTCCTCGTTTGTTAAATTTTCTTCCGCCGCATAACGCCAGAATTCCTTGCGTACGCGTGCATGCATATGTTCTGCAAAACTCTCTGCCAGGCGGTCTGCCAGCGCTTTCAATAAAATAGCATTATAATCGTCATTATTTTTTTCAAAGACAGCCAGTTGATTTTCAATGCCGATCCCTGCTGTCACTGCAAACGCACCTATATAATCCGCAAGTCCGGAAGCTTTGGGCGCGACAAAATCGGCGAGGCACATATTTGCCTTTCCGTTGGATTTACGGTTTTGCTGCCTTAGCATGCGAAAAGTCATGAGAACTTGCTGGCGAGTTTCATCCGTATAAATTTCAATGTCATCGCCTACGCTGTTGGCAGGAAAGAAACCAATGACTGCGTTGGCCTGCAGCCATTTCTCCTGAATAATTCTTTTCAGCATTTTTTGCGCATCAGCAAACAGGCTTCGTGCGCTTTCGCCCACCACTTCATCGTCGAGAATTTTGGGATAGCGCCCGCTCAACTCCCAGGTCTGAAAGAACGGCGTCCAATCAATCGTGTCGACCAGTTTTTCCAGGGGATAATCCGTAAAAGATTGGACGCCTAAAAATGCAGGTTTCACAATGGGCGTACTTTCCCAGTCAATTTTGAATCGGTTGTTGCGCGCCTCATTCAGCGTAATCAATTCGCTTTCGGATTTTTTATTTTTATGCAAATCGCGCAGCGATGCATATTCTTTTCGAGTCTTATCTACGAATTCATCCATCGCTGTTTTACTCAATAACTGGCTCGCCACCCCCACTGCACGGGAGGCATCTACAACATGAATGGTCGCCCCCGTGTAATTAGGTTCGATTTTCAAAGCCGTATGAGCGCGGGACGTCGTTGCTCCGCCAATGAGCAGGGGAAGCGAAAATTGCAGGCGCTCCATTTCCTTTGCCACATGAATCATTTCTTCTAATGAAGGCGTAATTAAACCGCTTAAACCAATAATATCTACATTCTCTTTGCGTGCCGTCTCCAGAATTTTTTCGCAAGAAACCATCACGCCCAAGTCAATAATTTCATAGCTATTGCAGCGTAGCACAACGCCGACGATATTTTTGCCAATGTCATGGACGTCGCCTTTTACTGTCGCGAGCAGAATTTTGCCTTTGGACTGCGCCGTTGCCTTGTCTGCTTCAAGAAAAGGCTCCAGATACGCAACTGCCTGCTTCATCACGCGCGCACTTTTGACTACTTGCGGCAGGAACATTTTGCCAGCGCCGAATAAATCGCCGACAATGTTCATGCCGTCCATGAGCGGCCCTTCAATCACTCTGAGCGGATGACCCAATTCAACGCGGGCTTCTTCCGTATCTTCGATAATAAACTGGTTAAGACCATTGACTAGGGCATGCGATAGACGCTCGGAGACACTTTTCTCACGCCAGCTTAAATCTTCGATTTTGGATTTGGCCTGGCCTTTGACGGTATTTGCTACCTCAAGTAATCGTTCTGTCGCGTTGGGATTGCGATTCAATATCACATCTTCGATGAGGACTAATAAATCTTTTGGAATATCGGCATAGATGGCGAGATTACCCGCATTTACAATCCCCATGTCCATGCCCGCCCGAATGGCGTGATAAAGAAAAACTGCATGAATGGCTTCCCGAATAGGATTGTTACCGCGAAAAGAAAACGAAACATTACTGACGCCGCCGCTCACCAGTGCATGCGGAAGGTGCTGCTTGATGCGGCGTGTGGCGTTAATAAAATCCAGTCCATAGCCGTTATGTTCTTCAATACCGGTTGCAATTGCAAAAATATTCGGATCAAAAATGATATCTTCCGGGGGAAAACCTGCCTGGTTCACTAATAGTTCGTAGGAGCGCTTGCAGATTTCAAATTTACGGTCTTCCGTATCAGCCTGACCATTTTCATCAAAGGCCATGACGACAACTGCCGCGCCATATTGACGCGCCAATTTTGCTTTCTCGATAAAAGCTGCCTCGCCATCTTTCATGCTGATTGAATTAACAATGCCTTTTCCCTGTATGCATTTCAGTCCTGCTTCAATGACTGCCCATTTGGATGAATCAATCATGATCGGCACACGGGCGATATCCGGTTCGGACGCAATGAGGTTTAAAAACCTGACCATCGCCGCCTGCGCATCCAGCATGCCTTCGTCCATGTTGATATCAATGATTTGCGCGCCATTCAGCACTTGATCACGGGCCACTTCAAGCGCGGTTGTATAATCTTCATTGCGAATCAATTCAGCAAAGCGCAGGGAACCGGTGACGTTAGTGCGCTCTCCCACGTTTACAAAGAGAGAATCATCGTCAATTACAAGCGGTTCCAGACCGCTTAACCGGCAGGCTGGCGATATCACGGGGATTTTGCGGGGAGTGGTTTTTTGGACTGCTTCTGCAATTGCTTTAATATGTGCGGGCGTTGTTCCGCAACAACCACCAACAATATTGATGAAACCTTCTTTTGCAAACTCATGAATCACTTCTGCCATCTGCTCGGGCGTTTCATCATACTCACCAAAAGCATTAGGTAAGCCTGCATTGGGATGCACACTCACATAGGTGTCCGCTATTTTAGATAATTCCTGCACATAGGGACGCAGTGCTGCTGGGCCTAATGCGCAATTCAAGCCTATTGAAAAGGGTTTTGCATGGCGCACGGAATGCCAGAAAGCCTGCGTGGTTTGACCGGATAGTGTTCTGCCACTTGCATCAGTAATGGTGCCGGAAATCATCAGGGGCAGACGGATTTTGTTTTCGATAAAAAACTTTTCAATCGCAAAAATAGCGGCTTTGCAATTTAGCGTGTCGAAAATTGTTTCTATCATGAGCAGGTCAACGCCGCCATCCACCAGTCCTTTCGCCGCTTCCATGTACGAGTTAACGAGTTCATCGAAGTTAATATTGCGAAAACCAGGGTCATTGACATCCGGCGATAGGGAAGCCGTGCGGTTCGTGGGCCCTAAAATACCCACAGCAAAACGCGGACGATCAGGCGTGCGGCGAGTCATTTCATCTACAGCTTCACGCGCAAGACGCGCTGCGGCCAGATTAAACTCATACGCAAGATCACTCATGTGATAATCAGCGAGTGAAATAGCCGTTGAGTTAAAACTGTTGGTTTCAATAAAATCAGCACCGGCCTGCAGATAGGCGAGATGCACTTCACGAATTATATCCGGCTGAGTGATACTGAGGAGGTCGTTATTTCCCTTCAGCGCATGCGGAAAATCCCGAAAACGATCACCGCGGTAGTCTGCTTCTCCCAGCTGGTACGATTGAATCATCGTTCCCATGCCGCCATCTAGTAGGAGAATACGCTGCTGAAGTGCTTGCGTTAAATACTTTATCCCTTCTTCACAACCCATGTTTCACAACCATTCCTTTATGGCTTTCTAAAGCCTTTTAGACATCAAGTTCTGTTTTGGCAAAGAACCCGATTGTAATATATTTTTGTATATTGAAAAAATACTTTCTTAAAATGCTGGCCCATCGAATTATACAAATTAATCAGACACCACTGCTTGGAAGCGTTCACAAAACTGTCATCCTTCGCTACGCTCTATTACTGTCAGGTAAACTTCTGTTCTCGTCGTCCAGCGACTTGTTCGCGGGATCCATCAAACATTAAAAGGGCTTTATGAATGCAGCTTCGCGGCGTCTGGATCCCGCTGACAAGCAGCGGGACGACGGCGGGCGGAAACTCACTGGACAGTAGTGCGCTTCGCTCAGAATGACGGCAGACTCGAAACCCCGCTATCATACAACGTTGAACTAGCTAGCTAACTTTTGCCGTCTGCTGCAAGGGATCGTATTGGGCGCCAAACAGCTTGTCTTCAATGATAGCGCAGACAATATGGCCAACCATGATATGGCATTCCTGAATTTTTGGGGTTTCATCGGATGGCACATTTAATACATGATCGCAGCACTCATCCATCATGGGCGCCTGTTTGCCGGTGAATCCAATCGTGATCATTTCACGGGTGCGCGCGATCTCCAGTGCGCGCAAAATATTTGGTGATTTGCCTGAGGTTGAGATGCCAACCAATATATCCCCAGCCTGTCCCAAGGATTCCACCTGACGAGAGAAAACATTTTCAAAAGCATAGTCATTGCTAATGGCAGTGAGCGCAGACGTATCGGTCGTCAAGGCAATGGCCGCAAGACCGGGGCGATGATAGCGCAAACGCACAACTAATTCCGCCGCCAAGTGTTGCGCATCCGCCGCGCTGCCGCCGTTACCCGCAAAGAGAACTTTTTTTCCCCGCTGGAAAGCCTCTATGCAAACGTCAGCAATGGTTTCTATTTTCTTAAGTAAAACAGCGTCCTGCTGGATCTTTATTAAAATCGAGGACAACTTCTGGATCTCATCCTGAATCAGGTGATGCATAACTTACCTCAACAATAAACTAGCTCTGGTTGGTCAATTACTGTATATTAATGCAAAATAATGTCAATATAATAACAATTTATCTTTTCTCATGCGCATACTGTTAATCACTCATACCCACTCGCCTTCAGGCGGTGCAGAAAATTACTTTTTTGACCTAAAAAAAAGACTCAAAAAGGTACCGTCGATGGAAGTCTACTCCCTGGGTTTTGGCCCCGCCGCAGAGGAAGGGGAAGACTTTTTTGTACTCAAAGCGTCCGGTTCAAACCTGTCAAAGCTCCTCTGGCGCCTTCTTTTCCATCCGCTGATCTACCTCAGATTACGCCATAAAATAAAAAAAATCCGCCCCGATGTCATTCATATTCATAATATTAAACATTATTCAGTGTCCCTGCTCAGGGCAATTAAGCCCTATCCCGTGATCCACACGGTGCATGACTACAGCCTTCTCTGCCCCACGGGACAGAATATCCACCGGGATCTTACTCCCTGCCCCAGCGGTTTCAGTTTAAAGTGCTTCTGGCAACATCGAGTTAAATATCGCCGCCTGACCTATCTCATACTGACGTTAACACTCTATCTCTTCAGGCATCGGCTGAAAAAAATCGTAAAACAGTTTATTGCCCCGTCGCCGTTGCTCGTTGACTATCTGAAAAGAAATCAATTTCAAGACTCAATTTATATACCGCCTTTTATGCCGGAAAAAAAACCGCTCTCTTTTGAGAAGGTCAATCCACATCTTTTCCTCTTCGCCGGCAATTTGGGAGCGCATAAAGGCATCACGCTGCTGCTCGAAGAATTCGCGCGCGCCTGTCAACACCATCCGCAACTGCAACTCATGATTGCAGGTACGGGGCCCGATGAAAACAGGATGCGGAAAAAATTACACGCGCTTGGCATCGAGCGTCAGGTGACTTTTCTAGGCTGGCAAGCCGATCTCAGTACCTATTATAAAACCTGTACCGCTGTCATTTTTCCCAGCGTGGGTCTGGAATCATTTGGTCTTGTCATCACTGAGAGTATGAGCCATGGCAGGGCTGTCATTGGCGTTAACCGGGGCACGGTTCCTTGGTTAGTAGATAACAATCGGACAGGTTTGCTCTTCAATCCTGTTAAAAAAGGCGATTTGGCTGAAAAAATCCTGATGTTGGCTCAGAACAGTGAACTTGCAAAACAGCTGGGCAAACAGGGGCATGAGAAACTGCAGAGCGAATTCGACAATGAAGCGATACTGCATCAACTTTTAATGGTATATCAAAATATTTGTTAACAATGCCGTTAACTGGACGTTGGCCATTTTCGAAAAGCGTTCACAATGCTGTCATCCTGAGCGTAGCGAAGGATCTCCTTTTGAACATCGGGAGATCCTTCGAGCAAAAAACGCTCTCAGGATGACAGCATTATCAAGCATTTTGTAAAATGGCCAAAGCCCAGGTTAATACATTGTGAGTTAAAAACACGTACAAAAATACAATAGCTTAAAAGAGACTCACTTATGAAAATTAATGAAGCACCTGCAAAAGCACTTGAAATTTTTGCGCCAGATATCTCTTTCCGCATGGAGCAATTTATAGAAAGAAAGAAAAAAAACAAGCGCTTTTCTCACAGGCTAAATGAAGTAATGGTCATTCAAGACAGTTTTACCGAACATTATATAATGAGTTTAGCCAATATCTTATTTAACCCCAGCCGCATATCCGATGAGGAGGAAACCCTTCTGGCGTGGCAGATCAGACAGACTTATCGCATTCTGAACGCAGCTATTGCTTCTCAGGATCGTAGCCTGTTGCCTTTCAAAGATAAGCTGCACACGTTGCGCGGTGAACTCGAAATGAGCGCGCTTCTGTCACCTCTCTTGATGGACATTGAAGAAGGCTATACTTTGCCGGACCTGGTGTGTTCCGGCCATGGCGCTTGGGAATTAGAAAAAGGCTATACTTTTTTACCTTCGGCCCTGTCTTCGTTTACACTTTACACTGGGTTAGGCGCAGATATAGCAAGCAGTATCGGCATCGATATTGAAAATGAGCAATTCGAGCCCCATTCAGTCTGTATTAAAGATCAAATTTCCGGGCAAATCTACCCTTTTAACAATGAGATTGCTCCCAGAACTTATACTATTTTCTCTGCAGAGCCTTTACCCAATTTCCATCTTTTTTCCAAACCTGGGATGAAAGCGCGCATTATTGAAACCAAGACAGGCGCCATCCTTCATGAGACGGATTCCATTTATTTAAGTGAAATCCTTTATCGCTTCCCTGGCAGGCGAATTCATTGGGCTGCTTGCGCAGGCGTATATAGCGCATATCATCCTGAGCAGGACAGGGGTCCCTATGCTTATTATGCCTGGGAAAAACCGAGCCCGCGTGAACAAGCAGTGTTATCTGACCACCACAAAACCGAGAAACAGAATAAAACACCGTTTAAAAGCTATTCCTCTCTGAAATTATTTCCCACAAAAAACAATGATAAAAAACGCTATAGAGAAATGAACGAAAATCAGGATGATGAAATTAAGCACGCCAAGCAGGGAAAAAAATAAAAAAAGGGTGCCTGATCGGCACCCTTTTTTCCCAACAACTCACACCGTTAAAAAGACTTACTCAACAGTAACTTGATCCTGGATTTCTTTCATGGTTTCGGGCTTCATTTTTTTGAAACCTTTGACTTTCGCTAAATCATCAACAGATTTGAATCCGCCGTTCTTCTTGCGATATGCCACAATGGCTCTTGCTTTAGCAGCATTGATACCTTTGACCTTCATCAGTTCTTTAACTGTGGCATTGTTCAGATTCACCTTGGTTTGTTCTGTTGAGGTGCTTTGTCCTTCAGTTGAATCCATTTGCTGAGAGCCTTCAGCCAGTTGAACAGCCTGGTTGTTATCTGCTGGGGTCTGCGCCGCATTGGCAGCATCATCAGCAAATACAGGTGTGCTCAGTGCAATCGCAGCAACAGCAGCAACGAGGGTACGATAAAACGACATGGTTTTCTCCTTATTATTAAATTACTTTTTTCCGGTAACAAATTTATATGTCTCAATCTCATGCGGATGCGTCACACTACACCGTCGTGCGATACAAAAGCATTGAGTTTCGACTTGATTTTTATAATCCCAAGGACAGGGACTATTTCACGGGTGACCATTTCTATTCGCTGTCAGGCATGCTGTATGACAGTATGCACCGGCGGCAAATATTATTGATAACGAGTCCGTCGAGGTAAAATGTTACTTTCTTGCAATAAAAAAATCTATAGCAAACTATAGCCGGTTGATAAATATTTTTGTTAAACTTTGCTCATCATTCAATAGACCGTGCCCCAGCGGCATTTTTCACTAATGTCAGTTTAAAAACAGGAATAAACCTCCATGAGTCCAAATTGGGTTATGAAAATGAAACAGTCGCTTATCGCGTTGTTGATAGCAATAATCGCTTGTGTTCCAGCCTTCGCCAACCCTGTTATTCCTATTCCTACGCAGCCACAACAGCCCACCTTTACGCCGGGCACCCCCAAGATTGATGCCACAGGCTATATCCTGATTGACGCAAACAGCGGTAAGATCCTCGCACAAAAAGAAGCGGACACACGTATGCCGCCTGCGAGCCTCACCAAACTGATGTCGCTCTATATCATTTCAAGCGCCCTGAAAAATGGCCAGATCCACATGGAAGACAAAGTCAGGATCAGCACCAAAGCCTGGAAAACGGAAGGATCGCGCATGTTTGTCAAAGTGGGCGACGAAGTCCCGCTTAAAGACCTGATACAAGGTATCATTGTTGCTTCCGGCAACGATGCTACCGTTGCCCTGGCCGAGCACATTGCCGGTACTGAGGAAACTTTCACCAATATGATGAATCAGCAGGCAAAACTGCTGGGTATGAATAATAGCCACTTCACTGATAGCACAGGCCTCCCCAATCAGGATCATTATTCTACGCCCCATGATCTTGCTATTTTGACACAGGCTTATATCAAGAATTTTCCTGAAGATTATGGTTTTTATTCTGAAAAATGGTTTACTTATAACGGCATACGCCAGCCTAACCGCAATCGCCTGCTGTGGCGCTATCAATATGCCGATGGCCTCAAAACAGGCCATACCAGCGAAGCGGGTTATTGCCTTGTCGCTTCCGCCAAAAAGGACGGCATGCGTTTGATCAGCGTTGTCATGGGTGCCCCGAACGATCAGGCCCGTACCGAAGATTCCATCCGCCTCATGACTTATGGTTTCCGGTTCTTCGAAACCCATAAGCTTTATAATGCGAGCACGCCGCTTGTTAAGGCCCGCGTTTGGAAGGGAGAGAAAACCGAAACTCCGCTTGGTCTGACAGAAGACCTGTATGTAACTGTCCCAACCGGTCAGTACAAACGGCTGCAAGCCACACTTGCGCTCAACAACCCCATCAAGGCGCCGATCGTCAAAGGCCATGCATATGGAACGGTTAATATCATGTTGAATAACCAGGTTGTCGCTTCCAAACCATTGGTTGCGCTGGACAGCAACCCGCAAGGTGGCTTACTGCGACGGCTGACTGATTCAGTGAAATATACCATTCACAAATACTTCACACGCACCGATGAAAAGGTCAATACAGGCTAGAAACAGTAGCATGGCTAAGAAAGAACAGAAGGAATCGCTGCTCAAGTTTCCTTGCGATTTCACTATAAAAGTATTTGGCATCGCTTCGGATGAGTTTGAAGCGACAGTGCTCACCATCATCCATCAGCATGCACCTAATCTGTCGGATCGGGCCATCCAATCCCGTCAAAGCGAACACGGCAAGTATTGCGCCTTGACCATCACCGTGCATGTGAATTCCAAGGAACAGCTCGACCGGATTTATCAGGATCTTTCCGCGGCAAAACAGGTCATCATGGCCTTATGACAGCCGATATGCTTACCATACGCTGGCTGGGGCAGCAGGATTATTTAGCCACCTGGCAAGCCATGCAACAATTCACTCAGCAACGGAATGAAGCAACCCGGGATGAAATCTGGCTGCTCGAACATCATCCGGTTTTCACCCAAGGACAAAATGGAAAGCAGGAGCATGTACTTGACCCCGGAACCATTCCTGTTATCCAGACAGACCGCGGGGGGCAGGTCACTTATCATGGACCCGGACAGCTGATGGTCTATACGCTGATCGATCTCAAACGCAAAAAGCTAAACATACGCGAACTAGTGACATGTCTTGAACAGTCTGTCATTGACCTGCTAGCTGAATACGGGATTATAGCTGAGGCCAAACGCGAAGCGCCCGGCGTCTATGTGAAGCAGAACAAAATATGCTCAATCGGTCTACGCATCCGCAAAGGCTGCTCCTATCATGGTATCGCCTTTAATATAGCCATGGATCTGGGGCCTTTTAATCGCATTCATCCTTGCGGCTTTTCCCAACTTAAAATGACGCAATTATGCGAGTTTATAGAGGTAAAAGGGACTTTAGAAACCGGCCATCATTTAGTAAATTATTTAATGAAAAATTTAAGGTATACTACCGCGCATTATGCGGATTGATGTCTCATGATAACTGGACTTTGACCATTTTTGGCAGATGATGCTGATTCTACAGAAATGGAACCGTGAGGCAATTCAGATTAAATAACAACTGGCAAATCAACATTCGGAACGGGCAGATGGAAAAACCAACTAATACACATACAAAACAACGCGGCGCTGAGAAGTTATCCCGCATTCCAGTCAAAATTGAACCCACCGTTAATCCGCTGCGCAAACCCGACTGGATCCGCGTGCGTATTCCCGCTTCCCCTGCGGTGAGCAATCTCAAAAAGCTGCTGCGCGAGAATAATCTGGTGACGGTTTGTGAAGAAGCATCCTGCCCCAATCTGCCAGAATGCTTTACTCACGGCACCGCCACCTTCATGATCATGGGAGACAAATGCACACGGCGCTGCAGTTTTTGCGACGTGGCACATGGTCGTCCCGATCCGCTTGACCCAAATGAACCGCTGCATCTTGCCCATACCATTGCACAAATGGGCTTACGATACGTCGTCATTACTTCTGTAGATCGCGATGATTTGCGTGACGGCGGAGCAAGCCACTTCACCGCCTGCATCACCGCAATACGTGAAAAAAGCCCGCGCATCCAAATCGAGATTCTGGTGCCTGATTATCGTGGCCGCATGGAAATTGCACTCGATGAAACCGGCAAAGCGTTGCCGGATGTTTTTAATCACAATATTGAAACCGTGCCACGTCTTTACAAGCAAGCCCGTCCAGGCTCTGATTATGCTCACTCTTTGCGCTTATTGCAGGAATTCAAGAAACGTTATCCCGAGGTTCCCACCAAATCTGGCATCATGCTGGGATTAGGTGAAACCAACGATGAAATTGTTGAGACGCTGAAAGATCTTCGTGCTCATGATGTAGACATGGTAACCTTAGGACAATATCTGCAACCGAGCCGTTATCACTTGCCGGTTGCGCGTTTTGTAAACCCTGAGGAATTTAAACAGTTGGGTGATCTTGCCAGGGAGCTTGGCTTTAAGAATGTCGCAAGCGGCCCCCTCGTCAGGTCTTCCTATCATGCTGATAAACAGGCTGCTGGCGAAGAGGTAACTTGATGTCGGACATTGTGAGTCCTCTATTACAATGGCTAAATGCAAATCCGCAATGGGCAGGCATAGCCACATTTATCATCTCGGCCGCTGAATCGATCGCTATCATCGGCACCATTGTTCCCGGTTCCATCACCATGACAGCCATTGGCACACTGGCTGGCGCGGGTATCATTCCCCTATGGGAAACTATCCTCTGGGCCATCCTGGGCGCAGTAGCGGGAGATGGCGTCAGTTACTGGATGGGACATTATTTTAAAGACCGGCTTCGCCGCATGTGGCCCTTCAAGGACAATCCGGGCGTTCTCCTGAAAGGAGAAGTATTCGTCCACAAATATGGTGTCATGAGTGTTTTTATCGGCCGTTTTGTAGGCCCGGTACGCGCACTGGTACCACTGGTGGCAGGCATGCTTGGCATGAAGCCCCTGCAATTCACCATTGCTAACGTCACTTCAGCAATAGGCTGGGCACCCGCTTATATGCTCCCCGGCATATTACTGGGCGCAGCTTCCCTGGAGCTACCTCCCGATATCGCCATGCATGCCATCCTAGTTCTGATGCTAATTACGCTTTTTATCATGCTCTGCCTTTGGCTTATTTTTAAAATCCTCCAGTTGATTAGCAAGCAGACTGAACAAATGCTTGTCGGTATCTGGAATACCCTTAAAAAGTCACGCTACTTTCACATCGCTACGGTAGTATTAAAACACTATGATCCCCGCGAGCATCATGGTCAGTTAACACTGGCTTTTTATTTTTTACTGACCAGCACGCTGTTTCTGTGTCTGGTCTTTTACACAAAGTGGATCGGGCCTGAGCATATTTTTGTGAATAATGCTTTGTTTCACCTGTTCCGCGGCATACGCACCCCTGGCATGGACAATGTCATGATTGATATTACCCTGCTTGGCCAAAAGCAGATTATTCTGCCCGTTGTGCTGGTCCTCTTTATCTGGCTGCTCGTGACCAAACGCATGCGCGCTGCCTTTCATGCGCTTGCCCTGGGCGTGCTGGCAGCGGGATCTGTTTGGGTAGTAAAGCATATCGCTCAAATTCCCCGTCCCTGGGGCATCTTTTTCAGCCCAGAAAGTTTTTCCATGCCAAGCGGTCATACAACGCTCGCGACCACCGTGTACATGGGCATTGCCTTTATCATCGCTTCACCCATGCCGCAAAAACATCGCTGGATGATTTATATGCCAGCTGCGCTCGTGACATTTGCAGTAGGCCTCTCCCGGGTTTATCTGGGTGCTCACTGGTTTACGGATGTACTTGCCGCATGGTTGTTGAGCGCGGCGCTATTGATGCTGGTCATTCTTTCTTTTCATCGCCAGCGGGAAAAACCCATCAGCTTGCCGGGCATTTCGCTCGTTTGTATCTCCTCGCTGATGATTTGTTATGCTTTTTATTATCACTACCATATCAATCAGCTGCGCATTAATTACGCACAGATCAATTGGCCGACAGCTGAAATCACTTTGAGTGAGTGGTGGAAAAAAGATGAATCCATCCCCGAATTTCGTGTCAGTCTTTTCGGCATTCCCTCCGAAACGATCAATATTCAGTGGGCAGGCGATCTTAAGACCATTCGAAGTACCCTGCTGAAAGAAGGCTGGGAGATACCACCTGCGCGTGACTGGATAAGCACATTGCATCGCATTACCGATATCAAGAGCAGTGAATTTCTGCCGCTTGTGTCCCCGCAATATTTGGATAAAAAACCTGCGCTCATCCTGTCACGTCGCGCAAATGGCAAGAAAAAACTGCTTGTCTTGCGCCTGTGGGCATCCAACCGCACCATCAGGGAAACCAAACGCCCGCTATGGGTGGGAACCGTGGGTATCGTACCTCGCTCTTATAGCTGGTTGTACCGCAAACACCGTGGTATTGAAATCACACCCGCAGTCATCTTTCCAAACCAGGCCGCCTGGCAGCACTGGGAAGCCAAAGTGATTGTTTTACCTCTGCAGATGACCATGACAAAAACCATTGATCAAAAGATATTACTAATCCGGGAAAAATAGGACAATCGTATGTTTGATGCGCTGATGCAATTAGGCTTGTTTACGGCAAAAATATTTATCGTTTTTTTATTCATTCTGCTGTTACTGGTTACTTTTTTTGGGTTAATCGCCAAAAGCAGAGGCAAGCTCAAAGGCAAGTTGTCTGTTAAAAATCTCAATCAAAAATACGCTGAAACCATGGAAACTGTTCTGCAGGAGACCTTGCCTAAAAAATTATTTAAGCGATTCTTGAAACA
This sequence comes from Aquicella lusitana, assembly GCF_902459475.1. NCBI lineage: Bacteria > Pseudomonadati > Pseudomonadota > Gammaproteobacteria > Legionellales > Coxiellaceae > Aquicella > Aquicella lusitana. Next base: position 537,561 of record NZ_LR699114.1, on the reverse strand, counting down.
GCGAAAAATTGAAGAAAAAATCAAACAAAAAAAGGCAGAAAAGCCCAAGAAAGTGTATGTGCTGGATTTCCAGGGCGACATTAAAGCCACCGCTGTTGCCGCTCTGCGCGAAGAAGTCACGGCCATACTCAATGTCGCCGAACCGGGAGATGAAGTCCTGCTGCGCCTTGAAAGCATGGGTGGTATTGTGCATGGATATGGCCTTGCTGCAGCACAATTGATGCGTTTGCGTGCAAAACAGATTCCGCTTACCATTGCCATTGATAAAGTCGCAGCGAGCGGCGGTTATATGATGGCCTGTGTGGCCAACAAAATTCTGGCTGCGCCTTTTGCAATCATCGGCTCGATTGGCGTTATTGTGCAACTGCCCAACTTCCATCGTGCACTTAAGGAAAAACACATTGATTTTGAACAAATCACGGCGGGCGAATATAAACGCACGATCAGTGTTTTTGGTGAAAATACCGAGTCAGGGCGGGAAAAATTACAGCACGAAATTGAAGATATCCATCAACTTTTTAAAAATTTAATCATGGATTACCGTCAGCAGATTGACATACAAAAAGTCGCGACAGGCGAGCATTGGCTGGGTCAACAGGCGTTGGGACTTAAATTGGTTGATGAAATCCAAACCAGTGATGATTATCTGCTGGAGCGCAGCAAAGAAGCTAACCTTTATGAAATAAGCTATGAAACCCGAAAATCGCTCTTTAGCAAGCTGACTGCAACGTCGCGTATGGCGCTGGGAAAATGGCTTGGACTATAATGCTTTAGGTCCGGTCTGCCCCAAGGACTTTTTTAAAAACTGTTTTATCCGGGTTTCGTATCCCTCTTCCCTGCCGCCATGCGGAGACGTTTCAAAATGCAAAAATTCCGCATGCGGATTATTTTTCAGCGCCTCCTGTAACAATTCCGCATGCTTGAACGGGATCAAATAATCGTTTCTTGAATGAATCAATAAGACGGGAATCGTCAGCTGAGCTGCGTCATCCATCGGTGAAACGGATTTGGCGTCCTGGCCTAAAATGACGTAAGCCCAGAAGCGCATCAGCATGCCGATTGGATAGCGTAACAGAGGAATTTGATAATACTGATTGGCAACCAGATCAAGTCTTGCATAACTGGATTCTGCAATTACCGCTTTTATTTCTTGCATTTGCACGGCGGCCATCAAGGCAACTGCACCGCCCATTGAAATGCCCCACACGCCGACTTCGTGTATGCCCCGTGAATGCAAATACTGAATGGCCGCCCGCAAATCCTTTACTTCGTCTAAACCCGCCGTGCTGTAATCGCCCTTACTCTCGCCAAAATAGCGAAAATCAAAAAACAGTAGATTGTATTCGGGATAAAGAAAAAGCCGGCTGGGCAGGATATTCCCTTTGTCAGCGCCGTAACCATGGAGCAAAATAATTGTCTTGGCCTGTGGATGCGGGCTTGAAATGAACCAGCCACGCAAAAGCACATTATCCTCTGTGCGGAAAGATACTTCCTCATAAGCCACGCCAAAATGCTTGGGCGTATAAGCAGATATTAATTTGACGGGATAAATGGCTGAAAAAAATCCCCACAGTGAAACCAGCATGAAAAAAAATAGAAGCAGAAGAACAATATAAAACGTATTTTTGAGATGCGTTTTCATTCGATTCAATTCGAACTATTTTTTTCGAGTGCACACTTCGAATAAAAAATGACGGCACGCGCGCCCTGGTAATCCGGGCCCGGCCAGATGGATTGCTGGCTATAAATTAAAACCGCCATCTTCGGATAATAAGTGGCAAGAATGGGCGCGTGATTAATGACGCCTGCGAAACTGATTTGGTCTTCGTTGTACAAAAGCACCTGCATATTGCCGGATTTAGACTGCGAAGACGCTTCTGCATCGCCAATGACAAATGAAACTTGTTTATTATCATCATACAAGTGGATTTGCGGACGCATGCCAGATACGCGGTCTTTTCCCATCAGGAAAGTATTATTTTGCAGGTTAATGTTGTTAAATGAAAAATAATCAACACGGGTTCCTTGCGGTGGGTCACAGATAACTGTTTTTTTCTCCGCGAAACAGGCCAGCGGAAATAACACAAAAAATACAATAAGGTAAGTTTTTTTCATGGCTCGCTCCGCAGCGCACGACTTACTTTATCTTAGCATTATCTGGCTCAATCTGTACGCGCCATCGCTTGGAATTAGGGTACGTCCCAATACATTTCATTTAGCATTAATGTTAGATTAAAAACACAAAGATTACAGAAGGAGGGGTGCATCATGCGACGTTCCATCAATAGTGGTAAACCATGGACAAGAACAGAATCCCAAAAAATCAAATCATTAACCCAGAAAAATTTGCCGCCTCGATCAATCGCTTCTCAACTTGGCCGATCGGAAGGCGCAACGCTTAAAAAAATGCGCGAATTGGGCATCCGCTCCAAATCAAAAACGACCACTGGTCGTAGTAGTTCTAAAAGGAAAATGCGTTAATACGCTAATAACAATAAAAAAAATTCAGGGATGAAATTTAAAAACAATCGTTTTTTACGATTGTTTTTTTATATGCGCAATAAAAAACCCTTGCAAAAAACAGGCGATTTTTTAAATTACCCATTGTCCGACAAATAATGCATTACTTCCATACAGCCATTCAGTACATCCGTCGCGGAACGAGCGCGCTGGGACGTAATGGCATAACAATTGCGCCACGTCTTCTTGTTCGTGAAGTTGCGAATATTATTTGCTAGAATCTGTCCCTTGCCAAATTCAGTATAAGGAAACGTTCTCATGTCACGGTTACGACAATCCCTTTTATTTTTTTTCCTGTTATCCTGCGCCTCAAGTGCTTTCGCAAAAGACCAGGAAACGTTTGCACCATCCGAACACGTCACGCTGGGTGACAACGTGCAGATTCGTCTTTCGGCTAATGATTCGGGTCAAGTTGGCCATATCTTTCATCTTCCCAACGGACTGGATGTCAGTTACGGCGACCTCGTTGCGATGGGTGACTTCTATGAAATTGTGGACAAGCCCATCGCCTTTGGGAAAAACGAAGCAGAGCGCCGATCCCGTTTTCTGACAGCCTTTCATTCTTTTGCTCAATCCCCCTCCGCTGTTTCCGAAGCAAAGCAGATACTCGCTGTGATCCACAATGAGAAAAAAGCCGTAGAAGACGCCGTCAGTCGCGGAGAAAATCCGGAAGACGTTTATCAAAAAATGGGGAAGGACAACAACCGCCAATATAACTGTATCACTGGCGGAGGATGCTCCCCTTCTACCTGGTGGACACAGCCGGGACGCTATCTTAATCTTGCAAGCAGCAATTATGATCATTTTGGCGATTACGCATGGATCGCCTATCAAACGGGTCATCAGCTGGCACTTGAGCAAGCAATCCTAGCACGTCAAACCCAGGATCCTGCAAAACTGGAACTGGCTTACGCCATGAATGCTTTTGCCACGCATTTTCTTTCTGACCGCTTTTCCGCCGGACATATGCGAACACCGCGAAAAGAACTGGCAGATAAGGTAACACCCGCGACCGTAGGTTCGCTGCTATCCAATTACATGCACAATGAGGAAAATATCAATAGCCTTCACGTACACAATCGCCGTGGTGATCACTGGATTGCTTACGGAGACGGGTCTTATTTTAATCAGAAAAATAAGATGCACCGCGCACACATTCAGGAAACCGTGCAATTGTCAGCCGATCAGGTTTTTATCGCTTACCAACAGGGTGAAGCTCAAAATGATGAACATCTCTTCGACCTGATTCCTGAGGCGGACGAAACCGGCAACGCCAGCAATCAGGATCTTTCTCCCCTCTTTTATTGGAACAGCAAAACCCAAAAGCTGATGCGTAGAGAGGATGTTTCGAATCTCTATGACCGGCATTGGACAGACAACTGGTGGGGCTGGAGCACGCTCGCCCTCCTCAGTCAAGACCGTGGCCTGCCCACCCGTGCACAAGCGGCGCTCGTTCAGGCAGGATATGGAGAGGAAGCACTGCAGGCTGGATTGTTGACGGACAAAGACATCGTCAATTATGTGAAAAAAGCTAAAGCAAAATAGTAATTGACGTGCTCACCTTGCAGGTTTGGCAGGGTGAGCACATTCCTTTTCACAAGTTATGCAGGCAGATGCGCCACGCCATTTACCGGCAGATACTTGCCTTTCTCTTCCTTAATTGATGACAGCGCTATCGCCGGGTCATGCGTATAAAAAAGCCGGGCTTGCTGCCTGACAGCAAATTCCAGCATCGCTTTTTTTTCATCGATGAGTAATTCCGCCGATCGGTCGTAGCCCATAGCGACAGGCAGATGTACCCAGAACGACCCGGGAATTAAATCCGAAGCAAAGATAACCGGGTCTTCGTCCGGTACATTCACGATGGTGTGCATCAATCCAGGCGTATGGCCATTTGTAAAAGAAAAACGATAATCATCGCCCAGCAAATCACATTTCTCATCATCTACGATGACCAATCGCTGCGATGCATTTAAAAGCACATTTAAAGCTGGAACAAAAGAAGCACGGTCACGCATATGAGGATGACAGGCGCGTTCCCAGCCAGCTTTACTCACCAGATAACGGGCATTGGGAAACAAAAGCGAAGGCGCTTTCCCTTCCTGCCACGCGGAGAGCAGACCCCCTGCATGGTCAAAATGGAGATGAGAAAGTACCACGATATCAATATCCGTATGCGAAAGCCCTGCTTGTTGCAGCGAATCAAGCAGCACATGATGTGGCTCTTCGACACCGTAACGCTCCCGCAGCGCAGGCTCAAAAAAAGCACCGACCCCGGCTTCAAGCAGGACATTTTTATGAGGCTCCCGAATCAGCAGTGCACGACAAGCGAGAGAAATTCGGTTTTTATCATCGGGCGTTATCCATTGGCTCCAAAGCGCCTTGGGTACATGGCCAAACATTGCGCCACCATCCAGCTTTTGTGAGTTGCCTTTGAGTGAAATCAACTGATGCATGATGAGCTTCCGGTTTTTAAATAGTGAATACTCTATGCTAATAAAAAAGTTAACTCAATACAGCCTTTTCAGCATTCTTGAAAAAAAATCAAACTTAACATGCGGTTAAGGGAATATAGGTTAAAACATCCGTCAAATAATGATTATTAATCAAGCAACCCTCCCGCGCGATTCAGGAAGATTGGCTATAATATAAAAGGTAAAGAGAAAAAATGGATGATTTTTATGCCCAAATTTACTCTTGGTGAACTAAAAAAAATATTACGTGATTACGAACAGGCGTCGTCGACAGAAAAATCAAGCGAAATTTATTTAGCAGCAAATGAGTTCGTTGATATCATCGAAGAGCCTGATGATTATGTGCTGTATGATGGCAATCCTGATAACACCGATCAGAAAGAAATGATCTACTTGTATCAATTTGTATTTATGGCAATAGAAGAAGCGCTTGAAAAAGGCCACAATATATTTAAAGGGCAATCCCCTGAAGATAAGTTGGTTATCACACTTTCCAAAATGCTGGATATGACACTGCCATACCATCCCCCTGCATCCTTAACAAAAGACATGGCGCATTTTCAAGAAAATATGCAGCCGAATAAGGAAAATAAAGTCTTATACCGAGGCGACACAAGAGAACCCGAGGATGTTTTTGGCATTAATCAAAATAAAATACATAGCCCCGGTTTTATTCCCAGAGCAAGTGGCGGTGAAGTATTAGATTCCCCTGTTGTAAGCAGTGAAGAAAATTTTATTTGCTGCAGTAAAAAATTTCGCACAGCCGCTGGATTTCCCAATGATATTGAAAAATATCCAGAATCCTGGGTATATGTAGTCGTACCCGAATCAATCTATGATGTGCACAAGCATGCTAAAACTTTTTTACCCGCTATGCTGCGATCAAATGAAATGAAATATAATTATATTCAAAATCGGTTACATGGTTATGAAGCGATCACGGATAAAGTTGAAAATAGCAGAATTGTTGCAGCCATTAAAGTATCTCGCGAACCCACGCACAATCTTCTACTTGAATCTCCAAAATTTATTCTGGGCGACATTGTCATCAACCCCAATTGCACGCTTGATGAAACCTTACAGAAAACTATCATTAGCGATTTAACTGAATTAAAAGTGCAAAATGAAAAAGTATGGAACAAATTAATGGAACATCCGGACGCAACTCTTCTCGATGCCGAATCCAAAGCGATTCATACCACCTCCATTCAGGAAGCTTATAAAAATCCTCAAGATAAAAATCCAAAATGCCATCGTAGACGCCGATCATTTATTGGTACGATGTTTGAGCACCATCCTGAAAAAGAAATAGAGGAAAAAACACAACAGGCTAAAAAAGCTGAAGAGGAAACTGACGAAGAAATCATACAGAAGCTGTATGATATCGTCAAAAACCGATCCCGATTTCAATAGGGCAGATCTGTCAGAATCGGGTGAAATGCCAACAGCCCTTTCAATCATCACCATTCCTTTAATGGTCGAGCACCATCAAACTTAATCGTCATTAATCAACCAATCAATTTTATTTATTTGTGCGATAGAAATAATTAATTATCAATTAAAGTAATTGTATGTTATTTGTCGCTTACACCAAGGAGAAACAAAATGATTAACGCCTTTTCCCTTACAAAAATAGCGCTCCTGTTGTCGGCATTTTTTTATTTTCCCGGTTTCATAACTTCAGCATACGCTGCCCCAATGAATACCGCCAACAATAAAGTGATTTTCTATCGCGACACGGGCAAAGGTAGCCCCCTTGTACTCATTCATGCTTTTCCAACAGATCAGCGCTTATGGAAGCCCCAGCAGAAAGAACTTAAAAAGCACTTTCGACTTATTACCATTGACTTGTTGGGATTTGGACAATCCTCTGCCACAGATGGACAAGCGGTAACCATGACAGAATATGCCGATGAAGTGAAACAGGTGCTTGATCAGCTGCATATTCAGCAGGCTATTATTGGCGGCGAATCTATGGGCGGCTATGTTGCGCTTGCCTTTCTTAAAAAATATCCTGGCAGCGTGAAGGGATTGGTATTATCCGATACACAATCCATTCCGGATAGCATGGAGACAAAGGCGAAACGCGAAACAACCGCGCTCGATGTGCTTGAACACGGTACGGGCAGTCTCATCAGCGGATTTATGCCTAAAGCGCTCTCTCCAGCTGCGCCAGAAAAAGCGAAGTTATTTTTACAACAAATTTTAGAAACCCAAAAGCCTGAAGCGGTCGCTTCGGCATTGCGCGGAATGGCGTTACGTGATGATACATCCGATGTGATTGCAAACACCGTATTACCCATACTGATTATCACGGGTGACCAAGACACACTGATATCGCCGCAACAAAGCGAGACGATGCACAAACTGGCAAAGAACAGTCAATTAGTCACGCTGTCTCCAGCGGGACACCTGTCTAGTCTAGAGCAGCCAGAGCAATGGAATAAGGCGGTAACAGCCATGTTTAAATGAAAAACCATTCAAGGTGTCATGTGCCGCATGTCTTATTACGAAAGATTAATTGAAAAATCCAAAGACGATTTATCCTGGCTTGTTTTATCTACATCGTGTGCATGCCGCTTCTTAGTAGAAAATAAACTGGCTTCATGATCCGGCAAGTATAGTGAAATATTTGTTGGAGGAATAACTTCTTCGCAATAATAAGAATGCCGAGGTTCTTCCGGGTCCTGAAAAATTTCAATAGCCGAGTCAGATTTTAAGCGTATTCTCAAAATGACAGCTTCCACGCCATAAAACTCAGAAATCATTTGCTGATACTCTTTTGCCATTTTAAGGCTATCGGTGATATGAATGGATAATGGCTTCTTGTATCGTTCCCCTTCCTCAACAGAGCCATAGGTTTCTTCATAATCCAACGCGTAATCCAAACCATAACGATTCTTCTGTCGCTGGGAAGTTAACAACCCAAACTTACGGATACTTCTCAAATTCAATTTTGCAGTAGCATGATAATAATTTTTCATGGTGGCTTTTTGTATGAATAAAATTTATACAATAATACCACTTCCCAGTTTAAGAGATCCTTAAATAAATTGAACACAATTTTTTCAAGATGACATGATTGTTTTAATGTGATTAGAAATGGAATAAGTAGTTGAATGAGTTATAAAGAGGGGGAGAGACCCGATTCTTAGCTTGATAAAACCTAGCGTCCCCACGGGGATTCGAACCCCGGTTACCGCCGTGAAAGGGCGATGTCCTAGGCCTCTAGACGATGGGGACGTATGGACGTCACAATGGAGCTAGCCGGGATCGAACCGGCGACCTCTTGCATGCCATGCAAGCGCTCTCCCAGCTGAGCTATAGCCCCGTTAACTTCTGAGAGAGTGGCGATTCTAGGAAGGTCTGGCCTGTTTGTCAATCGCAAGTGTAAGAAAAAGTGATATCTTTTTTGATAACATCAATTAAACGCCTTCTTAGGTATCACCACCTCCTCAATAATGATCCCAATCAGGCGCCTTCTGCTCGTTAAAGAACTTGATCCAACCTTGCTATTGCCCTCTCTCTGCCAATAAGCAGGATGGTGGTATCAATGGGCGGTGAAACTGTGCCGCCAGTCATGGCGACACGAACAGAGGGCGCAAGTTTGCCCAGTTTAAGACTATTGGCTTCGGCGGTGCGAGTAAGCACACCGTGAATTTCTTCCTTTGTCCATTCAGGCAATGCAGATAGCTGATCGCGTACCGTTTGCAAGGCAGGCAGGATATCGGCGGGAAAATGTGTTTTCATGTCATCTGCAATCAGAACGTCTTCATAAAAATAACGGCTGCGCTCAGCCATCTCACGCAAGGTCTTAGTGCGCTCGCACTGCGCCCGGATCACATCCACCAAGGCGGGACCATTGCTGGTATCAATTCCCAGCTTTTGCATGTGCCAGGCGAATTCTTTCGCCACATGCGCAGGATCGCTGGTTTTAATATAATGCTGATTCAGCCAGAGCAGTTTTTCCTGATTAAATGCAGCAGGCGCCCTGTTGATATCTTTAATATCAAAAAGTTTAATTAATTCCTCAATGGAAAAAATTTCCTGGTCGCCGTGTGACCAACCAAGGCGCGCAAGATAATTCAGCAGCGCTTCTGGTAAAAATCCCTCTTCACGATATTGCAATACACTCACCGCACCGTGGCGCTTGGACAGACGTTTGCCATCACTGCCTAAGATCATGGGCACATGCGCATACAAAGGCAACGTGGCGCCCAGTGCGCGCAAGATATTGATCTGTCTTGGGGTGTTATTGATATGGTCATCACCGCGAATCACATGCGTAATCTTCATGTCCCAGTCATCGACCACGACAGTAAAATTATAGGTAGGCGAACCATCGCTGCGTGCAATAATGAGGTCATCCAGCTCAGTATTGGCAAAGACCAGTTTACCGCGGATCAGGTCATCAAACTCAACCACCCCCTCCAGCGGATTTTTAAACCGCACGCAAAAACTGCCTTCCGCTTCTTCCGTTCTATTCCGGCAATGACCGTCGTAACGTGGCTTTTCCTTTCTGGCCATCTGTTCTTCACGCAGCTTTTCCAGCCGCTCTTTAGAGCAATAACAGCGATAAGCTTTGTCTTCCACAAGGAGTTGCTGAATGACCTCATGATAGCGGTCAAAACGGTGTGTCTGATAAAACGGACCTTCGTCATAATCCAGATTAAGCCAGGCCATGCCGTCCAGAATGGCTTGCACAGATTCAGGCGTGGACCTTTCAAGATCCGTATCTTCGATGCGCAAAATAAATGTGCCTTGCGTCTTGCGAGCGTATAACCAACAATATAAAGCGGTGCGCGCGCCGCCAATGTGCAGATAGCCGGTTGGGCTGGGTGCGAATCGTGTACGAACCATAATTGCAATGCCTTCATTTTTAATGGGTGGTATTATAGTTTTTTACTGGGGCCTGTCGTCAAATACATTAGTCATGGAAAATCGAATATGCATCGTATTATTTCCAACCAGGCATTTTACATTTTCATTACCGCACTTCTTATTCTTGTCGTCTACCTGCTTGCGCCCATTCTCTCGCCCTTTTTACTTGGCGCATTATTAGCCTATTTAACCGATCCGTTAGTGAAACGACTGGAAAAGTATGGTGTACCGCATCTAGCCAGCGTTGTCATTATTTTTGGCTTGCTGATTCTGGCCATTTTGCTGATGATTTTAATGCTCACGCCCCTGATTCAACAGCAAATTAATGAATTTATTGCTGCCCTGCCCCAAATCATGAACTGGGTTGAAACGACACTCATGCCCATCGCAAGGCAGCTTGTCTATACTGGCAGCTTTAAAGCCACCCTGTCTTCTTCCCTGCCCAAAGCAGGCTGGATCTTTGACACAGTAATCAAATCCGGTTTCACGCTGGTTGAGTGGGCAGTCAATATTGTGCTCACGCCTATCGTCACTTTTTATCTGTTACGCGACTGGGACCTGGTGCGGCAAAACATAAAAGAAACCTTACCCAAACAAATCAGGCCCACTATTGTCACGCTAGCAGCGGAATGCGATGAGGTATTAGGCGCATTCTTCCGCGGACAATTGCTTGTTATGCTGTCTTTATGCTTCATCTATGGCATTGGACTGACGCTGATTGGATTGCAGGTAGGCCTGATTATTGGTATCGTCGGCGGCCTACTCAGCATTGTGCCTTATCTCGGTTCCTTTTTTGTCGTTATCACCGCTTCAATTGCTGCACTTGTACAATATGGCGACTGGCACGCTGTGCTTTGGGTGCTCGCCGTCTTTGCTGTAGGCCAAACAATAGAAAGTTATTTCCTCACACCCTATCTGGTAGGGGAACGCATTGGGTTACATCCCGTGGCAGTTATTTTTTCTGTAATGGCAGGCGGTACATTATTTGATTTCTTTGGGGTATTAGTAGCACTACCAGCAGCAGCACTCATCAAAGTGCTATTTCGGTTTATACGGCACCAATATCACTTTTGATGTAAACCAATCTTCACCCGTAATGACACAAGCGATGTCTTACAGCAAAGGTTGCCAGATAACATCCTTCCAACAGTTGTCCGTATAAGACAAGGCATATTTATCTTCGTTGCAAGCTTCAGGCAGGCGTAAAAAAACGACTTTGCTGCCTTTGTCCGCTTCCATGCTTTTCCAAAGCCCCACTGCCTCACTCGGCAAATGCCGGGACACCACCATGATGCCTTTTACCGTCACGTGATCGAGTCCCGTCAATGACCAGCGTATGACGGCAGCCATTAACAACTCCCGGATCATGCCGGACGTCATGCGTGGCTGCCAAACTGGCTCACGACATAACCAGTTCAACAAATGGATATGCGTTGTCCAGTTCATCGTCAGGCGCTGATTAGCCGCATAAGCCAAAAATGCATCTGGGATGCTGCTTTGCGCCGTCTGGAGCAGCGCGTCTAATTGAGGTGTAGAGTGAAACAATTTATGGCGCATGCTCTGTTTTGCAAGACCTGCCATTATCTCTTCATGTGGACCCTGTCCCATCATCAGGCAGCTCCTTTACTTATTCCCAGAACTTTTCTGATTCGCCGCAATTCCTGACGCCAGTGATCTAGCTGTACATTGGCATCCGTCTCTACCACGAGCGTGCGAATTGCTTGCGAGGGAACAGCTTGAAAATAAGCTGACATCCTATCCAGCACTATTTTTTCGACCGGCGCATCATGCGTGTCAATGGCAAGCTTCGAAACCGGTTCAATTTTAAAACCTGCGACATGAAAATGCCGAGCGTGCCGCATGAGGGGTTGCCACTGTGTGACGGGGGCTATCTGATTGTATTCAGCAATGTAGGCATTGGAAAAATCAAATAACAAATCTGAATGGGTTTCCTGTAACAGTCTTTCAAAAAACACGGCCTGCTGTTTTCCTCTTGGCGTGACCGAAGCATGATTTTCAAACAGCAACGACACATCGAGCAAGTTTTTCCATTCCCTGACCCGTTTTTTTATATGCTCTCCCTCCCGGTCATAATCCAATTCGGCAATAAAAGGCAAATAGCTGCCGTGCTCGGTGAAACGCACCAAATGATCCGAAACATATATCGGCTTCAAGGCATGAATCCAGGGACGCAAATAAGCCGCCAGCTGTTTCAATTCTGCGAATGATTTTTCCAAAAAACGCGAGGCAACGATATGTAAAGCAAGGGGCACATCAGGCAGTGCGCTTCTGATCTTTTCCGGTGGAAGATGGATGAAATTATCGGCCATTACCTCACAGAAATCAGCAAGACCTTCTTCAATAAGCTGACGAACCAGTGGTAGCGTCAGAGGCGATAACCCGTTAACACCCATCAGCATATGACGTATCCAGGAAAATTTCGGCCAACCTTTCCTGCATCTTGTTTTTATAAGCTCATGAACTTGCAGCAGTTATTGTAAACATCTGCCTTGAGTTCCACTTCCTCTATTTCAGCCGGAGTATTTTCTTCAATCCCTACCCTTTCTTGATTTTCATTTATCATGATCTTCTCCTTTTTTCCAAACGAAGGCATTGTATTTTTTAATGAAGGGGGATTCTACTGTTTTTAACGAATTGAGATATGCATTGACCTTTGACTCAACCCCTCCTAAAATTGCCGGTTCAAAACAGATGGGCGATTAGCTCAGCGGGAGAGCACTACCTTCACACGGTAGGGGTCAGTGGTTCGAAACCACTATCGCCCAGGACTAAGCAGAACGAGAACCGCATGAATAATTCTATTTGGGAAATCATCGCTGGCACCCCCTGGTGGGTTTATGTCCTGTTCGTGCTGTTAGTACGCTTTGGCATCCTGGCCAGCAAACCCCGCATTATTCCGTTCAGGCAACTGCTTCTGCTTCCGGCTGTTTTTATTCCACTTTCTTTTGCCAGCCTTTATCAGATGCACTTATCGCTTTCTCTCTTTGGCTTGTGGGCAGGTGCTCTCCTACTTGGCGCAGCAGGAGGATGGCTCCAATTCCGTTTCATCAATATCAAAGCCATCAAAAACCAAAGCAAGCTGTATGTACCAGGCACCTGGAGTATTTTAATCATTATCCTGATCGTCTTTGCCGTAAAGTATTACTATAGCTATGAGTCGGCGGTCAATCCGGGGCAGATAATCAATCCACATATTAATGTATGGTTTGCTCTTTTATATGGGCTTTTTACCGGACTTTTTATTGGCAGAGTGGCCTATGCCTTGCGCTGCTTGAAGACAGGCCCTTTCCTTTCTACAGAAGAAGCTCAACGCTAGACAATCATCGCATTCACATGCGCGGGCACGCATTGCGCGAGCACTTCAAGATTATAACCACCTTCCAGCACGGAAATCATGCGTCCCTGACAATGGTTTTTTGCCATGTCCGCGATACGTTTAGTTAGCCATACATAATCCGCTTCGGTAAGATGTAAGTCTGCCAGAGGATCATTAGTATGCGCATCGAAACCGGCGGAGAAAAAAATGAGCTGCGGTTTAAACGCCGCCAGTTTATCAAACCACGCCGTCTGTACTTTTTCCCTGAAAACATCGCCTGACGTACCTGCAGACAAGGGCACGGCCAGCAGGTGGGGATTATCCATTTCTTCATCATAACCTGGATAAAAAGGATGCTCGAAGCTGGAGCAATACAGGACATGCTCATTTTGTTGAAAAATATTCTGCGTTCCATTGCCATGGTGTACATCAAAGTCAATGATCGCTACGCGTTTAAGATGATGATGTTTCATCGCATGGATCACACCCACTGCCACATTATTAAAAAAACAAAATCCCATAGCAGTGTCTTTTTCTGCATGATGGCCCGGCGGCCGTACATTACAAAACACAGCTTGTGCCTGATTTTGCATCACACGATCAACAGCAAAAACAACACTACCAGCGGCCCGCAAAGCTGCATTCAAAGTATAAGGATTCATCCACGTATCGGCATCAATAGCGATATAGCCTTCTTTGGGCGCGATTGAAAAAATCCAGTCTACGTATGTTTTTTCATGCGCTCCCAACAATTGTTCCCGCGTGGCAAGCGGCGCTTCAAGAAAAGTGGCTGGCACTTTAAAAGGATAGCGGGCCAGCGCTTTCTGAATGATTTCGACTCGCGCAGGGCGTTCCGGATGCTGTTCACCGGCTTCATGCAACATACAATCCGGATGCGAAATAATGTTCAGCGTCATGTCACTGTCTCCGAATGTTTGACGGCATCCACAATCGCAAGGCGCACGATTTCTGCCGCCAGCGTGCCAATGGTAAGATCTGATGCCATACGCTCGCCCACTGAAATACAAAACAAAATATCGCCGTCAAAACGCGTAAATATTGGAGCAATCGCGCGGGCAATACCTGCTGTCGCCATTTTCGCGATGCGTTTTAATTCGCTTTTATCAAATTTCGCATTGGTAAATACAGCAACCAGTGTGGTATTTGAATGTTGAAAAAGATCACGCTCACCCTCGCCTGACAATAAATATTTTTCACAATCAGCAAATTCATCTTGCGTTAAACGTGCGCCCGCGACAATCCTGCCAGCCTTGTCACGCACATCACCGACGCAGTTGACCGCCGCGTAAGCAACAACTTGAACGCCGTCGGGCAGCGTCATTTCGGCCCGACCCAAACCACCGCTCATGTGTTTCGCATCGGGTACCAACTTGCCTATTGTCGCGCCTGTCCCCGCGCCGATTCGCCCTGAAGCCATATTATCCTCGGATGCCTCGCGACAGGCTTGATAAGCCTCTTCTTCGGTGGGGGCAATGGCTTTTTTATAGTCTAGATCATAAAGTGCCGCTGCAGGCACAATGGGTACAACGCCATGTGGCGTGGGGCAGCCTCTTCCCTGCTCGGTTAAATAAGTCATGACACCTTTAGCCGCGTACAGCCCATAAGCGCTGCCGCCGGACAGAACCAACCCATCCAGGTGAGGAACGCTATTTTCCGGATCCAGCACGGCCAACTCGTGCGTAGCCGGTGCGGAACCACAAACCCAGCAAGCCCCTGCCGAGCCCGGGTCAAATAGGAAAACCGAAACACCTGTCCCCTTTTCCTGGCTGCTCACATGGCCTATTTTCAATCCCTGCATTGATCCATAATCCATATCTGATTCTGTCTAAAAATGATATCATACGACCGAATAAAACACTCCGCTCCAAGTAGCGGCCAGGGTTTGTGCTCATGACCGCATTGGTATGGAGCCTGCAGACTGCTGCAGGTTTTTTGTCTATCAATTTTGTAAATGGATGCTGAACATGATACGTATGACACTGGCACAGGCGGCTGACATCCTGGGTGTGAAGTGCCCTTTCGCTGCTATCGAATTTAATGGGATAAGCATTGATACCCGAACAACACAGCCTGGCAATCTCTTCGTCGCGCTCAAGGGATCACGCGTAGATGGACATGATTATATTGCCGAAGCCAGTCAAAAAGGCGCTGCAGCGGCGCTGGTCACCCACCACGTTGAATCGGCCTTGCCGCAACTGCAGGTGGAAGATACCACCGATGCACTCGGTAAACTGGGTACTGCTTGGCGCAATCAGTTCACCATTCCTTTTATCGCAGTCACGGGAAGCAACGGTAAAACGACGCTAAAAAACATGGTGGCCTCGATTTTAACAGCCGCCTGCGACGGCGATTCAACCCAAGTGCTCGCAACGCAAGGCACATTGAATAATCATCTGGGTTTGCCGCTCACCCTTATCCGGCTGAATAAAAATCATCGTTATGCTGTCATTGAAATGGGCATGAATCATTTTGGCGAAATTGAATACCTGACAAAAATGACTCGCCCCAGCGTTGCTGTTATCACCAACGCGGCTGCGGCGCATCTTGAAGGGGTAGGCAGTATAGAAGGTGTTGCGCGCGCCAAAGCAGAAATCTTTCTCGGTCTGCCGCCAAATGGCACAGCTATTCTTAATCGTGACGATGCTTTTTTTACCTTATGGCACGAACAAATTGGACAACGTCCTTATTTAACCTTTGGTTTTCATCCGGATGCGGACGTCAGCGCGACACTTATCGAATCCGATCAACAGCTGACATTGCGTACACCAAAAGGCCAGATTGACATTCAGCTGCCGCTCCTCGGACGGCACAATGTGGTTAATGCACTCGCCGCAACCGCCGCTGCACTTGCTATCGGCATTGATCTTGTTGCCGTTAAAAAAGGACTGGAAACCATCCAGCCGGCACCCGGCCGTTTGCAATTACACACATTGAGCAATGGGGTCAAGATTATTGATGATACTTACAATGCCAATCCCTTTTCCCTGCAGGCCGCGGTGGAAACACTCTCTTCTTTCACCGGTAAAAAAATTCTGGTGCTGGGCGATATGAAAGAATTAGGCATTGAAGCGAAATCACTGCACCATACCGCGGGCGAAAAAATCCGCGCAGCGGGCATCGATTATCTTTTCACTTACGGCGAACTCAGCGCCAATACAGCACATGGTTTTGGTGAAGGTGCTTATCATTTTAGCGAACAAGAAAAGCTGGTGAATGCGCTCAAACCATTTTTATATAATCAGACAACCATTCTGGTGAAAGGATCACGCTCCATGCAAATGGAAAAAGTGGTAGCGGAATTGGTGCAGTAGCCTACGAGCCTGCTCTTATGTGTGTCATCCTTCGGCCCGCTCAGGATGACAGCCACTCTGTAGAATCAGCCAAAGTCCAGAATAAAACACTATTAATAAAGAGGGGTATAAAAAAATGAGTATCAAAACTCCCATTACAGTAGCCTATGGAGATGGTATCGGACCTGAAATCATGCAGGCCACGCTTGATATTCTGCAAGCAGCAGACGCCCAGATTAAGCCCGAAGTAATTGAAGTGGGAGAAAAAGTGTATCTGCAAGGCTACACTTCCGGCATTCCGGACCAGGCATGGGAATCGCTCAAGCGTACAAAGGTATTACTGAAAGGCCCTATTACTACCCCGCAAGGCGGCGGTTATAAAAGCCTGAATGTGACATTACGCAAAACCCTGGGTCTCTTCGCCAATGTACGACCTTGTGTTTCCTACGCGCCTTATGTTCCCACCCAATTTCCTCATATTGATCTCGTCATCATCCGCGAGAACGAAGAAGATTTATATGCGGGCATTGAGCATCGCCAGACAGATGAAGTATATCAGTGCCTGAAAATCATCAGCCGGCCGGGCTGCGAACAAATCATCCGCTATGCTTTTGAGTATGCGCAAAAGTTTAACCGCAAAAAAGTTACCTGCCTTAGCAAGGATAACATCATGAAAATGACGGATGGCTTGTTCCACCGTATTTTCAATGAAATTGCGGCTCAATATCCGGATATTGAACATGATCATCTGATTATTGATATTGGCACAGCATTAATTGCTAGCCAGCCTGAGCGTTTTGATGTGGTTGTCACGTTGAATTTATATGGCGATATCATTTCGGACGTCGCCGCTCAGATTGTAGGCTCAGTAGGCCTTGCGGGCTCAGCAAATATTGGCAACCGCATGGCCATGTTCGAAGCGATTCACGGTTCCGCACCGGATATCGCCGGCAAAAATATTGCGAATCCTTCCGGCCTCCTCAATGCTGCGGTGCAAATGCTGGTGCATATTAACCAGCCGGAAACAGCAACGCTGGTTGAAAATGCCTGGCTCAAAACGCTGGAAGATGGCGTTCATACGGGGGATATCTATTCTTCCACTTACAGCAAGCAAAAAGTAGGCACACAGGCATTCGCGGCCGCTGTTATTGAGCGATTGGGACAAACACCTTCTCATTTTAAGCCTGCCAATTACCGTCCGGGCGCTTACGCAAAAATTGAATGCTATGGTGATCAATATCAGACACATAGCAAAAAAGAATTAGTAGGTGTCGATATTTTTATTGATAACTCAGCTGAAATACCGGCTGCCCAATTGGCCGCTAAACTGAAACAACTTGGTGGCCCATTGGAACTGATTGTCATCAGCAGCCGCGGTTTAAAAATCTGGCCAGACAGCACCATTGATTTCCCTTATTTGCGCCATTGCTGCTGCCGCTTCCAGTCATCGAAAGACAGCAAACAATTGAAAACAATTCATCATACCGACATCCTCAAGTTACTTTCTGGATTCAATGAATTGGGGCTTGATGTCATTAAAACTGAAAATTTATATACCTTTGATGGTCAATTAGGATTTACGCTGGCACAGGGACAATAAGTCCCGCCAGCCTTAACTTCCTATTTGCATCTGGCACAAATATACGTTATTTTTTCCCAAGCAAAAAAGAGGGCCATGCGTTGACAAACAAAACACCTAATAACTTGCCAAGCCTTGAAGAATCGCTCACGGAAATTTCCCAGCTCATCGATAAGATGGAGCATGGCGAGCTGACTCTGGAACAATCCCTTCATCATTTTGAACGCGGTATCACGTTGATTAAACATTGTCAGAAAGTGCTTGAAAAAGCCGAGCAGAAAGTTCAAATCCTCATCCAGAATAATAATCAGGATGAGCTCGCTGCATACGGTGAAAAAAATAATGATGAGGATGCCGGAGCGAATGACCATCACCAATGAATCCAGTCTGGATGAACTGTTTCAGGTTTGTTCAAGCCGACTTAAGAATATTTTTTCATTCTACCTCCAGGATATTCCTTCACTGGAACTTAAGTCAGCCATGGAATATGCTTTATTCAACGGCGGCAAACACATTCGCCCCCTTTTGATTTATGCAACTGGCTTGATTTTTAAAGCCCCACTCGAAAATCTGGACATTCCGGCAAGCTCCGTTGAAATTATTCACACGTATTCTCTGATTCACGATGATTTACCCTGCATGGATAATGCTGACTTGCGGCGCGGCAAACCTACCTGCCATAAAGCGTTTGGTGAAGGCATCGCTGTATTGACCGGCGATGCGCTGCACACACTCGCCATGCAGATTATTTCCAGCCACCCTGCCTCACTCAAAACGGACAGACGTCTGCAGATGATGGAAGTATTAAGTAAAGCGTGCGGACCCTTTGGCATGGCGGCAGGCCAGACGTTTGATATTACCGTGATGAATGATGGAGACATTTCTGCGGATTTGCTGGATGATATTTATAAATTAAAAACCGGCGCACTATTCACCGCCTGCATTGAACTGGGTCGGCTTGCCTCCGCTGATGACGATGAGTTTAATCAGCAAGCGCTTCAGCAGTTTGGCGACTGCATTGGGTTCGCATTTCAGATTCAGGATGACATTCTTGATATCATTACTTCCACCGAGTCACTGGGCAAACCTCAAGGCATCGATGTCAAAAACAATAAAATCACCTACCCCAGATTGCACGGCATGCAGCACGCAAAAGACAAAGTGCAACAGCTATACCAGGAAGCATTGGAAGCAATTAATTACCTGGGCGATGATGCGCAACTACTGCGTGAATTAACAGGCTATATGTTGCAGCGGCAAAAATAACGAGAACGTTTATCTAGCTCTGTCACGCAACTGCTATCACTCGCTGATAAACTTGCAGGTATTGCTTTGCAATCTGCTTCCACTCAAACAAAGCGGTGAGACGGTAATTGTGCTCGCCGTACTGCCGGCAAAGGGATAAGTTGTCGAGTAAATATTTCATTTTTTCAATCCAACCTGCAGGATTCGCGGGTTCATTGACAACCTCCACCTGCATCCCATAACGCAAAAAATCGGCTGTGACAGCCAATCGGCTCATGATAAGGGGCTTCGCGGCTGCCATGCTTTCCAGGATGATAAGGCCAAACGCTTCTTCAACCAGATGGGGCTGCGTGGGAAATAAAACCAGCCGGGCGTTAGCATATAACTTATATTTTTTTTCATCTGACAAAAAGCCGGGAAAATAGACGGAAGGACGCAGTGACGTGTTTATGTCTGGCAGTGACGAGAAAACCGGTAACCCATGCCCTTCCGCCTGTCGCATGAGCGACGCCTGCATCTCTCCCTTGCCTGCGATCACAAGAGGCAACGTGACCCCCTTGTATTTAACCAGCGAAGCATAGGCCTCCAGAACCACATCAAAGCCCTTTTCGCGAACCAGGCGCCCTATCGCCAGAAGATAATATCCATCTCCTTTGTCATGAAACGCCTGCCAGCGGGCAGGTTCAATGCCGTTCGGAATGATGATGCTTTTTTCAGTGGTGTCCTGGATGGCATGCGATGCGTGCGCCATGAATTGATTGAGATGGGTAACCGCATCCGCCTGCTGCAAAATACGCCGACACAGTTTGCGGGCCGCTGCACTTGCCATCCGCCTTGAGCTTTGCGGCAAACAGTCGCCATGGCTAGTAATAATATAAGGCATCTTAATCATGCGCTTGAGCATATAAGCCGCAAAACCGGGATGATAAAGACCCTGGGCATGAATAAGGTCAATCTTGAGATCACGCTGAGGAGGCCGCGAAGCGGCCGTCTAGAAGGGCATTTTTAATCAAATTTCTTTCGCCTTTTTGCATAAAGGCTGGCATGACGGGTGGCCACTTCGCAATAATTCCTGTTATTTCTGTTCTCTTTTTCAATTTAATCGGATAAGCTTTGTACATTAAAGCGATTAAATGAACTGAAACGCGATGTATTGCCCATTTTGTAATGCTGATGATACGAAAGTGATCGACTCCCGTTTGATTCGCGAAGGCAATCAAACCCGGCGTCGTCGTGAATGTCCGGATTGCAAAGAACGCTTCACTACTTATGAAATGGCTGAATTATCCCTGCCACGCATCATTAAGCGGGACGGCCGGCGAGCACCATTTAGCGAAGAAAAACTACGCGGCGGCATGCTAAGGGCGCTTGAGAAACGCCCGGTGAGTGTCGAGCAGATTGAGACCGCGATTGCGCGCATCAAACGTAAAGCGATGACGACAGGGGAACGTGAAATTGCCTCCGCTCAAGTAGGTGAATGGGTCATGGAAGAATTGCATCAGCTTGACCAGGTTGCCTACGTCCGATTTGCGTCCGTATATCGTTGTTTTCAGGATATAAATGAATTCCGTAAAGAAATAAGCAGACTGACACGCCATGCCAAACGATCCAAAACAAAGTCAAATCATTCAAGAAAGTAATACCATTAACCCGGTTGCGCGCCATAATGCACGCCGATACGCCTTACAGGCAATGTATCAATGGCAGCTCGCAGGTACATCCATCAACGAACTGGAAGCGGAATTCCTGCATTATCACATCGATAAAAAACTGGACCTTACCTATTTCAAAGAGCTCATTCATGGCGTGCCTAAGCATCAGCATGAAATCGATCATGAAATGCAGCCGTTTCTCGGCCGCAGCCTGCAGGAGATTGATCCTGTAGAACTGG
Source organism: Aquicella lusitana (assembly GCF_902459475.1). Classification (NCBI taxonomy): domain Bacteria; kingdom Pseudomonadati; phylum Pseudomonadota; class Gammaproteobacteria; order Legionellales; family Coxiellaceae; genus Aquicella; species Aquicella lusitana. The sequence goes on along the minus strand of NZ_LR699114.1, from coordinate 516,323 downwards.
CCGTACTGAGGCTTGCGATTTATGAATTAATTAAACGCCCGGATGTTCCTTACCGCGTCATCATTAATGAGGCACTCGAGCTCACTAAGAAGTTTGGTTCCATCGAAGGTCACAAGTTTGTTAACGGTGTGCTTGATCGGGTCGCAAAAAAAACCCGCGTCACTGAAATAAAAATGCAAAAAAATAAAACCTGATTGGCAAATCCATTAAGGACGAAGGAAACATGTTCACGCACGAACAAAAAAAATTATTATTTTTATCCAGCGTGGGCGGTGTATTGGAATTTTATGATTTCATTATTTACGCCCTGCTCGCAAGCTATATCTCCAAAGAATTTTTTCCTGCTGAAAACAGTGTCATCTCTCTGATTGCTACCTTTGCTACTTTTTCCATCGGCTATCTGGCGAGACCTATCGGCGGTATTTTATTCGGCCATTTTGGCGACAAGCTCGGCCGCAAAAAAACATTCACCATTTCCATTCTCATGATGGCGTTGTCCACCTTCCTGATTGGCATCGTACCGTCCTACGCCACTATTGGCATTGCCGCGCCATTAATATTAACGTTGCTGCGTATTTTTCAGGGATTGTCCGTAGGTGGTGAAATTCCCGGTGCGATTGCTTATGTCAGCGAATCCATTCCGGAACGTAAAGGGATTGCCAATGGTATTATATTTTGCTCGCTCATCAACGGCCTGGTCTTGGGTTCATTCATACAAGCAGTTATCACTACCACGTTAACAGAAGCACAAATGCTCGCGTGGGGCTGGCGTATTCCTTTCTTTATTGGCGGCCTGTTTGGATTACTCAGTTACCGTTTCAGGCGAGAATTAAAAGAATCGCCTGTTTTCCAACAGATTGAAAACAAAACCGTCCCCTTCCCCTTGTTAACCGTTTTTCAGCATAAATGCGTACACGCCATTGCTGCGACCTTCATTGTTGCACTGGGCGCCTCACTCATTACTTTATTATTTTTGTTTATACCTTCTTATCTCAGCAAAGTGCTGCACATCTCAGCAAGCAGTTATATCTGGTATAACACGGTCGCCATCTTTTTTATGTCCTTGCTGAATATTTTCTTTGGCGCCCTTGCTGATAAATTCAATAAAAAAAATCTAGTGATGAGTTTAAGCCTGTTAACCTTATTGTTGAGCTTGCCTATCTTCGGTATCTATTCAGCCTATTTCGCTTTTTTTGCATGGGCACTTCTTGCAAGTGCTTTGCTGACAGGTTTTGCCTGGGGCGTCATTCCCTCACTTTTAAGCGAGCTCTTTCCCGCCCATATCCGCTATAGTGGTGTTGCTGTCAGCTATAATCTCGGATTTGCCATTTTTGGCGGTTTGACACCGCTTATTGCAACCCTTCTCATTTACAAAACCAATCTGCTGATTTCGCCTGGTTTCTACTTAGTATTTACCGCCCTGCTGTGTGCTTTTGCTCTGTTTTTTATCCAAACAGGAAAATTGCAGCAGGAATAATAAGGAAACGAACATTGATCTGTCGTCATGCCAGTAAAAGTAAAGCAATGACATTTTTCAGGTTACCCGTGCAAACTCACTCACTACTTTACGCAAAAATACCTCACACTTTCCCAGCTGATCCAGTGTAACAAACTCATTTTGCCGATGAGCCTGTTCGATATTGCCAGGACCGCACACAATGGTCGGGATATCCGCCTGCTGAAAAAGACCAGCTTCTGTTGCATAAGCAACCTTGTGAATAGTCTTTTCATTGCTGATATGACGTGCTAATAGCGTGATCGCAGACGCTTCCAGCACCTCGAAGCTGGGCACGACGGATAAACTATCCAATTCAACGGAAGCATCAGGATATTCGTTTCGCATTTTTGGCAGTAATTCATTTTGTATATAAATTTCAATCTGCTCACGAATCTGCTGCGGCTTAACATGCGGCAAATGACGAAATTCAAAGATAAATTCACACAAGGCTGGAATAGTATTATGTGCATTGCCGCCATGGATCATGTTCGTTGAAATGCTGGTAAAAGGCACATCAAAATGACTGTCAAAAGGTCCTTTGCGCCGCATTTCATCTGCAAGATCACGAATATGACAAATCAATCGCGCAGCGTGTTCAATGGCGTTGCAACCCTGGGGTGTAAGCGAAGAGTGAGCAGCCCGCCCGTTTAAGCGGCAGCGGAAACCTTGAATGCCTTTGTGTGCTACAACAGGCTTCATTTCTGTTGGCTCGCCCACGATACAGGCTTTGGGGCGAATGCCAGCCTGCTGCAAATCAGCAAGCAGCAATGGCACACCGCGGCAACCTACTTCTTCGTCGTATGTAAACGCAAAATGCACTGGCTCAGATAATTTCATCTGCTGAAACTCAGGAAGCAAGGTCAAAGCCACTGCCAGAAAACCTTTCATGTCGCAGGTGCCGCGGCCATATATTCTGTCATTCATCAACACAGCTTCAAATGGGTTTGTATCCCAATGCTGGCCATCCACCGGGACTACATCGGTATGGCCGGACAAGATAATTCCGCCGTCCACGCTTCCATTCTGCGCAGGCAGCGTGGCAAATAAGTTGGCTTTTTTTTCCTTGAGGTCATAAGTAAAACGGGTCTCTATATGATAGCGTGCAAGCCAGTCTTGAATAGTTTGGATCAGGTCAAGGTTCGAATAGCGTGAAGTTGTATCAAACGCGACCAGCCGTGACAGCCATTCAACTGTGTTCATAACGCATTCCTTTTTCCTGATACAAAATCGCTGCAATTAAACTCATAATGATCGCTGCAATGAGATAATAAGTGATTGCAAGCGGTGTCCCTGCCGCACTAATCAGCCACGTCACAATAAATTGCGCAAAGCCGCCGAATAACATGACAGCTAGATTATAACTGATCGAGAGACCTGTTGAGCGAATTTCTTTGGGAAATAATTCAGCGATGATCACGGCAAAAACACTAAAATACGCTGCCAGCAGTAAACAGAAAATCAATTGCACGCTGATCAGTTTCGCAACACTTGGCTGGATACCTAACCACCAAAACAAGGGATAAATAGAAAATAAATAGAGAACAAGCGCTGTCAGCAGAATGGGTTTTCTGCCGATACGATCTGACCACCAGCCAAAGAAAGGCATAAGGACAACCATCAGCAACACACCTGCCATCAATGCCGCATAACTCTCCGTCAGGGAAAGATGCAGATAGTGCGCTGCATAAGTCGGCATATAAATCAGATTGGTATAGGTCGACACTGTTCCGCCTATGACCAACCCCATGGCAATTAAAAAACGGTCAACGTGCTGCCAGATTTTTTGGGCGAAATGATTTTTGCGGCGCAGTAAACTGTCATCGATATGCGTCTCATCCAGGTGTAGGCGTATATAAATACCGACGGGCGCAATCAGCAAACCAACAATAAAGGGAAGACGAAACCCCCAGGATTCAATCTGCTCGATACTTAAAAATTGCGTGAGAAGCAGGCTGATCAATGCACCTAGCAGCATAGCGAGAATCTGCCCGACCATCTGCCATGAACCATAAAAACCACGCTGCGCAGGCGGTGACAACTCAATCAACATGGCTGTAGAAGTACCAAATTCACCCCCGGCGGAAAAGCCTTGTAATAACCGTGCAATCACAATCAGCACAGGCGCTATGATGCCCGCTTGCGCATACGTTGGAGCAGCTGTAATGATAAAGATAGCAAGGGTCATCATGGTAATAACACGGGTCATCGCCGCTTTGCGCCCATACTTATCCGCATAAATACCTAGCACAATACCACCCAACGGACGCATGCAAAACGCTACACCAAAAGTCGCTGTCGTCGCGAGCAGCGAATTCGTGTCATTCACATTGGGGAAAAATAATTTTGCGATAAAAATCGTCAAAAAAGAATAAATAACAAAATCATACCATTCGAGTGCATTACCAAGGACAATCGCAATGATATTTTTTTTCGATGGCTTAAGGGGCGACATCATCTTTTTATCCAATAGCACTATCTTAAAAAACACATTAAAAAACAAAAATCGCGGAATTACCACAAAGGTCAGGTAATTCGTTAATGAAGCTGCACCTGTCATTGCGAGCGTAGCGAAGCAATAAAGCGTTCACAAAACTGTCATTCTGAGCGCAGCGCATTACTGTCCGGTAAATTTCCGTCTCGCCGTCGTCCCGCTGCTTGACAGCGGGATCCAGACGCCACGAAGCGGCTTCCCGACAACTAGCTCACATAAATACGTGTCTTGCCCACACAAACTTGATAAAGTGATACGCATGACTGAATTCGACCTCATCAAAAAATATTTCGCAACACAAACAGAACACCGCCCTGACGTGAGGCTGGGCATTGGGGATGACGCCGCCATCGTGACTGTACCGGCCGGTCATGAGCTTGTTGTCACAACGGATACGCTGATCGCAGACGTGCATTTTCCTGCATTAACACCTCCCTATGACATTGGCTATAAGGCCCTCGCGGTAAACCTGAGTGACCTTGCAGCCATGGGCGCTTCGCCTGCCTGGGCGACGCTCGCCATCACGCTGGCTGAAGCGAATGAAGCCTGGATACAAGCCTTTTGCGATGGATTTTTTACGCTTGCCAATCGCTATCAGGTCCAACTAATAGGGGGCGATCTCACACACGGTTCGCTTAGCATGACGGTTCAAGCCATGGGGTTCATTCCCCCCGGCCAAGCCTTGCTTCGATCCACCGCAAAGCCCGCCGACCTGATTTATGTGACAGGCACCCTGGGTGATGCAGGGCTCGCCCTGCACCATCTCAAGCAGCAGATTTCCCTCTCGACAGAAGCGCAGCACGCCGTGTTAACCCGGCTCAACCGCCCGGAGCCGCGTCTTCCCCAAGGCGAACATTTGCGTGGACTCGCCCATGCCGCCATTGATATTTCAGACGGGTTGGCTGCGGATCTTGGCCACATATTGGAGCAAAGCCAGGTAGGGGCTATTGTTTATGTGGACCAACTGCCCTTATCGGAAGCTGTAAAACAGTCGCTCCCGCCGGAAAAAGCGATTACACTTGCCCTCACCGCGGGGGATGATTATGAGTTATGTTTCACCGTCCCGCCTGAAAAACGCGCTTTAATTGAAAAAAAATTATCGTCCATTCCTTGCCGCTATACCTGCATTGGCGTCATTACTGAACAGCAAGGATTGGATCTACGTTATCAGGATGAAAAAAAGTATCATGGTCCAAAGCTGGGTTACCAACATTTTTAACCGCCTTTCTTCCCGTAAAAAACCCTCACCGCCGGTTCCTGCTGCTGTCTGGCAAAACCCGCTCTATTTTATCGCTTTTGGCCTGGGTAGCGGCGCCGTTCCGTTTGCCCCTGGCACCTTTGGCACCCTAATGGCCATTCCTTTTTACTTATTGCTAAGACCCCTCCCGCTTGGAATTTATCTGCTGGTTGTGCTAGCTTTCGTTATCCTGAGTTCTCTGCTTTGCGAACATATCAGCAGGAATATCCATCTTCATGACCATCCGGGCATGTGTATTGATGAATTTGCAGGTTTTTTTGTCGCCATGATTAATGCACCTCACGGCTTTTCCTGGATTCTGCTGGGATTTTTGTTATTCCGTCTGTTTGACATATGGAAACCCTGGCCCATTTATTTTCTAGATAAAAATGTGCATGGTGGCTTTGGTATGGTGCTGGATGATGTTGTTGCGGGTCTTTATGCAATGATTGTCATCCAACTAATAGGAGTTATCACATGACACAATGGTTACCCGCCGCTCTGCTCGCGCTCTTCAGTTTTGGCTTGTGGGGCTTGTTCACCAAACTTGCCATTGTCTATATCGATTCCAAAAGTGCCCTGGTCTTTCAGACAGTAGGGGTATTGGTAGTAGGATTAGTCACGCTCGGCATGCTGAATTTCAAGCCTACCACAGACATGAAGGGACTCAGTTTCGGCCTGCTAACTGGTCTTGCTTACGGCGTAGGCTGTCTCTTTTATTTCATCGCCGCCGACCGGGGCAAAATCATTACAGTAGTCACTCTCACTGCGCTTTATCCTCTGGTGACGATCGTGCTTTCTTATCTTTTCCTGCGCGAAGCTGTCAACCTCAAGCAATGCCTGGGTATCCTGTTTGCCCTGGTAGCGATTTATTTGATGTCGCAATAAAATGAGGGAATGAAAACCCATACGCTTGCGTTACACATCTTCCGAAGGGACTTACGGCTGCAGGACAATACAGCCCTGATAGAAGCATTGAAGCTATCTGAACAAGTCATCCCTTGCTTTATCTTTGATAAACGGCAAATTGAGTGTAATGATTATAAAAGCGATAATGCCATCCAATTCATGGCGCATTCATTGCAGGAATTGGATGCTGCGCTGAAAGAAAAACAAAGCCGTCTTTATTTTTTTTATGGCACGGCCGAAGAAGTACTCGCGCAACTTATCGCCACCCTTCCGCTTCAAGCTGTGTTTGTTAACCGAGATTACACACCGTTCAGCCGTGTGCGTGATCAAAAAATGGAAACCGTTTGCAAACATAACAGGATTGCTTTTTACAGTTATGCTGATGCCCTGCTGCAGGAACCCGAGCAGGTGACAAAGAAGAACGACGAGCCTTATACGCTGTTTACCCCTTTTTTTAAAACAGCCACACGCCTTCCGGTGCAACCACCGCAAAAAAATAGGTATGCGAATTATTATCAGGCATCCACCCCGCTAGAAGACAAGCAAACGCTCCAGAAATTGTTACAAAAAACCAATCCCAACTTGTCTGTCAAAGGCGGCCGGCAGGAAGCGCTCAAATTGTTGAAGAAAGCGGAAGCATTGACGAATTATAAAAAAATGCGTGATTTTCCCGCGTTAGATGGTACCACGCGGCTTTCCGCGCACCACAAATTTGGCACCCTTTCCATTCGGGAAAGCTATGCAACGGCGCTAAAAACCTTCGGCAAACAGCATCAGCTGATCACTGAATTCTATTGGCGGGATTTTTTTACGCACATTGCCTTTCATTATCCGCGTGTGTTAGGTGGCGCTTTCCATGCAAAATATGACGCACTTCCCTGGCGCAACAATGAAAAACAGTTTCGTCTCTGGTGTGAAGGCAGAACAGGCTTTCCTCTTGTCGATGCAGGCATGCGGGAGCTCAATACAACGGGCTTTATGCATAACCGTGTACGCATGGTCACTGCTTCCTTTCTCATTAAAGACTTGCTCATTGACTGGCGCTGGGGCGAAAAATACTTTGCTCAAAAGCTGGTGGATTATGATCCTGCTGTCAATAACGGCAATTGGCAGTGGACGGCTTCTACCGGCTGTGATGCACAGCCTTATTTTCGTATCTTTAATCCCTGGCTGCAGCAGCAAAAATTTGATCCGGATTGTCTCTATATCAAGCGCTGGGTGCCGGAACTGGCGAGGCTCACGGCTAAAACCATTCACGCGCTGGATAAAAACCCACCGCCCCCCATCACCCATTACCCTTCTCCATTGGTTAATCACTCTCTCGAAAGTAAAAAAACTAAAATATTGTATAAAAAAATTTCATAATTTCCCTGTATGGCAAGAATAGATATTTTCTGACAACAACATAGGATTATATCTTAAGATTTTCTTAATCTTTGTCTGATAGGGTGAAAAAAATAACGCTCAAATAAAAAGGAAGGACACCGTGACCTCCAGTAGAGAGCAGCCAAAAACAACTGAAAAAAGTGTGCTACTCGATGACGGCTCCGATTTTCTACAAATGGAAGTAGATGATAAGGACGAAAGTCCTACGATTCTTCAGCACCTTCCTCCTTTGCCGCCTAACTTCCCTAAACGCAGCCGATCACTTCGACTTTTTACTTATACTTCGCACAAAACGAAAAAAGAAACCTGCCATCTTGTTAATACCGCAACACGAAACGGCAAAGATTATTTTGTAAAAGACGATACTCCCGAGGAAAAGACGGCTGAAAATCTTCAATTGGCAGAGATCCTTGCCCAGCTCGAAGTCACCAGTTGTGAATGGTACCGGCTCGTGGAGCCTGACATTGTTCCTGCTACCCATGCGTGTTACGAATACAAAGACGACGCTTATTATTTTACCGCTGTTTCCTCTAAAAAATTACCGGGTTTTACGCCCAACCGTTACGATCCTTTGCTGGAACAGGATCTCATTATTGAACCCGTCGAAAATGACACGGATTATCAGCGTCATCGTTTGATGGAAAATTTAAAATTATTATCAGCCAGTTGGGATAGAACGCCCAACGATTCCAGTTGGCTGTCTTTATCCTATGCCTATAGTTATACACGCAACCAGATCAACTGGTATAGCTCCCTGTGGGATTCCAAGCCCAAAGCCATTCAACTGAAAGATCACGTAGACAAACTTTTAACTCAGCAATCCAAGCTTTCAAGAGAAACACTCAATACCCTGTTAAATCAAATTGAAGCTCGCCAGCAGCACATCAGCAAAATGGACACCACTCCACAGCGCCAAACGGAGCTTGAATATCTAAAAATAGCCAATGAGACAACCAAAAAACTCATGGCATCCACGCTAAACGAACATGTAGACGTCAAAAAACTGGAAGAAATTGATAAGCTGGTTAAAAAACTCGAAGATGAGATTGAACGCAAGTATGCAAAAGAAGATAAGGATAAAGACGTCACCGTTAATTTACTTGGCCAGTCAATCACGATTAAAGTAGCGGATATTAAAAATGGCGGCCTGCTCGGCAAGCTGGATAAAAATAGAATCATTAATGAAAAGGCATTTAACAAACCTTATCCCATAAAAGTCAGGGACCTGATTAACTATCGCACGATCAAGGGGCTAGCCAAAGGCACCATCGCCAGTTATGTCAATGCAGAAAATGATTATCATAACAGGAACGGCGCCAAAAACGGCAAACGTGTTGATACGGACATGTCTGAATGGGGCTTCATGCAGCAATTCAAGAAAACCAATTTCTCTGAATGGCTGTTTAGTAAAACACCGAATTTTAATTTTACCGAGCGTGACATCCGCAACTTTCCCAATCTGCAGGATGCGGTATTCCGCTATTTCCCGACTAAAAATTCTTTTTCGCAATCTAAAATTGATCTTTCCTCACTGCATGAAAACTTTTACACCCAGCATGACAATGAAGTCTTTCAAAAACTGGCCTTCCATCCTGTTTATGTGTTTCATAAATTCAAATCATTGTTAAAGCATATTTTAACAACGGAGGCCATGTACAGAAGCATTGCTCAAATGAATATCCGCAATGATTTGAACTATGTGGATGAAAAAGACACTAAAAGAGAGGAATATGACTTCGTTTTGATGTCAGCGAAAGCAATCAATTTGAATGACCTGCGAATCATTTCAGAAAAGAATAGTAACAAACCCATTTTAATCCGTCACGGCGATCAAGTCAGTCTTTATGGATTTTCAGGGCAAACATGGAAGACAACCGAGCTGGATAGAAAATTATTTGAAGGGGTCAAGTTTCCAGAAGAAAATTCAACATCGGTATTGCAATCCCGCGAAGTCACAAAAGAAATACGTCAGGAAGTGACAGCTAAAAAAGGCCACATCCAGACAAAAAACCTGCTGGATGAATTCGTCAAATATAAAGCGGCTCGCATACAACAACTTAAAGATGTCTTGCTGAGAATGCCTGAATTCAGAGATTTCCTAGCCGAAAATGGTGATTATGTTTTTAAAGAGATTCAACAGGAATTTGCTGACTACAAGCAAAGATGCGAACGTAAAGTTCAACAAGGCAAAATACATTACCAACCACTTGTTGACGCAATCGATCTCGCGGCCATCAGTAAAGAATATAAAAAAATAGTCAGATTGAATATTGTGCTGTCCAATCCCATGAATAAAAACATCCCTGAGACGGAGCTTGAAAAATTGATTACAGATGAACCTGCCAAAACTGCCCAGACCGTCCTTCGTCATGTCAGGCATGGGTCGGAAGGGAGTCGAGGTATATTCTCAACCACACCTGGTACTGGCGCCAAAACCATTCCTTCCGTTAATCCGCTTTCAAATTCGCTGCCGGAGAAAGAGATAGCCAAACTGAATGTGGGCAAAGTATAAAATCGGAACACGACTAAAATGGCCGAAGTCCAGTATTAATCATTAAGTTTATTTTAATCATTTATAAAAAAAATTATTTATGCTAATCCACATCATTTTTTCAGAGATATAGACCATGGTTAAATTATTAATTGATCAAACAGACAATACCTTGGTCGACCTGTCTTCCGGAAAGCTATCCAAAAAAGGCGCTAGAAAACCGATCAAACGTCAAAAAGGCATGACCTGCACCTTGTATGGCATGCGCAGAATCGCTTTTTTTGAAAGCAGCAATCAGAATGATTCTATTAAAGAAATGATTGCTTATAAAACAATGAAAAATGCCTTAATGAATTTCAATCACGATTATGCTCATTTAGCAGAGATTGCCTTTACTTTATGCCAAAATTTAAATATTGACCTTGAAACAGCTCTGTCTTTAAATTCAGCTTTCATGAATCGCTTCATTAAGCGAGCCAATAAAGCGTTAAGCAAAATAGAGTACTTAACCTCCCTCGAGGAACGCGGTCAATGGATTATTTTGTATGATATATTGACCTATAAAATTCTTCTTCCTTTGCTTCATCTTGAAAATGCCGCATGGCATCCAAGGGATGGTTTTAATAAGCTAAAGGAATCGCTAAGAAATCATGGCGCCCATGCTTTTATGGGTAAATTTGGCGCATGGTGCCATAATGAAAAACCACAGCCTTTCATGAGTGAAACAACTCAAAACCGCCATGTATTTTATTTTCGTAAAAATACTTATATGGGGGATTACATACCTTTTACTCATTGCGTCATTGTCGATCAGCTAAAAATTGTCAATGGAAAAGAAATGGTTTTCTTTCGCGACCCTAACTCTCGATCCGCGCCCAATAAACCAGAAAAAATCTTTATGTTGAGTTTTGAAAATTTTGTATCTCGATTAACGGATTGGCAAGGAAACAGGTTTATCCTCAATTGCTGCCCAGATGAAACTTCTTTTGGTTTCGTTAGCACACAACCTGAGCGTTTAACTTCGGGTATTTGATATTGCGCCGCTATTCAAATACCTTAACGATATCAACCGATGGAAAAAGCTGTTGCACCTGCTCTTTGTCCTGTTCGAGAAACAATAATTTCAAATTAGGCCCTGCATCCTGCGTGAAATAAAGTTCCAGCCCCTCTTTCCTTGACTTCCAGATCTTGTGCATGGCCGCAATGGTTTCGGGCATGAAATAACAAACAGGCGGCCAGCTGGAAAGCATGGTGGCATGCATGGTGAGGGCGTTGGATTCCGCCGTCCCACCCAGTAAAGGAAAATTGGTCACCTGCATGGCTTGCTTTAGAATGGCGAGATCCTGCGCCACTTTCTTTGGCCAGCTGCCATACAGCAGACTGCTGTTCACTGTCCGCTGCATGGCTTCGCGTGATGAAATAGGCTTTTCTACCTCGCTCATTGTTAAAATACCCACGCATAATTCCGGCCATTCGAAAGCAAGCGGCTCTCCAAAGCTGTCCATTCCATCTGGCCGTACACCTGCATACCATTCCACAAATCCATTCCAAAATGAACGCGCGGCACTGCCGCTCCCCAAGCGGGCGAGAATGGATAAAGACTGTTTTTTTAATTTCCAGTCAAACAAATCATTTAAAGCAGATACAAGCGAGGCAAAACCACAAGCAGAAGAAGCAAGGCCTGCGGCAACGGGAATATTCATCTTAATATCAATCTGTAAATACCCAGTTTTTTGCGGGCGGAATAAATCCAGGAACTGGCTGGTACGCACCGCAAAAGCGGAGTCACGTACAACTTCCTGATCATTTAAGATAATCCGATCATAGGACTGATCATGCAAGGATACAGAAGTCAGCGCTCCCTTGTCAGGCAGGGCTATTGAAAGACTGGAGGTCATGGGAAGATTAAGTTCTATATCACGTTTGCCCCAATATTTACAAAGCGCGATATTTGTTGGCGCAAACCCGAGCCCCTTCTCATGCTGCGGCTGCCATACTTTGTTCGGCGCTTCCTGAAGTAGCGAATGGAACACTGCCCGTATGACATCAGATTTTTTCACAACGTACTCCTTGTTGCGACATTTGTGCAGAAACAGGTTGGATACCAGTATGCTCGCCTTTATAAACATACTGATCCGGTAAAGGCCCCCCAAGACCTACGACGCAATCGCCCAAGCCCGAACCTGAAATTTTCGCGCCCAGCATGCCGGGCTGTTTGCGCAATTCTTCCACCATGTCACGCAAAATTGGCAGGCTGACCCCCAGTGCTTCCATCATTCCCTGTTGTATATTCATGATCTCCCCCAGCTTTGACCACTCTGCCTTGCGCGCGGCATGCATACCTGAAAAGGCACACTGGCCAATGCTGTTGCTAATATGGCGAAAAAGATCAGGGTGCGCTGAAAACTGCTGCTGCACCCGTTTGATGGCTTCTACCGTGGGCGTTTTAAAGCCAGCGTATAATGCGCTGAGCGGATAAGTAGCAGCAAATTTTTCTACCAGTAAAGGTTGTGGTTGATAACCAACCAGGCCGCCATAAACAGAAGCTGCTATATCTGCACCTGAGCCCACTCCCTGAACATGACGCACCACATTTCGACCCTGGCGTACCAGGTCAAGCGGCGACACACGAATATTCAGCCACGTTACCAAAGCAGCCAATGTCGCGACTGTCACAGCCGCAGAAGAACCGAGCCCGACTTTGTCAGAAAATTCTGATTCAATTGCAATATGGCAGCCCGTTTTTAATTTGGGCTGATAGTGCTGCAGTGCGCCGAGTACAAAATGAAACGGTTTTTCAATGCTGATAGAGGTTAAATCCGTTTCATACCGGCCATGCAGCGACGATTCAATCTCAATCCGTTTATCAAGCGAGGGTGTAAGCGTGACGGTAATGTATTTGTTAACCGCACAAACCAGTGCATGTTTACCATGCAGCACCGCATATTCACCCAACAGGATTAATGAACCTGGCGCCGATGCTTTAAGCTGCATGTAAACCTCGAGTTTCACCTAAAATAGGAATCATGGTATAGCCAAATCGTGAAGCGAGCATGGTCACCGCTTCCTTGTCATCTGCTGTCACCAGCACAACACCCGCCTGATCGCCAGCCACTGCACCCGCACCGCAAATTTTGGCGGCGCCACCCAGCTTTTCAGTCGCTTCAATAAAACGCCGGGGTTGATCAGGTACCACGCCAATACGAACAAGCAGCTGGTGATTATAATGGATCGCTTCTCGCATGCCTTGCCATGACTGTTGTTTCAACGCGTTATCCATGCTGTCCGTCACAGCGGCAAAATCATCACGCAGCGCATTTGATTTAAAATGCGGAGCGACTTTTTCCACACATTGACCGGTCGTTGTCTGTGGAGCGCCGGTATTGACCAGATACATGGGGAAAGTCGGTACTGGACGTTGCTCCAGCGCCGGTCCGTTCACGTACAGACATCCGCCATGCAACGCCACGCGCAAATCCAGACCACTGGAAAATCCATGCTGCATTTTTTCAGCTTCCAGTGCTAGCTGGAACAGCGTTTCTTCCGTCAATGACATTTGCAAATGACGCGAAACACCATGCATGACGCTTAAGATTGTCGCGGCAGAGGAACCCATGCCGCAACCGATAGGAAGGTCTGAGTGCACTTGAATTCGGACACCATGCGGAAGCGAAAGGTTAAGCGACTCTACAAATACGCCCAGAGCAAATTGAGCGAGCTCAAAAGGTTTGTGCAAGACTTCACGAATACTGAAGTCGCCGCGAATAAAGCGCTGATATTTTTGTTTAATGCGTGTCTTTAGCTGACGTAAAGCGGTAAAACTAAGGTGACCATGATGGGCAAGGTCAGACAAATCAAATAAAATTTGCGGCAATAATTCACGCGTCACGGTTGCGCTTACGTATCGGTTAACTGCCATGGCAAGCGCCGGACTGCCGTAAACCACCGCATGTTCACCAGACAAAATTAATTTTCCGGGTGCTTGAACTTTCATAGGCGCCTTAGTTTATACATCAAATGAGCAGGTTATACTCCACTTATCATTCAATCCGAACGCTTTCGCAGGGAATGATACCTGTGCGGAGAGATGACAGGACCCAAGAAATATCACTCGGCCAATGCAATCCCCGCTATTTCACATAATCACCGGCAGCCAACAATACTTCTGCAGCCGGATCTACCTTTTCATAAATCCGCTTATGCTTGTGCAATCGTGCCAGACGAAAGCGGCCTGTATCATAAACAGGGATCGCCTGATCACTGCCGTCTTCAACATAGTGGAACGTATAAAAAGCTTCATAATCTTCATACGTCAGCAATGAACGGGTCGCCAGTAAATCAGCATGATAACGTGTATGCAGCGCGCGGCGATAGCCCGACTCAATCACGCCGCTGAAATATTCGGCAACGCAGCCGGAACCATAGCTGTAAAAACCAATACGCTTGCCCGCTAGATCTTCCTTCACCAAATCCAGTAAGGCAGTTAGGCCGATATACAAGGAGGCAGTATAGCTATTACCAATCTTCCGCCCGTATTCCAGCGAGTCATTAAACTGTTTAACAGTAACTTCTTCCGGCAAATGCTCAAAACCCGTCTGTTTCAGCAAATGTTGATGTGCTTTTTCTACCAAGCGCGGCACAGGTGTGTGATAACAATAATAAGCATGATCGAGAAAACCACGGCCTGATAGGGACTGATACTGTTTCCAGCTTTTTTCCAGCATGCCGAGATAAAGCCGGCTGGAATATTTACCGTCTACCAGTGCTTCGTGTAAATAATTTGGCCGCCAGAAATCCATTACATCTTCTGTGACAACGCCATACTCTGGCTCAAAAGCAAGCACGCGAGGGTTGGCGGACAAGACCATGGCTACTGCGCCTGCGCCTTGTGAGGATTCAGCAACCGCACCCAATCCATAGCGGGCGATATCAGAAGCAATCACCAGAATTTTTTTATCGGGGTTTTCGTGCAGGAAAGGCAAAGCGAGTTGCAGTGCCGCAGTACCGGCATAACAGGCTTGCTTGAGCTCAACAACACGGCAGCGGGAAGGAAGGCCTAATAGATGATGCACATAAATGCCGGCGGCTTTGGACTGGTCCATGCCCGATTCAGTCGCAAACAGTAGCATCTCGATTTCGTTGATATCGACACCGTCCAGTGCCTCGCTTGCAGCATTTGCTGCCATGGTGACGATGTCTTCACCTGGCGGCGGCACAGACATCATCTGCTGGCCAAGGCCCGACTGATATTTGGTTAATTCAACACCTCGCGCTTTAGCGAGTGTCGTCAGATCCAGTACATACCGTGAGGTATATATCGCTAATGTGTCTATGCCGACTTTTACCACGATGTATTCTCTCTTTCATTTAAAGAACTCGTCCTTTCATCATGGTTCATCTTTGACCTGTTAACGGTCAGATCTTCTTATTAAGCACCTGATATATCAGGCACTGCTTCCATGAAAAATGACGAAAAGTTAATAAATTATTTCCTTTCGCGTTCCAGCTTCAGGTGGCTACGCATTAATTCGCCCCGATTAGTCTGGGCAGCCAGCAGCGACAGTTCACCGCATAATACTGCTGCAGCCGCAATGACAGCGAGGCGCCTCGCATTATAGCCTGGTTCCTGTTTTTCGTTACACCCCAATAGATGCAAATTTTCCTGCACAAAATCCAGTGTCTTACCGTTACCCACGGCACCGATAATCAGGTTAGGCAAGGTGACAGAGAAATAAAGCGCATCTTGCCGTAATTCAGCATGCACGATACCCTGAGAACCCTCAATAATGTTTGCCGCATCCTGCCCTGTCGCCAGATAAAAACCCAATAGCATATTGGCAAAATGCGCATTCGCCGTGCGCAAACCACCCGCGATAATATTGCCTAGCAAGTTTTTCTTGATGTTTAACTCAATTAATTTCTCGGGGCTTGTTTTTAAAAAGCGTTTACATAACGCCCGGGAAAGGGTCACTTCAGCCACTACGTTTTTTCCGCGACCCAAGATGCCGTTAACTGCCGACACCTTTTTGTCAGAACAGTAATTGCCAGAGATGGAAACATAACGCAGATGCGGATAGTGTGAAAGAATCCAGTCTAGCAGGCGGTCAGAAGCCAGCGTGACCATATTATGGCCCGCAGCATCACCGGTCAGTAATTCAAAACGCAGATAAATCAAGGAACCCACTATCTGCATGTTCATGTCTATTAATCGGGCAAAACGGCTGGTTTCGCCGATAACGGCCTGCAATGCTTCTTTTTGCTGCCTGATCTCAACCATAGCCTGATAAGCTTCCGCCGCGGAAGCCGCTTCAATCAGGATAGAGCGGGTCATGCGTTCATCAATCAGCGTCGCATGGATACCACCTGCCTGTGTGCAAACCCTCGCTCCACGATGGGTTGATGGCCAAAGAGGTGATTCCAGGGTCGCGAGCGGCAAGGGAATATCGCCCGTCACTTCCGCACTGATAATCTTGACCGGACCTACCACTCGCATCGGGATGGCTGCGATTTGTTTTGTGTCGCCTTTATATGTATTCTGCCAGCGCATATTTTGCTTGAAATAAATGAGCCCTGAGGCTATAAAAAGGCCACCATTCTACTGGAAAAAGCATTATGACAGCAACCGAATACATCATCCTGGTGGATGAACAGGACCGGGAAACCGGCCTGGGCGAAAAGCTTGCTGTCCATGAGCAAAACCTGCTGCATCGCGCTTTTTCCGTCTTTCTTTTCCGTGAAAATCCACGGCGTGAGCTATTATTGCAACAACGCGCGCTCAACAAATACCATTCGCCTGGCCTGTGGACCAATACCTGCTGCTCCCATCCCCGCGCAGGTGAAAGCGTCATTGACGCCGGGGTGCGGCGTCTTAAGGATGAACTGGGGATCAGCACACCTCTGAAAAGCTTAGGCTGGTTCCACTATAATGCGCATTTTTCCAATGGGTTATCAGAAAATGAAATTGACCATGTGTTAATTGGCACCCTGATGGTTGAGACCCCCATCCTGCCTAATCCTGACGAAGTTCATGCTTATCGCTGGATCACGCTGGAAGATTTGGAGCAGGAGCTTGCCGCCCACCCCGAGCAATTCACCCCCTGGCTGGAAAAAGCCCTTGTTCTCGTAAAACACCACCTCATGTCCTAAGGCTAGCTTTTTAATTGATCCTTAATAGTTCGTTAACGTAAATAGTGATAAAATTTCGCTCAATTATTATAACTATTTGCACAAAAAACGAGGATTATTATGGAGTCGCGCTTACCCTTAGAGCCTCATAAAGGCCTTCTATCTTCACCCGCTTCCGAAGATGCAACCGAAAATAAAAACAAAGGCACCAGTATCATAGACTTAAAGCGAGTCAATCGTCCGAGTGTCCGCCTTTTTGAATCCCGAGATTTTGCGCGCATTCGTGAAAATAATCAGTGGGAGTTATTGTATCAAGAAATCCAGGAGTCGGATCTTTATCATGAATTACAAAATCGGATAAAGAATCAAACAAGATTAAAAAGAGAAATCGAAGCGCTCAATGAAGTGATTCATTCCCAAAACGATCAAGTACACTCCATTCAAGGCTCGCTAGATAACGTATTTAAAGAGATTGAATCCCTCTATTGCAAACACCTTAGTACAGATGAAGCCAACGCTTTTGATAAAAACAACAAAGGACTATGCAATAAAGCTTTTAAGGCATTCTCCAGGGAAGAAAAAAACAGGATGAGTGAACTACAACAGGAAAAAAAAGCATTACTGAACCAAAAACGCGACTTGCAGAACCAAAAATTTCGGAACGTTGATCAAAAAAATGACATACTGCGAAGGTTAAAAGAACTCGAAGATTACCGGGACCTGAAAAACAATTTTAGCGATATGGGCAACATATGGTTACGGGATAATACACAATATTTTGATGATACGAGATTAAGCCAGAATTGTGCTCAGGAGTTTATGCATGCGCTCTATAGTGATTCGAAACTGGCTGACATCATCATAGAAAAGCATGACGATAAAGTCAGAAAATTAAAGAAGGATCGCATGCCGCCAACCAATATTTCCTTTATCGTGGCTCAAGTGAACAAAGAACTCGTTTGCCTGGTGGCTCTCTCACGGGCTGGTGATGGAAGAACTGACAAAGAATTTTTACAAACGTTAGACCAGTTTGCAAACCAATTCAATGCGGAAAGCCGCCCTAAAATACGGTTTTGTGTTATCCAGTACTCCAGTCAACATTACCAGCAGCTCATTGGTAGAGTGGCCAGGGATTTGGGAAGCGATTACAGACCACGGACCTGCGGTGAATATGATTATGGTGCGCTAGTTGCAAAATTAAAACATGAGCATGGCAGGAACTTTGTCATAGAAGGCGTAACAAACTGTGATCTTTATCCCTATCGGCACGGCGCCAAATATGGAGAACAGGCTGATAAACGATCATCTGCTTATAAAGTGACAGAACCTATCATGCATTCCCTTTTAGATGACAGAACGTTTATTTTGCACACCAAACCCTGCTGTTCCGCCTGCCAGGACAATCGTGCCGCCTACCTTGTTACTTTAAACGGCCTTCAGCAGTATGCGCTGCGTTTGAAAGAAAAAGCGAGCCAGTTCCCTCCGGTTTCGCCAATACGGGAATTTGAAATCGAAACTTCATCGCTCTACAACTTTTTCCAGCCGTCCCCGACCGCTGTTCAAACCCGTAAAACTGTGCTAGAAACAGGGGAAGAAAAAAAGCACGAGAAAAAGCGAGAGCGCGTAGCCGAGAGCGGCGCCAACCCGTATGAAGCCACTATAAAACTTGCTACCGAACATGAGAAAAAGAAAATAAAAGTAAAGAGCTGATTATTAATGCACAAAGATGTGAATTTTTGTCGTTCGTAATAGTAGAAAAAATAATACTTCGTAAACAAATAAGGAATACACAGATGAAAAGCCGGGCAACCATTAGCATTCAACCTGATCTCGATATGGAAATAGGCATTAATTTTCATGTTGAAAAAAACTATACTGGATCAAACGCCTATCTAGAACCTGTGTATTTATATTATCAGGATCAGATTAATTACTTTAATCGCATGACCCAGCATTCATTCCATGCAGACTCCGCAAAAAAGCATCTCTCATTCGCTGAAAACTGCTTCGCCAGGGCCGCCTTTTATCTTGGCATAAATTACAATGCCATAGGACAATATGACGAAGCTGCCACTTATTTTAGAGAGGCAGCTAAAATCGCCCTAAAATTAAATGATAAAAACTTCCTCTCGTTAATCGCGTTGCATCTTGGTATTTGTTCATCCAAGCTCGGCTTGGATATTGAAACGACGCTGAGCCATTTTAATCAAGCATTGGCGGGGTTTAATAATTGCAGCGAAGCAAATAAAACTGATCAGGAATACTACTACTATAAGGCTTTATCATTATTTTACCTAGGCCAGATTTACAATAGAAACAAGAACTATGCTGAGGCGTTTAGCCACCTGAAACAGGCGCTTGATATATTTACTTTATTTAATGATATCGAAATGCAAGCAGAAAGCTGCCTGGAAATGGGAGTAAGCCAGTTACAGCTCAATCATATCGATGAAGCTATTCATCTATTCACCCAATCGCGTAATAAAAGGAGCTCCTTGACTGATACAATCAGCGCAGCAGACACTGAGCAGCTGCTGGGAATATGCCATCTCAAAAATAAAGACCCTGATCGTGCCATTCTCTTTTTAACTAAAGCATTAAAATGCTATCAAGCGAATGAATTGGACTCAGTTGCCGCTACCACCCATCTTGCTCTGGGAATCTGTTATGTTGCGGAACTCAATAATAAAATGGCAAAGAATCATCTTAAAATCGCCTTACAATTTTTGAATATCCATACCTCAGACATAACTGTATTGACTGCTGCTTATGACATACTTCAACAACTCATATCCACTGACTATCTGCATCTGTTTCAGAACTCGGAAGATGCCGTGCTCCAGGCTGTGTTCAATCAGTATAATAAAAGTTGTGAACTTAACCCAGGTATCACTTTGTCAAAGTGCTGCAAATCCTGAATCACCAAACGATATCGCTTTGTACAGAGTGCCATCCCCGCCCTAGGCGGAGACTAGTGTTTTTGTTATCGACTAGCCTGTACTGGCATTGGAATAAACCTGGCTTTCATAAACGGGATATCGCTTGCACAAAGCTGCCACTTCGCTCTTGATGCGAGAAATAGTCGTGGCATTTTGCATGTCATCCAGGATATCGCAAATCCAGTTGGCCACCTGTTCACATTCAGCTTCCTTAAAACCACGTGTCGTCACTGCCGGTGAACCAATACGCAATCCGCTGGTGATAAAAGGAGATTGAGGATCATTCGGTACGGCATTTTTATTGACAGTAATATTTGCCAGACCTAAAGCGGCTTCTGCATCCTTGCCTGTGATCTGCTTATCAATCAGATCAATCAGCAACAGATGATTATCCGTGCCACCGCTTACAATTTTGTAATTCCGCTTCAGAAGAACTTTCGCCATTGCACGTGCATTATTCAATATCTGTTGCTGATAAGTTTTAAATTCAGGCTGCAGCGCTTCATTGAAAGCAACCGCTTTTGCCGCGATCACATGCATGAGCGGACCGCCTTGTCCGCCTGGGAAAACAGCCGAGTTAAGCTTCTTTTCCAGCTCAGGATTCGCTTTGGCGAGTATCATCCCGCCGCGTGGACCGCGCAGGGTTTTATGAGTCGTTGTGGTAGTAACATCTGCAATATTGACAGGAGAAGGATAAAGCCCTGTGGCAACCAGACCAGCAACGTGTGCAATATCAGCCATTAGATAAGCATTAACACTGTCGGCAATCTTGCGAAAACGCTCCCAATCAACAATGCGAGAATATGCGGAAAAACCTGTCACAATCAATTTGGGTTTGTGCTCGTTGGCAAGTCGCTCTGCTTCATCGTAATCGATTTCACCGGTCTCGGGATGCAGGCCATAAGAATAAAAATGGTAAAGTTTACCCGAGAAATTAACTGGCGACCCGTGCGTCAAATGCCCTCCATGCGCAAGGCTCATCCCCAGCACGACATCACCCGGTTTAATCATGGCGGCATACGCTGCGGCGTTGGCTTGCGAGCCGGAGTGCGGCTGCACATTAGCATAAGCAGCGCCAAACAGTTGCTTGGCACGTTCAATCGCCAACTTTTCCGCCACATCCACAAATTCACAACCGCCGTAATAGCGCTTATCAGGGTATCCTTCGGCGTACTTGTTGGTCAGCACTGAACCCTGTACGGTCAACACATTTGGACTGACATAATTCTCCGAAGCAATGAGTTCAATATGTTCTTCCTGTCGCTTCTTTTCATTTTCAATTGATTGCCAGATGGCAAAATCGGCATTGCGTAATGGGATAGAGGGAAACATATTTTTTATCCTTTCAGTTCAGCGTTTTCGAGTACGGCCTTTGCCTGTTTTTCACGTTGCAGGCGCACAGCCTCGCGGTATTGCGGATATTTGTTGCCTAATATATTCGCTGCCATAATAGCCGCATTAATGGCTCCCGCCTTGCCTACGGCCAGCGTGCCAACAGGAATACCGGCTGGCATTTGCACAATGGAGAGTAGCGCATCTAACCCATTAACAAAGGTGGAAGACGGCATAGGAACGCCTAATACGGGCAGAAGGGTCTTGGCAGCAACAACACCCGGAAGATGCGCTGCACCACCTGCCGCCGCAATAAAGACTTCCGCGCCACGCTGCTCAGCGGACTTCAGATAATCAAACAGGGCATCGGGTGTGCGGTGCGCAGAGAGCGCGCGTGCTTCATGGGGAATATTCAGTTTATCAAGCATAAGGCTCGTTTCTTCCATGACCCCCCAATCCGATTTGGATCCCATGAGAATGCTGACGAGTATGTTGGACATAATCTGTTCCTTCTATATATGGTATGCAAGAGCTGGAAATATGTGCCTGAATTTACTTGAATCTTCATGCGATGTCGAGATGAATGGGCACTCATTCACCATCCTGCACTGTCCTCTGCCTTCCCTCTTCCATCCCGCACTTCCCCGCTCTTCTATCCCGCACTTCCCCGCTCTTCTATCCCGCACTTCCCCGCTCTTCTATCCCGCACTTCCCCGCTCTTCTATCCCGCACTGCCCGCTCTGTCATCCCGCACTGCCCGCTCTGTCATCCCGCACTTGTTGCGGGATCCGGTATCAAAAAAATAAAGGAATACATTATATTTTATACACCAGACCCCGCAACAAGTGCGGGGTGACAAGGGGAAGCGACAAGGTGGCAGAGGTATTGCAGGGTAGCGGAGGACTAAGATGATATTATTACAATACCCAAAACACCGTTAGTGCCTAAAACACCGTCTACCAGTAAACACCATCGCGATACCATGCTCATTACACGCCGCGATCACTTCTTCATCGCGAACCGATCCGCCAGGCTGTATCACTGCGCGCACACCCGTTTTACCGATCCGATCGATACTGTCACGGAAAGGAAAAAAAGCATCCGAGGCAAGTACCGTGTCATGAATCGCTTCACCTGCTTTGCGTACTGCAATATCGACGGCATCGATGCGCGATACCTGCCCTGCGCCAATACCTACGGTCATATTATTTTTAGCAATCAAAATGCCATTGGACTTAATATGCTTCAGAACCCGCCACGCAAACAGCATCGCAGCAATATCTTCCTGTCTGGGCTGCGTCTTTGTCACGATTTTTAAATCCTCCTCGCCAATCACTTGCGGGTCTTTTTCCTGCAGCAGCAGGCCGCCTGTAATAAATTTCATTTCCCATGCCGGGGATAGGCCTGTCTGGACTTCCAATACACGCAGATTAGGTTTTGCAGCCAAAATAGATAACGCTTCATCGGTATAACCCGGCGACAATATGACTTCCATAAACAGATTGGTAACGGCAGAAGCAATGGCTTTGGTGCAAAGCCGATTCAGTGCAATGATGCCACCAAATGCGGATTGGGGATCGGCCTGATGCGCACGTGTAAAGGCTTCATCTATCGTGTGTGCTGCCGCCACGCCGCAGGGATTGGCGTGTTTGACAATCACACAGGCAGGACTGTCGAACTCGCGTACACAGGAAAGCGCTGCTTCCGCATCGAGAATATTGTTGTAAGAAAGCGGTTTCCCCTGGTGCTGTCTCGCCGCCAGCACACCCGCTTTTTCCTGTTTAAACTGGTAGGCACAGGCTTTTTGATGTGGATTTTCCCCATAGCGTAACTCGGCGTGCTTTTCCAGCTGTAAATGCATTTCATCAGGGCAGGGGCTCGTTTCCGCGCCTCTTTTTTCCAGAAAATAACGATGAA
The DNA here is from genome assembly GCF_902459475.1 of Aquicella lusitana. Classification (NCBI taxonomy): domain Bacteria; kingdom Pseudomonadati; phylum Pseudomonadota; class Gammaproteobacteria; order Legionellales; family Coxiellaceae; genus Aquicella; species Aquicella lusitana. Next base: position 492,998 of record NZ_LR699114.1, on the reverse strand, counting down.
TCATCCCATCATAACGGCTCGTCAAGGCGAAGGCTTTCTCCGCAAGGCGGATACGGGTCTCAATCATTAGCCCCTGCTCGGCATCCAGCTCGGTCGCAATCTGGCCATAATCCGCAGGATCGACCACCACACCTACCCAGGCAAAATTCTTGGCCGCAGCTCTTACCATCGTGGGACCGCCAATATCTATGTATTCTACCGCTTCCTCCCAGGATAAGGCTTGATCGCGAATCGCCTGTGCAAAAGGATAAAAATTGACGACGACCAGATCTATCCAGGAAATTTGATGCTGCCCGGCTTCTGCAGCGTGCTTGTCGCGCTTGCCTAATATGCCGCCGTGCACTTTGGGATGCAGGGTTTTCACTCGCCCATCCAGCATTTCGGGGAGCCCGGTCAATTCATCTACCTGCTGATGGGCAATGCCCGCCTCCGCGAGCGTCCGGCTTGTCCCGCCCGTCGAGATAATCTCAACGCCATGAGCTATCAAATGGCGGGCTAGCTCGACAATACCCGTTTTATCTGACACAGAAAGTAACGCACGCTTAATGGGAATGATTTTCATTTGCATTTGCCAGAGCATCATGTTAAAAAGTTCCGCCTATTATAACGGTTCGCTCAAATTTCTAAACAAAAGGATCATTCTCATGGAACGTCTCAATTTGACAGCTTTTTTTCTCTTTACCCTTCTTCTGTCTACCGCCCTTTATGCAAGCTCACCTGCGCATTTCTATCTGCAAATGGAGAACCGCAGCGAAAAAACCACTATCCTCCGTTTTGAGCCTAATGAAAAAAACAGCCAGACTGCCGTGTATCTTATCCCTGCCCTGAACAACAACACCCCTCTGGCTGCTCACGAAAAAAGTCCGCAATATGGCGTCCATATCGAACCCCTGACCGCACAGGCTACTTTCGACATTATTTTCACTGGCAAACAGGACTGTCATTTTACAGTGGGTTATTATGGGCCTGGCAATCCAAAGGTAAGCGTCGCAGGACCCGGTTGCCTGGGTGGAGGCTATCAACTCATAGACAAAGGCAGGACTTTGCTGTTGTATATATCCGACATTAGAAGAAACAAGTAAGATAGCGCTAGCAACGAAGCGACACACAATAGAGAGGCTGCAACAATGGCAAAGATCAACTATCGCATGTTTGGACTGTTTACGTTTATTATTTTCAGCTGGGGAATCGCCTGGCCGATAAATAAAATCGGTTTACAATACATGTCGCCGCTCTGGTATACCGCACTGCGTCTCATCGTGGGGACAGTCACGATGATGGGCCTGGTCGCCGCTATCAAAAAATTTGCGTGGCCTAAAACCAAAGACATCCCTCTCATTGTGATCATTGGCTTGCTGCAAATCAGCATTTACATTTTGCTGGCGAACATTGGCCTCGCCTATTTGCCTGCCGGCCGGTCGTCTTTGCTTGCTTACACAACGCCTTTATGGGTCATGCCCGCTGCCATCCTGTTCTTTGATGAAAAAGCCGGTTGGTCACGCTGGCTAGGATTCCTTTTGGGGGTAGGCGGTCTGCTGATCCTCCTGAGCCCCTGGGAAATGAACTGGGCAGACAAGAAAGTCCTCTTCGGCAGCGCCATGCTGCTGCTCGCCTCCCTGTGCTGGGCGATCTCCATGCTTTGTGCCCGCTATATGAAGTGGACCAAATCGCCTCTGGAACTGATTCCCTGGCAGCTGCTAGTGGGCACCATTCCTATTCTGCTCTTTGCCTGGGTAAAAGAACCCGCTGTAACCATTCACTGGAATCCTGCCTTGATTCTTTCACTGATTTATACCGGGTTTCTCGTCACAGGACTCTCCTACTGGAGCGGTGTAGTCGTCAATAAAGAATTGCCTACGATGGTCGTCTCATTAGGATTCCTCGCTGTGCCTGTGTTCAGTCTGCTGGTCTCTGCTTTTTTCATGCATGAAGTCATCAACCTGCCCACAACGGTTGCCATGATATCCATTCTGCTCGGACTAATTTGTATTGTAATTTGAACTAACAAAATACCTTTATTTCAGCCAAGCCAAAACAGTCAACTAAAAATCTGTTTAAAGTAAGCTATTGATAAGATTTACTTAAGCTAACAGGTTTACAATATTTTTCTCACTATAAAAACAGTTGATGGCAGACTGAATAAAAAAATAAGGGAACCTTCTATTACATACAAAATGAGAGAGATAAAAAACCATGTTGCGAAACTTCTTTTTTGGCAAACCAAAACAGGACAATAAACCTGCACCTGCACGAGAAAAAACAGACATCAGCTATAAGAACTTTGCAAAGCGACTGACTGCAATTGGGTATGACACTGAACTGGTTCCAAGTTCGTTTATTGATCATATCGCATTCATCATGATGAATAACCCTGTGCTACTTAGCTCAAACATCCAGCACTCTGTTGATGCAGAAACCTTACCTTCAATCAAAAATAGCGACAGACCCAACCAAAATCCATATAATCGGGATGATATTATTTTGCTTCCGAAGTCATTTGATTTAGAAGCAGAAAAAGAAAAAATTAAAAAAGACGAGCTTAAACTGCATGCGTTTAAATATGACCAGAAAAATGACACATCTCATCAAAAGAGCGAAGAATCCGACCTGGATGCCATGATAAAAGAAACTGAAGCCCGCATCGAAAAAAGAAATAAACTCATTACACAATATGAAAATGAAATGAAACTCAAAATTCAAATGGAAACTTTTGTATCCTTGCGAGAAAAAATTTACGCGCTAGAACAACAACTAGCAAAAGCAGAAAAAGAATCACCTGCCAATCTGGAAGAATTGCTCGCAGATAGTAATCTTGATCCCAAAGTGCAAGCAGAGTTTATCCAGGAGCAAAGGAGGCAGTACAACGAAGGGGTCCGAGCAATCAAGCAGGAACTGCGCGATCAGCTAGCGTTATTCATTTTCACGACAAAAGAAACCATCGAGAGCCAGGCAGCAAAAGATGGTTCCGATGCCGAAATACTAGTCGACGCCGAAGAACAGCTGAAAGCGCTCGAAAATGAATTAGAAGAAAATCAACTGGCATCAATGGATGAATTCAAACCTGAGCAATTGAAGGAAGACGACAAGTTCAAAGAAGAGATAGTCGATCAAAAAGAAAATGATGATCTCTCCAAAGACAAAGAAGAAGATAATATTCTAATGAAATCTTCCTTTTTGAATTTGATGCGAAACAGCCAATCTCCCTTTAGACCTTTATCATCGTCACATATCAGACCGTTGGGTATTCTGCCTGGTTACGGGCTTGGACTTTCTCACTACAGCCTTTTTGGCGGAGGCATAAATGGAAGCAGAATTCAAACAGCAAGCCTGTTCAACAATACAACCAGTCAGCTTCCCGGCTCAAATTCAACCGGACCCAGCTTAAGACGCAGTCAGGATGGCGAAAACTCCTAAAGGAGCCGTATAGCCTCAACTAATGCCCTGCTTTCTAATTGCTGGACACGCGCCTTCACACTTTCGGGCGTGTCGCCAGCAAGGACAGGGCATTTTTTTTGTAAGATAACAGGACCAGCATCCACTTCTTCCGTGACATAATGCACGGTACAACCTGTTTCACTCACGCCTGATTCAACGACTGCCCGATGAACCTCCATATCCATTTTTCCCGCGAAAGCAGGCAATAAAGATGGATGAACATTGATGATTTTATGTTTCCATTCGGCAATAAAGTCAGCCGACAAGATGCGCATAAAACCGGTCAGCACCACCAGGTCTACGCTGCATTGGCGTAAAACCGCAGAGAGTTTTGCATCATAGGCTTCTCGCGTTAATCCTTTGGGGTCAATAAACCGTGCAGGCAGCCCGTACGTTGCTGCGCGCTCAAGAATGACGGCATCTGCCTTATTACTAATAACGATTTCGATCGTCGCAGTCAAATCACGCTGCTGGATAGCATCAATAATGGCGAGCATGTTGGTGCCGCGGGTTGAGCCCAGAATGCCTAGGCGGATCATCACAATTGACCTGCCCGCAGTCTGCGCATCTCGTCAATGCGGCGCTGAATCAGGCTGTCTGTGCCAATATCCTCGCGATGAAATAAAGGCCCCTGGATCGCGCGTATTTCTTTTTCAGCGACTTCCTCTGCTTCTGAAATGGTATGCCCTACGCCTACATAAGCCGCTGTGCGTGATCCAGTCGCAAATATTTTTCCTTCCACCGCGTTTACCGAAGCAAGATACAACTGCGCTTTATTTTTAACAGCGGCAATGTCAATGACCGCATTTTGCATCGGCGAATCCGGATAGCCTTCGGGAACTGCGTATTTACATACGGTTGCCTTGTGAGCAAAACGAACCTGTTTCCCTGATAGATTACCTGCGATCAGCGACTGACAGATCCCTACAAAATCCGATTCCAGTATGGTCAGCACATTCAAACATTCCGGATCGCCGAAGCGGGCGTTAAATTCGATCACATAAATACCATTCCGCGTGGCAATAAAACTGCCGTAGAGAATACCGATATACTTATCGTTCAATTCAGTGGAAAGCGCCCGCAGTACGGCCTCATTAATTTCGTGCGCACAATGAAGGTCTTTTTCCGTCAGGAATGGCAGACTGTGATTGGCATCGGAATAACTGCCCATTCCGCCGGTATTCGGTCCCTTGTCATTTACATAGGCACGTTTATGATCCTGAACAACAGGCATGGGAACGATATGCTCGCCGTCACTAAAACACATGAATGAAAACTCCTGTCCCAGCAGTTTTTCTTCAATCACAAAAGACTGACCTTGGGCCAGGATCGTTTTACAAAAACCAATGGCTTCTGCGAACGAATGCAAATGATCCCCAGCCACTTTCACGCCTTTGCCGCTCATCAATCCATTCGCCTTGACCACATAATTGTCGTCGCCCAATTCAGCCAGAAATTCCGCGGCCCCTTCAAGGGTATTAAAACGTCGAAAACGCGGCAGACCGGGAATGTGATATTTCTTCATCAACTCACGCGCAAAGCTTTTGCTGGTTTCAATCTGCGCTAGCTCCCGTTTAGGCCCAATTACAGGGATGCCCGCTTTCCAAAGCGCGTCAGCCAATCCTTTTTCGAGCGGCGCTTCCGGGCCAATGATCGCAAGGTCGATATGCCATTCAGGAGCGAGTCTGGCAATGGTTGCGATATCCGTGATATCGCCGACCCAATAGTGAAACGCCATTTGCTGTATGCCCGGATTGAGCGAGGTGCCGCAACAAAAAATATGCGGCTGCTGCGGCGAACGATGCAACGCCACAGCAATAGCGTGTTCACGCGCACCTGATCCAATAATAAGTATGTTCATCTTATTCTCTGTCCTTCTCACGCTGCAGCTCTAACGCCTGTATCTTTTCTTCTGTTATGTTTCCGCAAATATACATGCCGTCCATGCAGCCCATGCAAGGACGCTCAATATGATGCTGACCACGCCGTGTCACGGCTTCCACCAAATCTTCCTGTGTTTGATAAAGGAGACGATCGACACCCAAATAGTCACGGATCTGCGCTTCAGTATGGGTAGAGGCAATCAATTCTTTGCGCGAAGGAATATCAATGCCGTAAAAACAGGGATTTTTAATAGGCGGACAGGAAGAAACCAGGTAAATTTCCTTTGCGCCATATTCGCGAACCATTTTAATGATTTCGCGGGAAGTCGTGCCGCGTACAATGCTGTCATCCACAATCAGTACTTTTTTATTTTCTATTTCGGTGCGCTGCGGCGTCAATTTATAGCGAACGCTGCGTGAGCGCGCCTTCTGATTGGGCATAATAAAAGTACGCCCTATAAATGGATTTTTATATAAGCCTTCTGAATAACGCACCCCCAGCTCATGGGCAAATGACAGGGCCGCCGTATTGGCTGTAAAAGGGGCGGGAATGACCACATCAGGCAGTATGTCGGGATAAACCTGCTTCCATTGCCGCGCCAGATTTTGCCCCATGCGCAGCCGCGAACGATAAACACTGACGCCATCCAATGTTGAGTCTGGTCGTGAAAAATAGACATATTCAAATACGCACGGCGTAAATGCTTTTGCCTGAACCACCTGCCTGAACAGCTTACCTGCCTTATTTACATAAGCGACTTCGCCCGGTTGCAAATCACCTTGTGGTTCAAAGCCCAGCGCATAAAATGCGGTGGTTTCCGAAGCGAAGATATAGTCACTCGTTCCGTCTTCACGCTTGCGCTCGCCCCAGACTAAAGGACGGATGCCGTGCGGATCACGAAACGCAACCAGGCCTTTTCCGATCACGACACTGACAACTGAAAAAGATCCTTCCACTCGTTCATAAATCGTTTGAACAGAACGGCATAATTTTTGAAAGAATGCTTCTTCATCGTTATCGGCATAAGAACCTGTAGCCAGGTTATCCGCAAGCAAAAGCAGGAGTGCTTCGGAATCGAGTGTAGAATTTAAATGCCGATGCTGCTTGCCGCAAATATCATCTGCTAATGCCTTGTAGTTCACCAGATTGCCATTATGCGCAAGTGCAATACCGCGCGGGCTTCCTACCCAGAGCGGTTGAATATCAGATTCACTATAACCGCCCGCGGTAGGATAGCGGGTATGAGCAATGCCTATATTACCTTTGAGCGGAATCAAATCACGCGGTGTGAAAATTTCCCGCACAAGTCCCAAACCATGTTTGGGATAAAATCGCTCATCGCACGTTAATATGCCCGCCGCATCCTGTCCCCGATGCTGCAAATGAATAAGACTATCATAGAGTTCTGCTGCTACCGGTTCATGACTATAAATGCCAACTATGCCGCACATGTTTGTTTCCGAAAGTTATGTTTGGTTATGCCGTTATTTCATCACTAACGCTCAACATTGCGTGTTGATTCCGGTCAATGGATCCCGCGGACAAGCCGCGGGACGACGGATGAAGACTTGCACTACGCAACCGCCATTCGCGGCTTGCCCATGATCCAGTTATCGGTTTAACCCAAATACCCTGCCACATTGCGCAAAATGCGCTGCTCAATGGATTCAGGCTTTTGCATAAAAGCAAATTTCATGCTGGTAATCATTTCGTACAATTGAATATAACGAGAAGCCAAGGTCACGACTAATTCTTCTGGCGCCTCAGGCAGCACTTTGTCCTGATACGGATCACAGTGTTTGGCAAACCATAACCGTAAAAACTCTTTATCGATATTTTCAGGCTCTTCGCCTTTGGCAACACGTTCGGCATAACTGCTAGCGAGCCAGTATCGGCTGGAATCGGGTGTGTGAATTTCATCAACTACGATAATACGGCCATCACGATCGCGGCCGAATTCATATTTGGTGTCAACCAAGATCAAACCGTGTTTTGCCGCAATTTCTGCACCACGATGATAGAGCTTTAATGCCAACGCACTTGCTTCATCCCAATCTGCCTGCGTCATCCAGCCTTCGGTGACAATTTCGCTGGGACTGATGGGACGATCGTGTACCGCTTCTTTAGTAGTCGGTGTTAATACTGGCTGGTCAAGCTTCTGATTCTTACGGAGTCCTTCCGGAAAACGAATACCGCAATAATCGCGCACGCCTTTTTGATATTGCGTCCACAATGACGTGCCCGTCGTGCCGGTAATATAACCGCGCACCACAAATTCAACAGGAAATACGCTGCATTTTTTGGCGATCACTACATTGGGATCCGGCACAGCGATTAAATGATTGGGAACAATTTCCTCTGTCTGCTGAAACCACCACGCACTGGTCAGGTTCAGCACCTGGCCTTTGTAAGGAATCAGCGCCAGCTGCCGGTCAAAAGCCGTCAGCCGGTCTGTGGTCACCAGCATCAGCCTGTCGCCTAGGTCATACGTGTCACGTACCTTGCCCTGGTATTTTTTACCGAAAGCAAAATGGGTTTCTGTTAAACAAAAAGGAATCGCTTCGCGAATGGTTTCCAGAGAAAAATCAGCAGTATTGGTAGCAATCATGGGCATAGGGGTTAAATATAATGTTAGTGTGTAAAATCCTGTCCACCAGGTCCGTTATGTTAGCGTTTTCCGCAGTAAATTGCCACAAAATACCATATTGTAGCAATTTAACTGCTTGAATAGAAAAGTGATCTTCTAGCGTTTGCTGCTTTTGACGGCCGTGCAGATCCTCTTTCGCACGCACCAGGAAAGTGACTGAAGCCGGTTTTTTGATTTCAGCGGGCGAGATCGCGACTTCCTTCCTTTCGTTATAGAGCACACCGCTTTGTTTGATACGCTGAATCACCGCAGGTTCACACTGCACCTCCCAATGCACCTGGCGCTTGACCGTCACAGGGAATCCCAGCTGGCGCAAGGTATTTTGCACCGTCAGTGCATGATTATCGGTGATCATCAGCTCAACGATGCATTCATGACTGTTCGCCGGTTTGGTATAAGCAGGCAAAGGGTTGCGGCGCGGATAATAATAAAGCGGCACAGTCTGATCGAGACGTCCTTCCGCGATAAAATCGCGCATCGATAAAAAGATCGCATCACCGTTTGGGGTACGTTCCGGATGCGGCATCATGGCCATTACATTGCCTGCCTTGTTGGAGATGGCGGCAATATTGCGCAATGAACCGTTCGGATTCACCGGAAAATGATCCACAATAGCGCCAGTTGCATCACAATACTGGAAGACATTCAGGCCCTGCATCTCAACTTCTGTCAGCAAGGCTTCTGTCATGACAAACCGTCCTTCCGCATGTGCGACAGGGACGTGAAGCACCGTCTCGGCAGTCAAATGACGGGTAAAAGCATTGCGTTGATACTGGTCCGAAAGGCGCATGTGGATCCAGGCATTATAATAACCTGTTCCCAGGATTTTCCCTTCGGCAATACGTTTATTTTCCGTAAGCGCCATGCCAACTTTGTTGTTTTCGAGCCCTGGCACAAGGCCGGTTTCTACCAGTATTTGTGCGCCGTTACAAATCCCGAGTACAGGCTTGCCTTTTTCACTTTGTGCCTTTATTTCCTGCATGACCGGGTCAAGCGCGGCAATGATGCCAGCACGCGAACGGTCTTCGTAGGAAAATCCGCCGACAATGACATAACCATCCATGCCACGGAGTTTTTCGCTGGGTTCGTTCCATAAAAACTCAACAGGGTCCATTTCCGCGCGCCGGAGCGCCTGCATGGTTTCACGTTCGCAATTGGAACCCGGAAATTGAACAACGGCAATGCGCATGTCAGATTAACCTCACCTCTTGTTTGCCGTTTGTGACACGGCCTATTTCATATAACGGGAAAGCAGGGAAAACGGACAGCGCGGCGCGCATTTCCGTGATCACTTCCGGAGAAACGATCATGATGAGCCCCACCCCCATGTTAAAGGTACGATACCGCTCAACCTCTTCAAGCTTGCCTAGGCTTGCCAGCAGCTGGAAGATGGGCAGCACCGGACAGGCTTCTTTTCGGATTTCCACAGCACAATGTGAGGGTAAAATCCTTGGAATGTTTTCAAGCAGGCCGCCGCCAGTAATATGCGCCATGCCTTTGATGTGAACATGATTGGCCAGCAGGTGAAGCACAGGCCGCGTGTAATTGATGTGCGGTGTCAGCAATGCCTCGCCTACCGATTGGCCCAGCTCGGGGAGCACTGTATCAACCGTATAACCGCCCACATCGAAAAAGAGTTTGCGCGCAAGCGAATAGCCGTTGGTATGCAAGCCGCTGGAAGCAAAAGCCATTACTACATCGCCGGGTTCAATATCGCCGCCCAAAATCGCCTTGTCTTTTTCCACTACACCCGTCACCACCCCCACCAGATCATGTTCACCGGGTAAATAGGTGCCGGGCATTTCAGCTGTCTCACCGCCCACCAGTGAAATTTCATTTTCGCGGCAGGCCTTCACCATACCCAATACAATCTGTTCGATAACGTCAGGTTTCAGTTTGTCATTGGCAATGTAATCCAGCAGTGTAAGCGGTTTCGCTCCCAGTACAATAATGTCATTCGTCGTAGCGCTCACCAGGTCCATGCCGATGGTATCAAACTTTTGCATCATTTTAGCTACCATCATTTTCGTGCCCACCCCATCAATGCTCTGCACAAGAATAGGATGATGGTACTGCTCCATCAGCGGTTTCAAATCAAACATCGCCCCGAAACTGCCGATATTTGTTAGCACGTATGGCGAAAAAGTGCTTTCCACCGCTCGTTTAATGCGGCGTACGGCTTCATTACCGGCTTCAATATCAACGCCCGCGGCTTTGTAATTGAGGGTGGTCATTATAGTAATTTCTCCCTTAAGCCCTGTTCCCAGGCAACTTTTGCCGCACTGAGAGGCAGATCAATGACTTCATTCATCACGAGACGTGGCTCGGCAATCGTCTCCCCTAACACCATCAGAGGTACCTGCTTTTCCTCAAACAGTTTGCGTAATTCTTTTAACTTATCGCGCGCCACCTCCAGCACAAACCCACCGGTTTCGCCAAACAATTTTTTCTCTATGGCCAACTCCCCGGGGACATCAACCTTCATGCCAATCTGGTTTTTAAAACTCATTTCCGCCAGGGCGCAAGCGAGACCGCCTTCGGAAATATCATGTGCGGAGAGCACAAGACCCTGTTGAATCGCCGCCTGCACAGCATGGATTTCCCGTGCAAAAGTCGACAAATCTGGCTTGGGAACTTGGCTGCCCAACTCGCCATTTAATTGGTAGTAAACACTGCCGCCGCATTCGTCCCGGCGTTCGCCAATTAAAATCAGCATGGTTTCTGGCCGCTTGAGATCATAGGTCAGCGCCTTGGTCACATCCGGCATAGCGCCCAGACAACTGATCATGGGGCTCGGAGGGATCGCGCCCGCTGCTGATTCGTTATAAAACGAAACATTACCTGCCACCACCGGCAAGGTAGCCTCAGGGTGGTCTTTCAATGTTACCGCACGGCAGGCATCAGCGATGCCACGCACGGATGCGACAAATTCATGCATCTGCTCCGGCTTTTCCGGATTGCCAAAACACAGGCAGTCCGTCAGCGCAAGCGGTGTTGCGCCGACGGCCACCACATTACGTACAGCCTCGACGACGGCATTCACTGCGCCCCAATAAGCATCAATCTGGTTATAGCGCGGGTTATGGTCTAATGAAAGTGCAACGCCCGTCTTTCGTATTTCTTCTGGATAGCTTTCATCATTGAATGGCTGCATCACGCCTGCATCTGCTGAGCCCGCTTCAATGACTGTTCTTCCTTGGACCTGCTTATCATAAGTTTCAAAAATAGGCGCGCGCGAGGCGATATTTTCATGCGCCAACAGCTTTAATAAGACGGTATTAAAATCAGCGGGAGAAACAAGATCGGGTTCCGATAAAACCTGCGTTGGTGCAGTATAGGAGCGATCATACACAATTCCTTTGGTCACATCGCAGGCTCTCGCCCGCACCAATTCCCTGCCCTGATGCCGGACAACATAAAGGCCGTCCGTCCGTATCCTGCCTACCACCGAGGCACAGGCTCCCTGTGAGACGCGGGGCAAAGCAAAGGTTTCATTGTAATGGGATAGCACCATCTCGGCCAGGTCAGGCGGAACAACCCACATAAAGCGTTCCTGCGTTTCAGAACACAGCACAACCGCTGGCAGTAAGCCCTCCATGCTAGTGGGCACTTGTTCCAAATCAATTTCCGCGCCATAGCCACCCGCTTCTGCAAGTTCAACGCTAGCGCAGGCAATGCCGCCTGCGCCCAAATCTTTGAAGCCCACTTTATCCAGCAGGTTCTTTTCCCGAAGATGTCTGAACAGAGCATAATTGGCTTTTAAAAGATGGCGCTGGAGGAAAGCATTCGGCTCTTGGACTGCGCCCTTATTGCGTTCTTTGTGTTCCTCACGCAGCGTAGACGAGGCAAAGCTCGCACCGCCAAAGCCGCTGTTATCCGTAGGCTTGCCCACCAGGATAAACACGTGATTTTCTGCATGGGGCGGCGCGTAGGAATGGATAACATGATCTTCTCGCACCACACCGAGCGTGACGACTGTTACCAAGCAGTTTTCGTTATAGCCGGGATCGTAATAAAGATCGCCTGCCAGATTGGGCACGCCGATGGGGTTGCCATAGCCTGCAATTCCACCCACAACACCTTCATGGATCCAGTGAGTCTTGGAACGCGTAATATCCCCAAAGCGTAAGCTGTCAGCGACCGCAATGACTTCTGCCCCCATGCAGCAGACGTCACGGATATTACCGCCTACGCCGGTAGCTGCACCTTCATAAGGCACGATCTGGGAAGGATGATTATGGGACTCGTGGCTGATCACGACTCCATACCGCTTGCCCTGGTTATCGGCAGCCACTGCTACAATACCAGCATCCTCTCGGGGGCCCAGGATGACATAAGGGGCCTCGGTCACAAACTGCTTGAGATGGGGGCGGCTGCTTTTATAAGAACAATGCTCGGACCCCTGAATGGACCACAAAACGCATTCGGCAAAGGTCGGCGGCCGCTTTAAGAGGGCTTGCTGGATCGTCAGTGCTTCATCGACGGTCAAGCCAAGCTGATACTGCTGTAATAGCGCTTGAATCGCCTCGCGTGACATAGCGGAAAAATCAAGAATATCGGGTGTTGACTGCATTGCGTAGATGCCCTGTGTCATGCCGGAATTGAGCATAAGATAAAGGGGTTTGCGCAAATAATCCAGTCTGGCATCCGGAAAAGATGATGTTACCTCAACTGCCATTCTCGCGCCAGCGCGGGGATGACAAATTTAGTAACAGGGCGTCCAATGATGCCAGGGAAAATTTTACACACTTAGCGGAACCGGCGGCCTGAGCTATATCCACTATGCGCAAACTCTTTATCCGAGATTTCAACGTTTGGCTTTGAGTGGTAAACGACCGGATTCAGTTCGACGGGTATCGCTTTTTCTTTAAGCCAGGCAAGGTGTTCATCGACTTTTTCCTGAAGCATTTTTTTATTGGAACTGATATAAACCTCCTCACTAAAAATGACAGACAAGGGTTCCCCAAGCGCTTCACTTTTATTCTGTATTGCTTTTTTCAACTCTCTTTTCAAGTCGAGATAAAAATTGATGCCGCGATCTTTTCCGCTGCTGTCAACGAGTATAATTTCATCAAAGTCATCAAACTGATTCAGGGTCTTTTGTTTATCCGTATCCTCGTCCAGGTATTTTTCTATGTCCAGCACACCCACCCTGAGATTGGCTTTAGCTCCGTAATGTTGGATGTATTTTTTCTTTATCTCTTCCAATTTTGTAATGGCTTGATCCAGTGAACACCTGTTTTTTTGGTCGGGATCCGCTGCGTCATAATGCGTCATCTCGTGAATGCACGCGAGAATCTCCCTCAGTAATTGCCCGCCGAATTTGTCTTTAGGCATACATCCATTATCAAGAAAATAAGGATGGCTTTCGTTTACAATAAACGTATTTTCCATCCACTCTTTAATCGGTTTCCAATCATCCGTCTGTTCATCAACGGCGTCACTGTTATCAAACATGCCAAACCAGCCTGCCAAAAGCGCGCCATAACCGTAAACCTCCGTTTTTTGACTATATATAAATTGAGGTGACCTGGAAGGGTCATCCTGACAAGCCACCATCTCCGCTCTAAGCTCGGGCGCAACGACATCAATCGATCCCGCCAAAGAAGTACTAACATATTTTCCATCCGGATCGGCTTTGACAGACAAGCCAAAATCAATGAGTTTTGCTTCTAGTTCGGATAAGTTTGCAACGATATTTGCCTCTTTAATATCGCGGTGCAAAATGAAACCTTTTTCTTCGAACAGTGTCTTGCCAGCCCTCAGTATTTCTATCGCTATTTGTAGTCGAATCGGGGGCGGGATACGCAAGATGAAGTCTTTTTCCTGATCCACTAACGACTGAATCGTTTCGCCTTCTTCAAGCTCCATCAGCAGCATATAATGCTCAAGATTTTTACTGGGTGAACGCCTGCCTTTAATCGGCGTCAGAGGACTTCGTTTGAGATCTGTTAACAACATTTTTTCAGCTTCAGCAAGCGAACGAAGCTTTTTTTCAGATCCGCTCTTGATAGCCTGCTTTTTTAAAGCGTACCACTTCCCAGTTTCAATGTTTTGAGCGATCACCACTTTTCCAAAAGCACCCTTACCAAGGGTTACTTCGGGATAAATAGCATAATAACTGAACCCTTGTAACGAGGAGCGATCTTTCAATTTAATAAAACTAAATTTCGTTCCCAATTCTTTTTTGCTGAGTAAAACATCTTCCGATTCTTTAATCCTTCCCTCTTCTTCTGCATAAGCAATAGCAGTTTGCACTGTATTGATAGAAGACCAGCCTGCCGGCATCAACCTGCCGTCTTTATCAAGATCGCTTGTCTTGATGCCTTCGGGCAAAGCAGGAATTTTTTTACAATCACCTCATCTTTTCCACGACTGTGTTTTTTGCGAAGAAACATAGCGTTCTCATCCACTCCCGTTTTTTGATTTTTTACATACAAAAAAGTATAGCATTGAATGCCGATGTTGGTGTCATAAGCTTAAATTTGCTTAAAAAACAAAACACTAACTGTTGGAAAACATGGCGCATGTCTCGATCTCGGGCAAAAGACTTGTAGCGTACTTTGCTGTTCTGCAATATTTTTCCGTCATTGCAATGACGGAAATTTTTAATGCAAACGCAAAACGGCGCAGTAGATGCGATTAAGATGCAAAAGCCAATTCAATTTTACTAGACATTCTTTTAACCAAGTCCCATAATTTGCCCCCTTCTTTTTATGATATGCTTTGGGAAAATACCCAAACATTTTGTGGGGGATTATGAATTGGACAAAAACGTTGTTGAACTGCGCGGCGTTTACAAGACTATACACGACCACGAGATTCTGCATGACATCAATCTCGAAGTGCGTGAAGGCGAATTTTTAACGCTACTGGGACCTTCCGGTTGCGGAAAGACTACATTGCTTCGTCTTATCTCCGGTTTTGAAGAACCCACTCAAGGCACCCTTATTATCGATAATAAAACCGTCATCGGCCTGCCTCCCCATCAAAGGCATGTGCACACGGTTTTTCAAAGCTATGCCCTGTTTCCCCACATGAGTGTTTTTGAAAATGTAGCGTTTGGATTGCGCTGCCAGAAAGTACCGGCGGATGAAATCCGTACGCGAGTGGCGGAAGTTTTAAAGATGGTCAAGCTGGAAAAATTTGCCGAACGCAAACCAAACCAGTTAAGTGGCGGCCAGCAGCAGCGTGTTGCGATCGCCCGTGCAGCGGTCAACCGCCCGCGCGTGCTTTTGCTTGATGAACCGCTGTCCTCATTGGATTATCGGCTGCGCAAGACCATGCAGATTGAATTGAAGCAGTTGCAACGTACGCTGGGCATTACGTTCATCTTCGTGACGCATGACCAGGAAGAAGCCCTCTCAATGTCAGACCGCGTTGTGGTCATGCATGACGGCCGCATCGAACAGGTCGGCACGCCGCGCCAGGTTTATGAAGAACCACAAAATCTCGTGGTGGCAAAGTTCATCGGCGAAGCCAATATTTTTGAAGGTGAAATCGTCAATGCCAATGGCAATAAACAGGTCGTCGTCAATGTGTTAGGCAAAGCACTGACAACCAGGAGTGCACGCACCTTTACGATAGGTGAAAAAGTCCATGTGCTCGTCAGGCCCGAAGACGTGCGCGTATGGAACCAGTCTGAAGTGGATAACACCAGTGACATGTTTGCCGCAACCGTTGAAGAAGTCATTTACAAAGGCACGACCGTTGATTTGATGGTGCGCCTGTCTAACAATAAAGTGGTCGCCTCCACCGAGTTTTTTGATGAAGACGATGATCGTCTGGAATATAAGCTTGGCGAACAGGTTTGGGTAAATTGGACACCGGGGTGGGAGGTCATCTTGCCTCATGAAGCCTGATAACCATTTCAAACATTTTTCGTTAACCGTCGTCTGGTTTTGGCTGTTTCTCTTTGCCTTGCTACCATTCTGTCTTGTGATCGCAGCCAGTTTTATGGGGCATAGTGATGAACACTTAATTCAATTGCCGCTGACACTCGACAATTATCGGCAGCTCAACAATGCCATTTACATTCGCATTTTTGAAAAATCCTTTTTGATTGCCGGTTTTTCCACCTTGTTATGCCTTGTCATCGGCTATCCTTTCGCTTATATCATTGCCCGGCTACAAGGACCCTGGAAGAACTTTTTGCTCTTGCTGGTCATCATTCCCTTCTGGACCAGCTCGCTGATTCGCAGCTATGCCCTGATCGCCATTATCAAGGCAAAAGGCATTTTGAATTCCCTGCTCATTTTGCTGGGCATCATTGATCACCCGCTCTCCATTTTATTTACCAATTCGGCAGTGATTATCGGGCTTGTCTACAACCTGCTGCCTTTCATGATCCTGCCTATCATGACCAATGTCGAAAGGCTGGATAACCGCCTGGTCGATGCGGCGCGCGATCTGGGTGCGAACCATTTCACAACGTTTAGAAGAGTCATTATTCCCCTGACCATGCCAGGCATTATCGCTGGCTGCATACTGGTTTTTTTACCTGCCATGACCATCTTTTATATTCCGGATATCCTGGGCGGCGCAAAATCCATTCTGCTCGGCAATCTTATTCAGAACCAATTTTTAATTGCTGAAAACTGGCCATTGGGATCCGCTGTGAGTGCCGTCCTGACAATCGTACTCGCCACGTTGATCCTGATTTATCTTTGGGTATCACGCGGCAGCAAACGGCGGGAGTTACTATGAAACTGAAATCGCTTTCCGCATCTTCCTATCTTTCATTGGTCTATTTGTTTTTCTATATACCAATCATTATCCTGATTGTGTACTCTTTCAATAACACACAATACTCCCTACTCTGGCATGGCTTTACCCTCCGCTGGTATACCGAATTATTCGAAGACAGTGATTTGTGGATTGCCACATGGCATTCTTTTTTTCTAGGTTTTGCTGCCGCCACCATCGCTACTTTCGTCGGCATGCTCGCTGCAGTCAGTCTCTATCGCTATCGGTTTCTGGGGCGAAATTTTTTAAACGGGCTAGTCTTCATTCTGATTTTATCGCCCGAAATTGTGACCGGCGCTTCGTTCCTGATTTTATATACGCTGATTAAACTTGAGCTGGGTTTTTTCACTCTGCTGTTGTCGCATATCAGCTTTTGCATCCCTTTTGTCATTGTCACGCTTTACAGTCGTCTCGCCAGTTTTGACCGCAATATTTTCGAAGCCGCCAAAGATCTGGGCGCGACCGATGGCGTGATTTTTATGCGCATTTTCCTTCCCCTGCTGCTGCCCGCTCTCATGGCAGGCTGGCTGCTCAGTTTCACGCTTTCGCTGGATGACGTGATTATCAGTTATTTTGTGTCCGGTCCTGAGTTTGAAATCCTGCCGTTACGCATTTACTCCATGGTGCGTTCAGGCATTAAACCCGAGATCAATGCACTTTGCTCGGTCCTCTTTGGCGTGACACTGCTCTTCATTGTCCTGTCTCAATTGGCATTAAGGAAAAAAGCATGAAACTCTTTTACCGCTTGCTCCTTGTCATGGTCATGCTCCTGCCCATGCAGGCTTTTGCCCAGCAAAAGATCGTTAATGTATATGCCTGGACAGGCGAAGTGCCGGAATTCATTGTTCGCCAGTTCGAAAAAGAGACTGGCATCAAGGTTAATTTTTCGACCTATGAAAATAATGAAATCATGTATACCAAATTGCGCGCAACCAAAACGGCGAGCTATGACGTGGTCATGCCATCCAGCTATTTTGTAGACCGCATGAGTAAACAGCACATGCTGGAAACGCTGGATAAAAGCAAATTGCCTAACTGGAAAAACCTGAATCCTTCTTTTCTGCATCCAGCCTATGATCCGTCTTCACAATACAGTGTGCCGTTTATTTGGGGTGTCACAGGCATCTTTGTTAATAGCCGTTACTTTGCACCGAACGGTGTAAGCAAATGGACAGACCTTTGGAGTCCGCAATACAAAGACACGCTGATGCTGCTCGATGATACGCGTGAAGTTTTTTCCATGGCATTATTATCTCTCGGTTATTCTGCCAATGATAAAGACCCCGAACACATTAAAGCTGCTTTTCTTAAACTCAAAGAGCTAATGCAAAATGTCAAAGTGTTCTCCACTGAGACAGTCGTTTCCATCATCATTGACGAAGATGCCACGCTTGGGATGGCCTGGAACGGCGACACATTTAAGGCAGCCCAGGATAATTCACAAGTAAAATTTATCTATCCCAAAGATGGGTTTGTCATCTGGGTAGATACTTTTGCCATTCCAGCGAATGCCCGACACAAGAATGAAGCGTATGCTTTTATCAACTTCATGCTGCGTCCGGATATTGCCAAAGCAATCGCCATCGCAACCAGTTTTCCCATCACTAACCTGGCCGGTCAAAAACTGCTGCCTGAAGCGATTCGCAACAACCCCACCGTTTATCCTCCCAAGGAAATTTTGCAGCACGGTCAGTTTCAAATCGATGTGGGTGAAGAAACGCTCGCGCTGTTTGAGCAATATTGGGAAGAATTGAAAATGAGCGGTTAACGCTTATTTTTAATTTGCTCTTCCAAAAAAGCGTCTATTTTCCACAAAGGATTTGAACGATCCACAGGCAAAAAGAATCTTGGCTGCTCATATCTTTTAGGTGGATGTTCCTCCGAATCAACAACCTCGATGGGCGAAAATGTCAGATTACGCGGCCTGGCTTCCTGCGGCTTGGTCGTTACTTCTGTTGTTTTCGTTGGCGTCGGTGCAGCAAACAATTGAAAGTTGTTCCTTTTAGGCGGAGCTTCTTCCGAATCGATGACTAGAATAGATGATGTGCCTAACGCTATCATTGAAGGGAAGCCTTGCATGGGATTTGAGGAATAAATGCCAGTAACGTCGTCAAGGACATTACCTGTTGCGAGCGTTTCTTCTTCGACATCATTCTGACTATTTATTTGGGTTTTTTCTGCAGGAAGGGAAAAAGAAGAAGGCACTGTTTCTAGTTGCCCAACAGATAAGTTGTCATTCTTGTCTGCTTGTTTTGCTTTTGCTTTACGCTTTTGAAGCGTGGCATATTTTACGACCCGCTTTTCGAAAATAGCTATTTTTAAATCTTCTCCTGAAAGCGTAGTTTTCTTTTCGCTATAAATATCCATCCAACGGCTGGCATACCAATGGTGATAGTTTGTTACCGTTTTGTTTTGAATGGCTTTCAATAGTGCCTCATGGTCAAGGAATAAATTCTCGCCGGTCAGTCGATCAACAGGACGATGTTTATACCAGTAATGATAAGACACTTCTTTTTTATTGGAGAATGTGTCAACAAACTCATCCAGGATGCTGTATCCAGTACTGGGATCCCAGTAAAAAATCTGGTCTGATCTTTTTTTATGTTTTTTCATGCCACTCTCCCCGTTTTTAAATTTATTATCTCTCTATCAGGTAATATTCACCTTCATCATAATATAAGGATTATAAACTTCAGTCTTGAAATCGAACTTCTGGTAAAGGCCGTGCGCGTCCTCGGTCATTAAAAACCAGCGGAAAATGCCGCGCAGCTGGTAATGGTCGAAGATGTATTTCAACAAGGCCTGGCCCACACCCTTGCCTCGGTGGGGTTCGTCAATGAACACATCCCAAAGCGAAGCGAATTCCGAATGATCACTGATTACTCGGGAAAAGCCCACCTGTTTGCCCTGGTAAAAGACGCTAAAACACAGCGAATTTTCAATGACCAGGGGGAAGCGTTCAGGCGGCAGGCCCGTGGAGTACCGTGAAGGAATGCAGAGCAGTTTATACAGGTATTCAAGATCGAGCTTTTTCTTGTTGGCGGTAAATGTATAGTCACGAAATACGCCGTCTGGGTAAGTTGATCGGTAGGTCATGGTTTGGTCAGCTCTTTACAAGTAAGTTGGCATCTTTTTAGCATCAGTATAGAATATCGCAGCGATTCAGAAGAATCATTATATACATGAGGAGCAAAATCATATGAAACGAATCTTGACAGCTCTTGTTGTCATTCTTTGCAGCGTCAGCTTGATTGGCTGCGAAAGCATGACCAAACAGGATATGGGCGTAGTCACTGGCGGTGTGGCCGGCGGTTTATTAGGCAGCACAGTTGGCCAGGGTAGCGGCCGGGTATTAGCCATCGCAGCAGGAACGATTGCGGGCGCCTTGATTGGCGGTGCCATTGGTAAAAATATGGACGATACCGACAAGCTGAAAATGAACCAGGCGCTGGAAAGCAATAACGTAGGCCAGCCTGCTTACTGGAGCAACAACAATAGCGGCGCCACCTATCAGGTGACTCCGACCAAGAATGTAACCGTAGACGGCAATCCTTACTGCCGCGAATACCGTACAGTCGCAAATATTGGCGGTAAAAAGCAGCAAATGTATGGCACAGCCTGCCGTCAGCCGGATGGTTCATGGCAAGCGGTTAGCAACTAAATAATAATAAAAACGATTGCCTTCGCCTGCACTCGTTGCGGACGAAGGCGCCACTTAAGCCCTCTTCTGAGGGCTTTTTCTTTCCATTCTCAAGCGTAGCGAAGCAATCCAGGTTTTTCGGCGCTGGTTATCGGGAAACATTGTAATAACATCTCATAAACTGGACTTCGGCCATTTTACAAAATGCTCGATAATGCTGTCATCCTGAGAGCGTTTTTTTTGCTCGAAGGATCTCCCGATGTACAAAAGGAGATCCTTCGCTTCGCTCAGGATGACAGTTTTGTGAACGCTTTTCAAAAATGGCCAAAGATCGGGCATGACACATTTATTAACAACACGTGATGCTTTATTGTTAATGCCCTGCGCACAAGCTAAGCTTGTGCTTGCATTACAATGGCTTGAAGGATCAGGAGACTATGTCAAAAAATAAACTCAGCTTCTGTTGTCAGACCTGTGGCACGCTTTATCCCAAGTGGTCAGGCCAATGTACGGGATGCGGCGAGTGGAACACGATTGTGGAAGAAGTAAACCAGGCTTCTGCCCCTTCCTCCCGTTATCAGGGCTATGCCGGCCGGGAAACAGCCATGACACGCATGGCGGATGTGCAGTTGGATGATGAAATCCGTCTTCCCTCAGGCTCACAGGAATTGGACCGGGTATTGGGCGGCGGAATTATTATGGGGTCGGCCATCCTCATTGGCGGTGATCCGGGCATTGGCAAATCAACCATTTTATTGCAAACCGTTGCTCACTTGAGCCAATCACTCAAAGTCCTATATGTCACAGGTGAAGAATCCCCGCAGCAGATCACACTGCGGGCAAGAAGGCTCGGGTTGCCCGAAGATCAGGTCTGGTTATTTGCGGATACGCACGTTGAAAACATCCTTGCCCACGTTCAAAAAGAAAAGCCCCGTGTGCTCGTAATTGATTCCATTCAAACCATGCATACCTCTCTCCTTTCTTCTGCACCAGGCTCAGTGGGCCAGGTGCGCGAAAGCGCGATGCAACTGGTCAATTATGCCAAGCAGTCGCAAACCGCGCTTTTTCTGGTAGGCCATGTCACCAAGGAAGGCAGCCTGGCAGGGCCGCGTGTGCTTGAACATATGGTGGATACCGTTTTGTACTTTGAAGGGGAGCAAGACAACCGTTACCGCATGATACGCGCGGTCAAAAACCGGTTTGGCGCCGTGAATGAACTGGGTATTTTTGCAATGACAGAAAAAGGACTCCGTGAAGTCAGCCATCCTTCCGCCATTTTCCTTTCGCGCTACGCCCAACCTGTTTCTGGGAGCATTATAACCGCGACCAAAGAAGGTTCACGTCCGCTGCTGGTAGAAGTCCAAGCATTAGTGGACCAAAGCCATATCGCCAATCCCCGCAGGCTTTCGGTGGGACTCGAAACCCAGCGCCTTTCCATGCTGCTGGCTATTCTAAATAGACACAGCGGCATTTCTACCCATAGCCTCGATGTTTTTTTAAATGTAGTAGGCGGCTTGCAAATTTTTGAGACGGCAGCTGATCTGCCTATTCTTTTCGCCATTCTCTCCAGCCTGCGCAACCGCCCGCTTCCACATGATCTCATCGCCTTTGGCGAAGTGGGCCTCGCCGGTGAAATACGGCCCGTTCCCGGCGGACAGGAACGGCTAAAAGAAGCAGCAAAGCACGGGTTTAAAACAGCCATTGTTCCACATGCCAATGCTGTCAAAAAAACGTTGGATGGTATGAAGATTATCCCCGTGCAGACGTTAAAAGATGCTGTCGAATACTTTCAAGCAATCTAAGCAGCAGCCCGATCATTTAAATTGATTCCTACAGCTTGCCACAGGAACCGTTTAGTAATCGGGTTTCTTTTTTTTGCTAATTAACGGAGAACTCGCTTGCCAGTACAAAACTGACAAGCTGGTTTTACATTGATTGCTACTAGCTCAGCAACTCATCGAGTAACACTGCCAGTCTGTACCCTGCGAGCGCTGCTCGCTGCTGGGCAGTCTGTTTGCCATTATCGATATAACCTGATATGGGCGGCAAGTTTTCCGGTGTATTATAAACATTAGCCTTCGCCGTTGCGACACCTTCCTGTGCCCAGTTATCCGGGTTAAGATCGTCTATCTGTTTATCAAAATAATCTTTTGGATAGCGCGCTGTGATTATTGCAGCAAGTGAAGCTGCATTTTCCTTAGTGGCGCTCTGCTCAAACAAGCCAACGCCTCCGTCCCACAAACGATGGAGATTGATACGATCATTATTATAACGAATAAAATACTGATTCCCGCCCTTGTCACCATCTGGATGCGCGGCTGAAATATAGCTGACGGTATGCAACGGCTGATGTAAATCGCCGACAATATGCACCAAAAAGGCAAGGAAACGTGCACGCTCGTAGGGATTCGCCTTATCGTTCTTAACAACCTTTTCAACGTTATTAAGCGCCCACACGGCGTTATCGGTATCAATCAAATTTTTAAGCGGTGTTCCATCATTGCTGAAAGCAATATCGATATAGTGCCAACGGGTATAGGTATCAATTTTTTGTGAGCGTATAGCATCTGGCCAGTAGGCGATATTCAGGAAAGACTCCATCTCAGGGTATTCACTGTGGAAATAGTCAACCAGTTTATCCGCTTTTGCACGCGCCGCAGGCGAAAGTTCCTGATAAGCAATCTGGGCTACCACCATGTGTCCCAGCGCATTCCAAGCAAAAGTAACGGATGGAAGAATTAAACTACAGAAAAAAACAGCAGCGATATATCTGACTATTCCCCATTTCATCGGCATGATCCCCAAAAAAGTTTTAGGGATGTTAGCAGGATGTTAGCGATTATCAAGCAAATTGAGAAAAGCCTTATCGCGACTTAAGCTTTGGAGCTGTATGGACTTGCATTGATGAGTTGATCCTCACCCTCAGCTTGCTCCTGGTATACGCTCGATGCTTCTGCTTTCTGGCCTTTGCTTGTAACTGCAGTCTCTTTTTGATTCGGCTCAACCAATGCTTTTCTACGCTTCTCCTGAGTAATGTAAAAGCTGGAGGCGGTCGTATTGGTTAAATGCGCCGCTTCCTGAATCGGCGCTGCGTCTTCTTGAAGTTCTTCTTCTTTTTTAGCGGTTTTTTTTCTTTTTGCGCTACCTGTTTTTTGTTGCATTTCTGCCGGCGGACTTACTCCAAAATCGTTATGCTGGTTATCAAGCTGTTTTAAACACACATTTAACTTTGCGCCAGATAATTTGTCGATCGCGGTTGGCATATGCCTTTTTTCCATGATTTCATGGGTAAAACAACGGTTATTGGAATCGATCGAAAAATAATCTCTTAATTCGCCAAACCCATTGAATACTTCACGAATCTCTCCTTTACCTGGGGACAAAGGAAATGCGAGATTTAACCACGGATCCATAAAAAACCGATCTGCCACAATGATAACAAAGTGATTGTCAAAATAAGCAAGCTTCAGTGAAACGGGTTTTCCCTCATAGGTAAGCCCATATTTAGTCAAATTGTGTAACATGGACAAAAAACCAAAATAGGCTTTTTCCTGGCAATTACCTGCTTCAAGCGAGACAACAAACTGCACAATCTTTACGATTTTTTCTAACCAGGACAGTTTGTCATCAGCGAGAATGCGCTCTTCTTCCTGCTGAACGACACCAACGATGTCTTTGGTAGCCTCGGCATCAGAAGGTAAATCAGAGGAACAAATTTTCTGTGCGAGCGCATTCGCTTGATTGAGCACATCCCAGATTTTGCGCTCTTCGTCAGTTAAGTCATTCAATAACAAATCATTTATTTTTGCCACGCGCTTTTTGATTTTGTCCACCTGGGATTCAGTCAGGAGAGCGTATCTGTTTACGTGCCTCGTGCTCGGTTGGCTGGACGCTACCACTGGAATAACAGGGGTTGGCTGCTGGACATATTGAGTGTCCTGTATCTGCGATTTGTTTTTTAGTTGATTAAAACCGGCCAAGAGATCGCCGTAATCAAATTTGCGCTGCATGATTATTCACCTGGGCATATGATTAAATCGCCATCATAACTGAACAACATTAATGCATTATTAATGAATTTGAGCCAATAATATTGGCAAACTGTTGCCTTCGGGAGAGTGTTCATGGTACTAATGAGGGCAGCTTACAATTTTTTTTGAAAACAAGAAGTTATGCCTAAGAATCAAGCGATTTTCCGAATTGCCCAAGAAGTCACGGAATATATCTACCAGGCTATTCATGCCTCTAATTTGGCAGATAAAAACCATAACAGGCTCTTTGAGCCGCTGGTTAAATTAAGCCAGGATGCCTGCGATGCGATATTAGGCCAAAGCGAGATAAGCGCTTTAGAGAAACTTTCTCTGTGTGCCCGCGAAGTTGAAAGGTTTGGCGGGGGTAATTGCTTACTGAAATGCATTATGGGTTTGGATTATTTGTTGAAATGCTACGTCTTAACTGGTTTTTCGGATTATTTTCAATGTATTCCCGTCGCTATCTGGACCACGGCACGGCATGCTTTTATTATAGTTAACGATGAAATCAAGTGTGATATCCTGTTTGGCAAAACAGAATATATAAAAGGCAATTTCAAAAAAGATGACAGGCTGAGCGAATATTTTGGCATACGCGCTAATTGGTATTGTTATGCTGATGATGCCCTTGATCTTGACTCTACCCGTTTCACAGAAACATTATTCTCTAACATCACCCAACGAACCTGCACGGATTCCGTTTTAAAAAAAGACTTGTTCAATAAATTAATCACTTCTCTTCAACAAAACAAACCGCTCGACCCGATCCCGCCGACGCCCCTCTTTTCAAATTTTGGCAAGCAAATTAAGAAACGATCGAGGATGGACTCAAGCACCTCTGAACAAAAAGAAAATGAGGAATCTTTATCGTCTGGGTTAAAAACCGAAAAACATTTCAAAGGTCTTTAACTGGACTCTGGCCATTTTAACTAATCATTTCAATATTCGGCCGCGGTGTCATGCGTGTCAGAATTTCATAAGCTGAGGTATTGCAGTGCTGTGCGATGCGTTCTACAGGCAAACCTTTACCCCACAATACAACAGGGTCTCCAATGCTGGCTTGCGGCTGGTTACGCAAGTCTACCGTCAGCATATCCATTGAAACGCGGCCTGCCAGCGGACATTCCACACCTTTCACCAGCACCGGCGTGCCATTCTGGGCAAACTGAGGGTAGCCATCGCCATACCCTACGCCTACGACTCCCACTCGCATATCTTCAGGTGCCGTCCATGTACCGCCATAGCCTACTTTCCCGCCTTTCTTGACTTCTGTAATCGCGATGAGCCGTGACCATAGCGTCATGACAGGTGCTAAACCATGATCCAAGCCCGTCTTATCAGCAAAAGGCGAAGCCCCATATAGCATGAGCCCCGGCCGCACCCAATCTCCATGCGCATTGGGCCACGCAATAATGCCTGCTGAATTGCAAAGGCTGCGAGGGCCTGGCAAATGGGCCGTGGCTTGATTGAAGACTTCCACCTGGCGAGGGGTTGCCATACTGTCTGCCCTGTCTGCTTCGGCAAAATGCGTCATTAACCCTATGGGTTTTTTAACCGATGCCGCCGCCGCAAGGCGCGCGTATATTTTCTCCGTCTGCGCAGGGTCAATCCCCAGCCGGTGCATGCCCGTATTAATTTTGAGCCAGACCGAAAGCGGTTTTACCACTTGCGCTTTTTCCAGCATTTCCACATGCGGCAAATGATGGACGACCAGCGTAAAATCATGCCGCACGGCTTCCGTCAATTCTTCGGGATAAAATAAGCCTTCGATCAATACAATTGGCTTGGTGATACCAGCCTCCCGCAGCCTGATGCCCTCTTCAAGCGAAGCCACTCCTAAAGCAGCTGCGCCCGGGAGTGCGCGTGCCACACTGACTACCCCATGTCCATACGCATTAGCTTTAACCATTGCAATAATAAAACGATCAGGCGCCAAGTCACGCACACGTTCAAAATTATGCGTCAGTGCGGAAAGATCAATGGTCATAAAAGTAGGACGGCTCATCTTAAACCCTGCTTTTTAACGAGACGAGCCTTCCCTACAGCAAACCGAGGACAGTGCGAAAGTACTATTTGTAAAATCATCATAGACTGTGTTAATAACCTGGTTGACGAACAAAATTTTCAAAGCATGTATATTGACCCATAAAGGTTAAACGTACTTTGCCTATAGGGCCGTTACGCTGTTTGGCAATAATGATTTCCGCTGTCCCTTTATCAGGACTATTTTCGTTATAAACTTCATCACGGTAAATAAAGACAATCAGGTCAGCATCCTGTTCAATTGCACCGGATTCTCTTAAATCTGACATCACTGGACGCTTATCTGCACGTTGTTCCAGTCCGCGATTTAACTGGGACAGGGCAATCAGAGGCACATTTAATTCTTTTGCCATGCTTTTGAGTGAGCGGGATATTTCCGAGATTTCAGCTGTACGGTTTTCTCCGCTTCCCGGTACCTGCATAAGCTGAAGATAGTCGACAACAATCAGTCCCAATTGCCCATGCTCTTTGGTCAGCCGCCTTGCTCTTGCTCGCATTTCTGCAGGACTTAAGGCTGGCGTATCATCGATGAAAAGTGGCGCTTCGGAAAGCATGCTCACAGTCGAGCTAATGCGCGGCCAATCTTCATCCGCCAGCTTGCCCGTGCGAATGCGCAACTGATCGATGCGGCAAAGCGAGGACAACAAACGCATAACGAGAGCTTCACCCGGCATTTCCATACTGAATACCAATACCGGCAAGCGGCTTTTGATCGCCACATGCTCTGCGATATTCATGGCAAGACCGGTTTTACCCATGGAGGGCCGTCCAGCAATAATGACGAGATCAGATGGTTGTAAACCGGAGGTCATATTATCGAAATCATGGTAACCCGTGGGCACCCCCGTAATGGAGGAGTTGGAATGAAACAGGGTATCAATCCTGTCCATCGTCTTGGTTAAAAATTCTTTAATATTGATCGGCCCGCTTCCGCGCGAACCCTGTTCTGAAATAGAGAAAACACTGCGTTCTGCTGCATCAAGCAATTCAGTAATACTGCGCCCCTGAGCATTAAAAGCGCTTTCTGTAATGGTACCGGCAGCTGAAATGAGTTGCCGCAAAATCGAGCGCTCACGCACAATATCCGCATAGGCAGCGATATTGGCAGCACTGGGTGTATTATTCGCCAACTCAAAAAGATACACTTCACCGCCTATCTGATCGAGCTCATGCAGTTCGCGCAGAACTTCAGACACTGTCAGGACGTCAATAGGCTTGTTCTGCTCAACGAGCCGCGCCATGGCACCATAAATCTGGCGGTGCTGGTTGCGGTAAAAATCCTCCGCACGTAACCGGTCAACCACCTGGTCCCAGGCCCGGTTATCAAGCATTAACCCACCCAGCACAGACTGCTCTGCCTCAATAGAATGAGGGGGGACTTTGATTGAATCCGGATTTCTCATGCGTACGGCGGATTGGCGTCTGGTTAATAAGGCATCGGTCATATTTGCGTGCTTTATGCTGTATGAATGATAATACAGCGGATTTTCGCATTATTGCGGTGAATTGTCCAAAGGGTGTTTCAATGGCGATTTTGTTGCCTTCCTGCAGCTAGTGCCCTGCCTCTCACGTCATTGCGAGCATAGCGAAGCAATCCAGGGTTTACAATACTGTCATCCTGAGCGAAGCGAAGGACCTCCCGATGTGCAAAAGGAAATCCTTCGCTTCGCTCAGGATGACAGTATTGTGAAGTCTGTCCATTTTGTTTGTTGGCCACGATAAATTACTGGTTTAAGTGTAATCATTTTATAATTTTTTATTTTTTAACGAAGGGCGGGTTAATGACGGAAAGAGAGGCTTGTAAAGAAGCGATGCCGCCGTAGCAAAAAGAGATTGTACAGGCAGTGGGGAGAAAACTAGCCACGTATCACAAAAAACAGGTTAAAAACCCGATAAGCGTAAACGCAGGAAAAAACCTCAGGGCAATGGCGTGTTAAGACAACACGCCCGGCCCGTCAGTTATTAACTTTCAGCAACTACGTTAACCTTGACTATCGCAGTCACGTCGCTCTCTAGTTCTACGATAACCTCGTGCTCACCCAGCATGCGCAGGGGGCCTTCTGGCAAACGTATTTCACGTTTTTCAACCGCCACACCCAGCTTGTTTAATGCTGTCACGATATCACGCGTTCCGATCGAACCAAACAGTTTGCCTTCTTCTCCCGCCTTAGCTGAAAGTGTGATAGCTGCCAATGAATTAATGGTCTGCTGTCTCTCTTCTGCCTGACGGTGTTTTTCAGCCGCAACTTTTTCAAATTCGGCCCGGCGCTGTTCAAATTTAGCGATATTATCTTTATTCGCATAAACTGCTTTGCCCTCTGGAATCAGATAATTCCGGGCAAACCCAGGTTTAACCTTCACTTTATCGCCTAATAAACCCAAGTTGCGAATCTTTTCAAGTAAGATAACTTCCACCTTCTTACCCCCTCTTTTATCAATATTTTCTAAACCTTACTAACCCGTTTCCGCATATCCAGCCATATATCAGCCAAGGCCAGAACAGCGATGAATATCATGCTTGTTGGCAACGAGATAACCAGCGTGACATATAATAGCAATATCCAAAACCATCTGCTTGATGCGCTCATCAACCTGAACAAATAATGAATCAGGCTGAGTCCGGCTGCACCGAACAGGATATAAAGGATTGGCATTATATCCAAGACAACGCTATTTCCCAAATAAGAAAGCACCAGGCTGACGATAAATAATACACCTGCCAAGGAGCTCAGCCGGATACTCTGGAGTTCCCTGCGCATGCTGCCAGGCGCATAAAGCACCGCCTGCCACCATCGAGCAATAATCAGCTGGAGAATGCCATTAAACAGAATGCCCGCAACAATCAGTCCCGATGCGTACTGTTTGGTAATGTTAATGGACTCAAGCTGCGTATCACCTGGAGATACCGGCGCCTTTAATATACCCGCCGTCATCGCCTGCGCTTCCGCATAATAGGATTGCAGCTGGCTTGCCCACCAGTCTGCTATATCTGGAAAAACCAGATGAATCACACTGACGACCAGCACACCTGTCAACGCGCCTAGCTGGAGTATCGTGCTCCAGCTCGCTTTCCTGCGCAGCATCACTGCAAATACCCATGTCAGGATATTGCTGAATACCGCCACACTGACGGCAGCCCATACCACAATTTCGGGTGATGCCGCTTCATGCCCCGCCACAAAAAAGCTGATGACATAAGGCAACGTGGCTGCAACAGTCAATACTGCGCCTTCAGCAATGCTTTTACGCAGTGTCATAAACGCAGCAATCAGTATTCCGACTATACCAATAATAGGTATAAACGTAATAACGAACGCGAGCGCTATCGTTTGCCAACGATGATCCAGTAAATAATTTGTAAACCGTTGTAACCACATTCGGGCAGCTGCATTAATGTCTGTCGCAATAAGGCAATAACGCGAGGAAACGTGCCAGCTTCACTGCCTTTGCTAGTTTACGTTGATAATGCGCTTTCGTACCGGTGATACGGCTGGGTACGATCTTGCCATTTTCCATGATAAATTTTCTCAGCAAATTGACATCCTTATAATCAATTTCCTTGATCTTGTTTGCCGTGAAATAACACATTTTTTTACGACGAAAATAAGCCGCCATGATCTTTTCTCCCGCTCTAAATTAGTTTGATTTACCGCGTGATTCTTCACCTTCTTCTGTCTCGGCTTTCTTGCCGCGAGTAGCGTCTGCATCGAAGGAAGGCACATCCAGGTCGCCCCGGCTGTCTTTTTCCTTGGAGATAGGCGAGGCTTCGGTAACAGCACGGTCAACACGCAGGACCATATTACGAATCACTGCATCGTTATAGCGGAAGTTATCGCTTAATTCGTCAACGGTTGCCTGATCGCACTCAATATTCATGAGCACATAGTGAGCCTTCATGACCTTATTGATAGGATAGGCAAGCGGTCTACGTCCCCAATCTTCGAGACGATGAATTTTGCCTTTGCGTTGAGAAATCAGGTTGTTATAACGTTCAATCATCGCGGGCACTTGCTCGCTTTGATCAGGATGAACGAGAAATACGACTTCGTAATGTCGCAGTGTTTCATTGCGCTTCATAAAAGCTCCTCTCGGTTTATTAGCTTTACCCAACCGCGGGAAAGCAAGGAGATACCCAAATTGTAAGGGGAGCAATTGTACGGAAGAAGCGGGCCTGTTGCAACAGCATTACCGTTCTTTGTTATGCCAGGCTAAGAAGGTGCAGCCCTTTCTGGACAGCGGGTCGTTCAAGAATGGTATGGTGCCAGCGCTGCAGGCATGGATAGTCAGTAAGATCAATGTGTTGCCTTTCATGTGCGTGAATCCAGGGGAAAATGGCCATGTCCGCAATAGAGTAATCCCCTGCAAAATAGCGCTCTTTCTCCAGCTGCTGCTCCATGACGTGGTAAAGCCGTCTGGCTTCATTAGCGTAACGTTCAATCGCATAAGGCACCTTTTCTGCCGCAAAATGCAGAAAATGATGCAACTGACCCAGCATGGGGCCCACCCCGCTCACCTGGAACATCAGCCATTCGATGGCTTCCATGCGCCGACAGGGGTCAGAAGGGAGAAATCGGCCTGTCTTCTCTGCCAAATACAACAGGATAGCGCCTGATTCAAACACGCGGAAAGGCCGGTGATGAGGTCCTTCCTGATCAATGATAGCGGGGATTTTGTTGTTGGGATTAATTTTCAGGTAAGCGGGTTGATACTGTTCTTGCCGGGTTAAGTCAATTGGATGCACTTGATAAGGCAACCCCGTTTCTTCCAGCATGATAGCGACTTTATGTCCATTGGGCGTTTTCCAAGTATAAAAATCTATCATGCGTCATCTCCGTCACTGGTTATTCGCACTATAATATTTTTATTAGAAAAAAAACACAGTTTGCTTGACAAAGCCAGCCAAAAACTTCGAGAATATGCGACCGTTGTTCCTGGGAATCTTATCCTGGACAACATCCGAAAAATCGTTGGCTATGTAGCTCAGCTGGTTAGAGCGCGGCACTCATAATGCTGAGGTCGGTGGTTCGAGTCCACCCATAGCCAGATGAATTTGAGTTTTCCCCCATTCATACTAGCCTTTAAGAGAGTGCGCTGCGCGAAGTCTACGTCCTCTAAGTTCCAAAACTCATAAGCCAGGCATTGAATCAGCTTTATCTTGCAATTGAAGCCTTCCTTCAATTCAACACTTATTTTTTTGCTGGATACCTGGTGGTACACCGCATTACAGAACAGAGATTGTTTAAGAATTAATGTTATTATTGTGATGAACCAAGGTTTTCATAGGTGCTTCGATGGCTGAGTTATTAAATGATTTTTTAAATATGCAATTTATACTTGGCATTATTATTGCAATAGGCTATTTCACGCTTTTGATAGCTGAACAGCGATGGCCTTTACGAAAACGAATGCATTCATTATTGCCGCGTATATTAATTAATTTTACCTTTACAGCGCTCGTTTATATTGTTGCAAGCGCATTAATAAGCCCGTTAGCAAAATTCACTATCGACATGACACAAACCCATACATTCGGGCTATTACCATTATTACCCATTCAAGGCCTTCCGCATTTTATATTAGGTTTTTTATTAATGGATCTCACCTTTTATTATTGGCATCGGATGAATCATGTCATTCCTTTATTATGGCGATTTCATAATGTACATCATGTTGATCCAGACTTAGACGTAACAACATCCATGCGGTTTCACTTTATAGAAATAGCCTACTCGAGTATTTTCAGATTAATCCAACTTGGCTTAATTGGCATAGATCCACTAACATTTTTCTGCTACGAATTCGCCTTTCAAGGCAATACATTTTTTCAGCACAGCAATATTAAATTGCCGATTCGCCTTGAGAGAATGATTAATAAAATAATTGTGACGCCTCGAATGCACGGCATTCATCATTCTAATTATCTAGACGAAACCAATCGTAACTATGGTGTAGTATTTTCGTTTTGGGATCATTTGCATAGAACAATAAGGCTTAACATTCCGCAACAATCTATCACGATCGGCGTACCAGCTTATCTTAAACCGTCAGATAATACTTTCATCAACTTACTGTTAATGCCATTTAAACCACAGCGCAGGTATTGGCAAGCCAACAATGAAAAATATATCAGCCGCATTTCAGAGCAATCTGACAAGCACCTTGGTTATTTAGCTGAGTAATGGGCGTGATTTTTTTCCTAATCAGGGAGCGAAGAAGCAGAGTTATTTTAATACCTAAGGCTGGTGGTTCAAGCTACCAGCCTTAGGATTGGGTTTTCTTTATTACGATGACATTCCCAGCAAATTTTAATTTCTGGTTTTCCACTCCGGCCTGATAATAGAACAGACAAGTGAGGCAGGCGATTTGTTGGAAGTGTAGTACAAGCCAGCCGGTGGACGGCAGCGGTAGTAATAGTAGTTATAGTAAAATTTTCTGTCATACCAGCTTTCGGGCCATTCGCAGTCACTCGCGACAACTTTGTTTTTACAGCCCGAAGGAGATTTGTAATAACATTTGCTTTTCCACCGATCGGAATAATAACCATAAAACCCGCCTATGGATGTATTCGAGTTTAAGCTATGGTGCCAGCTAGAGTCAGCGGTATCACATCTTACATCCTGCCCCCCGTAATAAGCATCGCATTGATAGCCTGCGGCAACATAAGCAGCATAAGTGGATGCAGTAATGGGATAAGACGCATAGGGCGGGTTGCTATTCCATGTGACCTCGGATTGCATGTTAAACTGCGTCACCTGTGCATAACCTACTGGGCAGATGGGTGATTGCGTACTTAAGACCTGAGTGACACTGCCAATCGTCTGATCCACCACCTTTCTCGTCACCGTACAAAGCGACGGACAGGTCGCGCTGGACCCACCGGGAGGGTAATTGCCATTAATATCGGGACAGATTGGCGTCTGATTTGCAACCGATGGATTACTGGGATCGCCTGGACAACTGGGAAGATTGCTGTATTCTTCATCACTGATCGGAATATTCGGTGTAATCTGTCCGGGATATTTTATTGTCGATTGACTAGGGGAAAGAGGTGTCACACTCGTGCTGCTCGCCTTTGTTGAAGTCGGCAATTGTTGAGACGTTGGTGGTGTTTGGCTTAAACCAACAGGCGAAAAAAACAGCGGTATAATCAGAGCCGCTATTTGCGTCAACCCCTTCATTTTATTCAAGTTCATGTGGTTACACCTTCACAGTGATTAATAGACTCCATCCTGCTTGATATATATTCTATTTTTAATTTTAGCATATCTTTGTATATATAATGGCTCCTTGCCAAGACACCCATCCTAAGGCTTGTATCCATTCATTAATTTGTTTTTCTTAGTTATTTCAGCTATAAAATTTAATGGGATCACTCATCTAGCTCAAAGGAAATCAGCTATGGCTACCTCACTCAAAAAAATCATCGGCTCAGTATTATTACTATCTGCCATGTCTGCCGTTGCCGCCCAGGAAGGGCAAATGACCTATAAGCAGCGCCAATTGCCAGATGGTAGTGTAGAAACGGAATACAATGGCCCAGATGGGTCAAAAATGAGACAAGTGCAACGCGCCAATGGTGTGGTTGAAACCTATGTAACCGATGCACAAGGTAACTCAACGATTACGACCCAACACCCCGGTGGGCAAGTAGAAGTGAAAACCAAGGGACCTTGAAATACATGTGAGCGCAAAGCTAATTAAATCTGCGCCACACCGGATTCAATCGCAGCTTTTGCAACAGCAGAAGAAACTTTTTCTTTAAGACGCGGATCCGTGGGCTTGGGGATTAAATAAGCTGGACCAAATACAAGACCCTGCTCTATGCCATAGGCTGCAAGCACTTCTTCGGGTATCGGCTCTTTGGCTAACGACCTGATCGCATGCACAGCCGCCAGCTGCATAGGCTCATTAATGGTAGTTGCGCGCACATCCAACGCACCGCGGAAAAGATAGGGAAAGCATAATACGTTATTGACCTGATTGGGATAATCACTACGCCCGGTGGCGAGAATAACATCATCGCGCACGCGCAAAGCTTCTTCTGGCATGATTTCAGGAATAGGATTGGAAAGCGCAAAAATAACCGGATTTTTAGCCATGGTTTTAACCATATCTGGCGTCACCAGGTTAGGACCCGATACGCCTATAAACACATCCGCATGCTGCATGGCGTCTGCCAGTGTGCGCTTTTCTGTTCTGATCGCAAATTCTTTTTTCTGCTCGTTTAAATCCTGACGGCCTATATGAATGACGCCTTCACGATCGATCACAAATAATTTTTCAAGGCTCGCGCCCAGTTTGCGTAACAGCCGCATTGTCGCAATACCGGCTGCGCCTGCGCCAAGGCAAACGATATTTGCAGCTGATAATTTTTTGTTTTGTATCTCCAGCGCATTCAAAAGCGCCGCTGCGACGACAATGGCGGTGCCTTGCTGATCATCGTGCAAGACGGGAATGGAGAGGCGTTTTTTTAGTTCCGCTTCCACATAAAAGCACTCTGGCGCTTTGATATCTTCAATATTAATGCCGCCGAAAGTGGGCGCAAGCCGGGCGATGGTATCGACCAGATCCTGCTGATTGTTACAGTCTATTTCGATGTCATAAACATCAATATCGGCAAAACGCTTAAAAAGGGCAGCCTTTCCCTCCATGACCGGCTTACTGGCAAGCGCCCCCATATTCCCGAGGCCTAATACGGCTGTGCCATTGGAGATCACAGCGACCAGGTTCCCCTTGTTCGTATATTGGTAAGCTTTGGCAGGGTCTTGGGCGATTTCTTTGACAGGTTCGGCAACGCCGGGCGAATAAGCCAAGGAAAGATCATATTGCGTTGTCATGGGTTTTGACAGAGCAATACGAACTTTTCCTGGCGTTGGGTGAGCATGATAATCAAGCGCTGCCTGGCGCAACACATCAGACATAATTTTTTATTAATCTTATAGTTATAAAAGCTTACTTATCGTCAGCTTTTTTAGTTTCCTTGCCTTTCAAACCATACTTCTGGCGGAAACGAT
This sequence comes from Aquicella lusitana, assembly GCF_902459475.1. NCBI lineage: Bacteria > Pseudomonadati > Pseudomonadota > Gammaproteobacteria > Legionellales > Coxiellaceae > Aquicella > Aquicella lusitana. The sequence goes on along the minus strand of NZ_LR699114.1, from coordinate 457,559 downwards.
CCACACGGCCGGCGGTATCCACAATCTTTTGTGTGCCGGTATAGAAAGGATGGCAGGCAGAACAAACTTCAAGCGACAGCTGATCTTTACCTAAAGTTGATTGCGTCACGAACGTATGGCCGCAGCTGCAGACAACTTTAATTTCTTTATATTCTGGATGGATATTTGGCTTCATGACCTCAGAACCTCTTAAAATAGGCGGGCATAATAACGAAGAATCACTGACTAATCAAGCAACCAGCGACCTTAAGTGATCCACGTTTACTAATGATTATAGACAAATAATACACAACTGTTTAATATTGCTTCAATTTATTAAAAATTAAAAACTAAGACCTTATTTTATGCCATACCTTAAGCATATTCTCCAATACGGCTTTTTTGCAGTAATGGCGCCGCTTTTTTCTGCTTTTTTTGCCCGTACTGTCATCGAAAATACCGGATTTATCTTTTCGATACCTGCCGGCCAAATGCTGCCTCTGTTTCCCTGGGTATATGGCCTATGCGCCAGCTTGCTGTATGCAATCATCTTTTTTCAACAGAATAACCACGCGCCCCAAAAACCATTTTTGCTCGGCTTCCTGGCTTTGCTGGCTTCGCTGTTAACGCTTTTCGTTTTATTTAAAATCGCCCCGTCCGATCTGGTTTTTATTTTAGGGGTCTATAGTGTGACCACTTGCGCGCTGTTCCTGCGTAAAAAATTCAAATCCACTCTCCGGGCTGCTACCCCTCCTCCCGATGGAGTTTATTTTACTTTGTCACCCTTCAAACTGTGCATCGTCTATCTCTTCACATTCAGTTTATTTAAATATTTTTGGTGGTATAAAAACTGGCAACACATCAAGCAACGAGATGGAAGCAAACTCTCACCCCTGTTTCGATCCCTGTTCGCCGTTTTCTATTATGAAAACTTTCTAGATGATGTTAATAAAACCAGCGAACAACATGGCGTGCGTGGTCTTAAATATAGTTCGGCCCTGACCAGCTATTATATTCTTCTTGTTATTGGCGCCCTCTTTATTACTGCATTAACGCTTGCCTATCGCCTTTTAGGCTTGCAGTTATATCGGCCCTCTTCAACCCTGGTCAGCACATTTAATGTGGCTATTTTTATCCTCGCCATCATTATCTATATTGCGCCTCAGTTGGCTATTAATCGTCTGAACAATAAACTTTTTCCTCACGCACCGAGAAAAAAAATGCCTGTGGCCATGACCATATTTACCTTGATTGGCCTCACCCTTTGGTTTCCGGTAATGACAAAATTGGCCTTTGCCAACCGCTCTAATACCAGCAATGCCTTTATCCTCTACGATTATGGTTATTACCAATCCGCCTATAAAAAAGCAGCACCACAGGCTTACGAGGGTGATGCTGCAGCAAAACTGCTGTTAGGTAAAATGTATTTCTATGGTAAAGGTGTCACTCAGGACAATGATCAGGCTGAACGCTGGCTGGAAGATGCCGCAATTCACGGCAACACAGAAGCGCAGTATTTACTGGGAACCTTCTATGAATACGGTCTCAATGGCATAAGAGATTATAAAAAAACCGCCCTGTGGTTGCAAAAAGCCGCTGACCAAGGGCATGCCTTTGCTGCAAACGATCTGGCAGGGCTATATATTTCAGGCAAAGGTGTTAAAAAAGACCTGCAAAAAGCGCTCGCCCTGTATCAACAGGCAGCGGCAAAGGGTGATGGTTATGCAATGTATAATCTCGGATTGTACTATGTGAAAGATATTCCCACACCGCGCTACACGATTGCCGCCAGCTGGTTTGAAAAATCCATCAAGGCACGTCCTAATGCCTGTGCTTATAATGATCTGGGCATGCTCTATGCTGCAGGCCGTGGCGTGCCGCACGATACAGCCACGGCAGAAAAATTGTTAAAGCAGGCAGGCCAGCAATTATTGATGGAGTATGCAGATGATATTTTTAATCAGGCGTCTTTAACAAAAGATGACGAATTTACCGATCCTGTTCCGGCTTTTGTGCAATATCAATATGCTGAAGCCAGCAAGAAAAAATTAAACAACACTGAATTCGAAAAAAAATATCCGCCGGCTACGTTGCGGCTGGCTAAAAACATGTCGAAGAAAATTGCCGGAATGTGTTGGGATTAAAACTCTCAGATAGAAAATTCCGCTATCACCGGCACATGATCCGAAGGGCGCTCCCATGTTCGCGGCGCTTTATCTATCTCACATTTCACGCATTGCGGAGCAAGCGCATTACTCGCAAGAATATGATCAATGCGCAAACCCATATTGCGTCTAAAGGCGCCTAATCGATAATCCCACCACGTGTAGCTTTTTTCGGATGGCGAATGCAATCGGAAGCAATCCTGAAAACCAACCTTCAGCATATTGCGAAAAGCATTGCGTTCCGGTTCACTAAATAAAACTTGTCCCTCCCATAATCGGGGATCATGCACGTCAATTTCTTCCGGAGCAATATTAAAATCACCTAGGACAATCATACGGTCATATTTTTTTAGCTCTTCCTTCAGAAAAGCATCCAGTTTATTAAGCCAGTTGAGTTTGTACTGGTATTTCTCTGAACCGACCCTTTCTCCGTTAGGCACATAGAGATTCAGGATACGAATGCCGTCAATAGTAGCACCCAGCACACGGCGCTGATGATCATCCAGTTCAGGGATATCGGTAATCATTTCCGTTGTTTTTTCACGGCTAAAAATGGCAACACCATTATAAGTTCTCTGCCCAGCGAAAATCGCTGTGTAACCTGCTTCGTGAATGGCATCCAGTGGAAAATCCTCATCTGGCAGTTTGGTTTCCTGCACCGCAAGCACATGCGGCTCGACGTCACGCAGCCAAGTCAGCACGTGCGGCAAGCGCACACGCAATGAATTGACGTTCCATGTTGCAATTTTAAATATTGGCATGTGTGTTCCTCTCAATCAGCCAGTGATTTTTCTAAATTGCCCTGCGGGAGGATCGTGCGAGAAAAAAAGGATCAGGGCAGACGATGGAAGCCTGCCCTGTCTTGCTCTACAAACTATAATAAAGATCGAATTCAACTGGGTGCGTTGTCATATTGAGGCGTGTTACTTCTTCCCGTTTAACTTCAATGTATGATTCGATCAACTCTTTGGTAAACACACCGCCTTCCAACAAGAACGCATGGTCTTTTTCCAAACTGTCGAGCGCCTGCTCCAGTGAAGAACAGAGGCTTGGGAAAGCTTTGACTTTCTTGGGCGGTAAATCATAAAGGTTTTCATCCACTGCCTTACCAGGGTGAATCTTGTTGCGAATGCCATCGAGACCAGCCATGAGCATGGCGGGGAAAGCCAGATAAGGGTTTGCCAACGCATCCGGGAATCGCGCTTCAATGCGTTTTTCCTTCTCGTTGAACACACGTGGAATACGAATACCGGCTGAGCGATTGCCTTCAGAATAGACCATGGTAACAGGCGCTTCAAATCCGGGCACCAGTCGTTTATAGCTGTTGGTGCTGGGATTAGTGAAGGCATTTAAGGCTCGGGCGTGCTTGATGATACCGCCAATGTAAAACAGTGCCATCTCAGACAGCCCTGCATAACCGTCGCCAGCAAACAGGTTTTTGCCACCGCTTGAAAGTGACTGATGGCAGTGTAATCCGCTTCCATTGTCACCAACCAGGGGCTTGGGCATGAAGGTGACTGTCTTGCCATGGGCGTGGGCGATATTCTGAATAACATATTTAAAAATCAGCATTTCATCCGACTTGTGCAGAAGGGTGCTGTAACGAGTGGTAATTTCGTTCTGGCCGCAGGTTGCCACTTCATGATGATGCACTTCGGGTACCAGCCCCATCTCTTCCAGCGCGACACACATGGCGCTGCGTAAATCATGGGAAGAATCGACTGGAGGAACCGGGAAATAGCCGCCTTTGATACGCGGACGGTGTCCCATATTGCCGCCCTCCACCATCGTGCCCGTGTTCCAGCTCGCTTCATGGGAATCAATTTTGTAAAAGCAGCTGTTCATCTGGATGTCCCAGCGGATGTCATCGAAGATAAAAAACTCGACTTCCTGACCAAAGTTACAGACTTCGGCAATGCCCGTCGAAGTCAAATAAGCTTCGGCACGTCTTGCTACCGCTCTGGGATCGCGCACATAGGGAGCCTGGGTCGCAGGATCATAGATGTCACAGCGTATAATCAGTGTGGGTAATTCGCAGAAAATATCCATGACAGCGGTGGATGCATCAGGAATTAACAGCAGATCCGACTCATTAATATCCTGCCAGCCGCAAAGCGATGAACCATCGAACGCTTTGCCATATTTGAAAAATCCGTCATCGATCTTGCTTTTTGGAAGGGTCACGTGATGCTCCTTGCCGCGCAAATCGGTAAAGCGCAAGTCCACGAAGTCGACGTTGTTCTCTTCCATGATTTTTTTGATCTGCTCTTTCCCCTGCGTATCAATGCGGCGTGAAAAAGCTGTTTCCGTTTTGGTTTCCGTTCTTTCTCTCATTTCGACGCTCATGGCAGCCCCCCTTAAAATGAAAGGTATTCTAGCTGATTATGCAGGCATTTTCGCAAGTAATTTTTTTATGTTTTTTTATAAAACAATTCGTGACAAAGTGTGGAAAAATTTATTAAAATTAATACCCCTCTTAAGATTTAATGGAATAGTGCATGCTTGGGCTCATCCAGCGGGTTTCTCATGCAGATGTTAGGGTCACGGGCCACACAGTGGGTACAATCGGGTTAGGCATCCTGGCACTCATTGGCGTTGAAAAAACAGATACGAGCCAAGAAGCGGAAAAACTGTTCCAGCGCATTCTCCAATATCGTATTTTTCCTGATGCAGCCGGCCGAATGAACCTGAGCCTTCAGGACATTCAGGGCGGACTCTTGCTAGTGCCCCAGTTTACCCTGGTTGCCGAAACCCATAAAGGCACCCGCCCGGGCTTTTCCAGAGGCATGCCGCCTGAAGAAGGCAAAAAGCTGTTCGCCTATCTGGTTGAGCACGCCCGTGCCCACTACCCGCATGTAGCAGCCGGTCAGTTTGGTGCGTATATGCAGGTGAGCCTTTGTAATGATGGACCGGTGACTTTTCTGCTGCACACTTAGTCTGCGAAAACCTTAGATTTTTGCCGTTATAGTGAGGGTATTTCAACTGGACTTTGGCCATTTTACAAAATGCCCAATAATGCTGTCATCCTGAGCGCAGCGAAGGATCCCGATGTACAAAAGGAGATCCTTCGCTGCGCTCAGGATGACAAAGCTGTGTCAGGTTAACAGCTGTGTCAGGTTAACAGCTGTGTCAGGATGACAATTCATGAATATCTCTCAAAAATGGCCAAAGACCAGTTCAATCCATGCTAAGATAATAGTGGATTTATTTTCAGAATCGATTAACACAACCCCTTGTTAGCCTCAAAGAAGCAATAGATCATGGATAAGTGATGACAACATCAAACGCCTATGATTTTATCATTGTTGGCGCAGGATCAGCAGGGTCAACGGCTGCCTATTATTTAGCTCAAAAAAATTATTCCATCCTGGTTCTAGAGCGAGGAAAAACACAAGAACAATATCCAGCTTCCTTCCCCGCTTCCCGCTGGGGCGAAAATTTTAATTCAGAAGCCGTATATGATTATTGCACCCAACCCCAATCAGGCCTGAACGGCAGATGCAATCTACTCGCTGCCGGACAGGTTACCGGCGGTGGCAGCACGATTAATTCCATGATGTACGCGCGCGGCAACCTGAATGACTATGTTGCTTGGAGTGAAAGTGAAGAATGGAGTCAGCCAAGGCTTGAGTCTTTATTTGAAGAAATCGAACAAATACTCAAGCCTGAATCCTTACCCGATAATGCTTTTACATCTGCCATCATCAAAGCTTGTGAAGCATCTGGCTTGGCTTACAACGCTAACTTTGAAAAAAGTGGCTATGTAGGGACCGGGCACTCGCTCACAACAACTATCCATGGAAACCGGCAGAGTACTGACACTGCTTTTTTAAAACCCGCCTTAACAACAGGAATGGTGGAGCTATTAACGGAGGCACATGTCCATCGAATTTTGTTTTCTGATAAAAAAGCCATGGGCGTCGAATACATTAAAGACGGACAAAAAAAGATTGCTTCTTTAAAGGATGAAGGTGAAATCATTCTGAGTGCAGGCGCGCTAGAGTCGCCTAAAATACTTATGCTAAGCGGCATTGGCCCAAAAGATATGCTCACCCAATTTAATATTCCAGAGGTGCATGTAAATGAGGAAGTTGGAAAAAACCTGGCAGACCAGCCTGACTGCCCCGTCAGTTTTATTGCCCTGAAGGATTTACCTAACGATAATAATCAAATCTCAATATGTGCCTTCGCAAAATCTTCCCTCAGTAAAGGTGAGTGCGATTTGCAATTGCTATTTATTCCTGGCGAAGTCAATCCTGAATTATTAGTTATGGGGTTACGTGGATTTCCCAATGTATTTATTCGTTATCGTTTATTACGCATATTAAGCAGAATAATTATTCGCTGGATGATCCGATTGTTTCCGTCGCTTAAACGCTTTTTAAAAAGAAGCTTTACCATTATGCCATGCGTCATGAAACCCAAAAGCCGAGGTAAAGTCACGCTACAATCAGCTAACCCACTTGATGATTTAAAAATCAACCCAAACTATCTGCATGAACAGCATGATAGACTCGTTTTAATGGAAGGCATTCAACTTGCCAGAAAAATTGCTCAACAATCCGCATTAAATGCCTGGCGCAAACGGGAGTTTCTGCCGGGCAAAATGGAGTTAAGCGACTATATAAACAGCTTTACTGGAACGACTTACCATTATGCAGGCACATGTGCGATGGGAAAAGTCGTGGATGAGAAACTGCGCGTAATCGGCATAGAAAATCTACGCGTAGCTGATGCGGCTATTATGCCATCCTTGCCTTTGGTTACTCCTAATGCCGCCTGCATTTTAATAGGATTGAATTTGGCTAGGATTATTTTTGATGGAGGGAGATGAAAAATCTGTCTATTGGATTGCGAGTATTGAACTTCCCCTTTTGGGTTTACTCTGTATTTAGCTTCAACTTTTTCGATATTAATGCCCACATTACCTAACTGGCCAATTATGTTATCAAATCTTCCAACAAGTTGAACACGTTATTACTTTAAGAGCTAGCTTTTGAAAGTTATATCTTATTAATTTTCAAAAAGTTGGCTCAATCAATGGCTATAACTCTTTCATTTAATTAAATATATTTCAAGTTAAGATAAAAGATTAGGTTAAGGCAAATACGCTATAATTTTTGTATAAATATTCTTAATAAATTAATACGCACAAAAACACTAAAACGAGAATAAGGGTGAGTTATGCTGAGAAATAAATTACCTACCAGAAAATTGGACGAAAGTTTTGCTGCTCCTGGCCCAATTCCCTCAATTCATTATGTCTGGGTGGGCAGACCATCACCATCTGATGCTGATCGCAAAACTGAAATAGGCCTCGAAAAAAAAGGTCATGATAGAGAGGGGCCTGAAGCGATGGCAAAAAAAAATAATGTAAATCCGATTTATTACTGGTGCCTGGATGATTATGTAAGCGATTATAAACAAATTTTTAATAAAAATAAAAACATCAAAGTTTTTTCGATTCAAAAATATGTCGAACAATATCTAAAAATGGCACAAAAAAATAGAGACGGAGAGGCTATTCTGATAGCACAGCAAATGCAAGAAATAATTAAATTTCACCTAAAAAATAAAGAGAGAGCCACTGTTCGTGACTTAGTTACAATTAAAGATGCTTTTACTTTATTTCTTCACGTGACAAAGGACGACCCGCAACATAAAACATTGAACGGTCCTCGTTATACTTTGGACACAAATGTTAAACCAAGGGAAGACATACAATCATTATCTTTACCTTATAGCACTAAATTTGCATATCCAAATTTAGAAGGCAGTATTAATGATTGTTGGGGAATTTACTCACCTGATATAAAGCCCCACATTCCATATCAAATCTGGAAAGGTTTTTTTAAAAAATGGAACGTCGCAATTGAATATTATAAAACCCATGGTCATACCTCCAAATATGAGGAACTTTTAGGATTGGCGATGGTTGGCACGATGGATGAGGTATGTGAGGATCGGCAGAATTATGGGGAAACTTGGCTTTGGGAAACTAATTATGAGGCTATCAGGAAAAAAGCCGAAAATGAATTTGAACAAGAATTTGGCGAACATGCCAAATTAACACAAGAAACGTCATTGACTAACTCTAATACTAAGAAAGAGGAAGAATCAACACCAATCCTGGTCTATGACTTAGATGTTGAAAAAGAATATTACAATACACATAAACGCCACCATCTTCCGGAATCGGTGAAGACTCCCAACCCAAAGCAAGCAAAAGAAGAGGTAGATGAAACAACAAGTAACAAAGTAACACCAAATCTAGCTACGCTTACTCCAAGAGAGGAAACTTTTTACAATGCGCTTATTGCTGCTAAAAATTATATTGAACTCCATCCCTGGGTTGTCAATTATGGAGGCAAACCTATTAATGTTGAAGCCAGAGAGGTAGTGGTTAAAAACAACACAATAAAAATTGAAGGCGGAAGTAAAACTGTCCCTACGACTATTTTTAAGCAATGGGAGATTATAAACGACGCATTAAATAATTACCAAAAAGGTAATTATCGCCCCAACTCTGGCGATCTAGAGGAAGGCACGCTTCAGCCGGGTACATTTGAAGTAGCCTTTAATAATATAACCTCAGTTATGGTTAAGCAATTGAGGACATCCAAAATTTACTTCTGCTGATAGACGGTTTTTTTGCTTTTAAACAGTAACCTGCTAAACCACTAACAAGATTAACCAGAAAATTTACCGGACTGCGATGTCGAGTATGCTCAATATGGCAGATAGATTTAAGTTGATCAATGACGGTTTCTACAATGCTTCGCTGATAAAGAAAAAATTTTTCGAACGCGCTTAGCATTTTTTTCTTCATGTTTTTTCTAACTTTCGTAATCAATTTTATGCCTCGTTTTGCAAGCGACTCCGCTAATTTTTTGCTGATGTATCCTTTATCGCCCGCACCAAAACCAGTTAATCCTTGCATTAATTTTTCAACAACTTCTCTATCATCAACATTTCCTTTTGTAATGCAAAAACTCATAATTTCTCCCTGGTGATTGATCGCTAAATGTAATTTGAATCCATAAAAAAAGCCTACAGAACAGTGTCCGCGTTCAGCAATGCCTTTAAAAACTTTATTTCTGTAAATTCGACGATTGTGGCATACAACCATTTTTGTAGAATCCAAATAATACAATCCGGTGTGTTTTCCTGTTCTTGATAGTACATACGCCGTTAGTGGTGCAAGCAACCTTGGCATGAGTGCAACAAAACGTGGATAGCTTACCGCTTTAGGAAATTCTCGAAAAAGTTGGCCTAACACACAATCCAGATAAAAATCCTTGAATGTGCGATAGTGGCTTAAGTGAAATAAAATCATGATCGTCATCATCTCGCTTTCACTTAATTCTGTTTTCCTCTGACGTTTGCCTTTAGGTAAGGGCAAAATTTTATTTGCAGATTCTTTTACATGGTTCTTGTAAAACTCATCAATATCACAGAAAATTTCAACGATCGGCGCTAGTAGCATTTTGACTCCATTCAAAACCTTGGGCGGTTAAAAATGGCAAAATTTACCAAGCGCCTTTCTTATTTTCAATCTTTTCAAAAAGTTAAAATTCGCTTATCCATAACTGAGGTTAATATAAGCAAAATCGCAGAAAAAGCTTTAGAGGCTGCTGATAATCACGCAAAAAGTACTAAGTTTTTTGATATATTAGCTGACAAAGCTAATATTCTGAATATCGGTAAGCGTGCTGAAGATACGACTGAATACTTAAAGTTATTTGATCGCCTTGGTGCCGCAGTTTCCGAAGAGCTTAATCTACGAATAGCGCAAAATTTTAATAATCGACAACGTGCACATCAATAACCAGCGATAGATTAGACGGCCGGTTGAACTTCATTGCGAGCGTAACGGAAGCAATCCAGGTTTTTCGGCGCTGGTTGTTGGGAAGCATTGTAATAACATCTCATAAACTGGGCTTTGGGCATTTTACAAAATACTCAATAATGCTGTCATCCTGAGAGCATTTTTTGCTCGAAGGATCTCCCGATAACAAAAGGAGATCCTTCGCTTCGCTCAGGATGACAGTTTTGTGAATGCTTTTCAAAAATGGTCAAGTCCAGATAAAGATCAAACCATTACAGCGATGACAGGTTTTTATATGGCAGGCGTGTCCGCCAGGCGATAAACTTTGGCAGCGGTGGACCCATAAAACAAAAAACCCCGGTTGAGTTAATCAGCCGGGGTTTTTTCGAATTAGAGCCTGGCGATGACCGACTTTTGCGTAGTTAAAACCACACTATCATAGGCGCTAAATGGTTTCACTTCTGAGTTCGGGATGGGATCAGGTGGTACCCACTTGCTCTGGTCGCCAGGCAAAATACGGTTGTAAGATTGCGATTCACTGTCACCCCGCACTCGTTGCGGGGCAAAACGACTTGGGTGTTATATGGTCAAGTCTCACGGTCAATTAGTACTGGTTAGCTGAACGCATTACTGCGCTTTCACACCCAGCCTATCAACGTCTTGGTCTTAAACGGACCTTGAGGGGCCTTGCGGCCCGTGAGATCTCATCTTGGGGCAAGCTTCCCGCTTAGATGCTTTCAGCGGTTATCTTTTCCGTACTTAGCTACCCGGCAATGCCACTGGCGTGACAACCGGAACACCAGAGGTACGTTCACTCCGGTCCTCTCGTACTAGGAGCAACTCCCCTCAAATCTCAAACGCCCACGGCAGATAGGGACCGAACTGTCTCACGACGTTCTAAACCCAGCTCGCGTACCACTTTAAATGGCGAACAGCCATACCCTTGGGACCGGCTTCAGCCCCAGGATGTGATGAGCCGACATCGAGGTGCCAAACACCGCCGTCGATATGAACTCTTGGGCGGTATCAGCCTGTTATCCCCGGCGTACCTTTTATCCGTTGAGCGATGGCCCTTCCATACAGAACCACCGGATCACTAGAACCTACTTTCGTATCTGCTCGACCCGTCAGTCTCGCAGTTAAGCACACTTTTGCTCTTATACGCATTGCGCGATGTCCGACCGCGCTGAGTGTACCTTCGTACTCCTCCGTTACTCTTTGGGAGGAGACCGCCCCAGTCAAACTACCCACCATGCACTGTCCCCATCCCGGATTACGAGATTAGGTTAGAGCCCCAAGCATTTCAGGGTGGTATTTCAAGGTCGGCTCCACCTGAGCTAGCGCCCAGGTTTCAAAGCCTCCCACCTATCCTACACAGAAACGCTCAAAGTCCAGTGCAAAGCTATAGTAAAGGTGCACGGGGTCTTTCCGTCTTGCCGCGGGTACACTGCATCTTCACAGCGATTTCAACTTCACTGAGTCTCGGGTGGAGACAGTGTGGCTATCGTTACGCCTTTCGTGCAGGTCGGAACTTACCCGACAAGGAATTTCGCTACCTTAGGACCGTTATAGTTACGGCCGCCGTTTACCGGGGCTTCGATCGAGAGCTTTGTCTTGCGACTAACCCCTTCACTTAACCTTCCGGCACCGGGCAGGCGTCACACCCTATACTTCCTCTTTCGAGTTCGCAGAGTGCTGTGTTTTTAATAAACAGTCGCAGCCACCGATTCTTTGCAACCCCTTCACGCTCCAGCCGCAGGGCCTTCACCTAAAGAGGCACACCTTCTCCCGAAGTTACGGTGTCAATTTGCCTAGTTCCTTCACCCGAGTTCTCTCAAACGCCTTAGTATTCTCAACTTGTCCACCTGTGTCGGTTTGCGGTACGGTTCACAGACTTTCATCGCTTAGTGGCTTTTCCTGGAAGCTTAGCATCAGCTACTTCTCTCATACCGAAGTATAAAATCGTCATCACATCTCAGCATATGAACGGCCGGATTTGCCTAACCGTTCTGCCTACTTGCTTAAACTGGGATATCCAACACCCAGCTAGCCTAGCTTTCTCCGTCCCCACTTCGCTCCAGTCTACAAGTACAGGAATATTAACCTGTTTCCCATCAGCTACGCTTCTCAGCCTCACCTTAGGGACCGACTCACCCTGCGCCGATTACCGTTGCGCAGGAAACCTTGGACTTCCGGCGTGCGGGTTTTTCTCCCGCATTATCGTTACTCATGTCAGCATTCGCACTTCTGATACCTCCAGCAACCCTCTCAGGTCACCTTCACAGGCTTACAGAACGCTCCTCTACCACTCACACTTACGTGTGAATCCGTAGCTTCGGTGGATAGTTTTAGCCCCGTTACATCTTCCGCGCAGGCCGACTCGACCAGTGAGCTATTACGCTTTCTTTAAAAGATGGCTGCTTCTAAGCCAACTTCCTGGCTGTCTCTGCCTTCCCACATCGTTTACCACTTAACTATCTCTTCGGGACCTTAGCTGACGGTCTGGGCTTTTTCCCTCTTCACGACGGACCTTATCACCCGCCGTGTGTCTCCTGTATTATCCGCTGCGGTATTCGGAGTTTGCATCGGTTTGGTAGGACTATCACGTCCCCCTAGCCGGCACAGTGCTCTACCCCCACAGCTTAAAATACAAGGCACTACCTAAATAGCTTTCGAGGAGAACCAGCTATCTCCGAGCTTGTTTAGCCTTTCACTCCAATCCACAACTCATCCCCTACTTTTTCAACAGTAGTGGGTTCGAGCCTCCAGAACGTGTTACCGTCCCTTCACTCTGGTCATGGATAGATCGCCCGGCTTCGGGTCTAATAACGCCGACTTAACGCCCATTTCGGACTCGGTTTCCCTTCGCCTCCCCTATACGGTTAAGCTCGCCAACGCTATTAACTCGCTGACCCATTATACAAAAGGTACGCAGTCACAAGGCTTGCGCCCTGCTCCTACTGCTTGTACGCACACGGTTTCAGGTTCTATTTCACTCCCCTCTCCGGGGTTCTTTTCGCCTTTCCCTCACGGTACTGGTTCACTATCGGTCAGTAAGGAGTATTTAGCCTTGGAGGATGGTCCCCCCATCTTCAAACAGGATTTCTCGTGTCCCGTCCTACTTCTCGAACGCTTGCACATCACATCTTTTAATCTACGGGGCTATCACCCTCTGCGGCTGACCTTTCCAGGTCATTCAAATAAGATAGCGATGCTTTCCACGTTCAGGCTCTTTCCCTTTCGCTCGCCACTACTTGGGAAATCTCGGTTGATTTCTTTTCCTATAGGTACTTAGATGTTTCAGTTCCCTACGTTCGCTTCGCTGACCCTATGTATTCAGGCCAGGATGATACGATCTCTCGTATCGGGTTTCCCCATTCAGATATCCTCGGATCAATGCTCGTTGCCAGCTCCCCGGGGCTTTTCGCAGGCTGCCACGTCTTTCGTCGCCTCTTACTGCCAAGGCATTCACCATGTGCGCTTAATTTCTTGACCATATAACCCTAAGTCGTCTTACTCATACGCTCGCGCGCATCAGCTTAACTTCCAGCGTCATACTCGTCATCCCGCATTCTTTGCGGGTGTGCTGACTCTCACACAAGTAACACCCAGTTTTGTACATCTTCATGTACAGTGTACTTCGCTTCTTACAACCATTTTGTTAAAGAACTTTCTGTCTCGTCTAGAGATCAGAACATAACCTTCTCTTTCTCGAGAACCTTATCTTCAAATCTCTCTTCACCCTGGAGCCAGTCGGGATCGAACCGACGACCCCCTGCTTGCAAAGCAGATGCTCTCCCAGCTGAGCTATGGCCCCAACTTCAACCTTTACTCTTCTTCACCCTTCCACTTAGTTAGTGGGCCTGGGTGGACTTGAACCACCGACCCCACGCTTATCAAGCGTGTGCTCTAACCAACTGAGCTACAGGCCCCTTTCTATAACTCATGGGGCTTTGCTAGCCCATCTCTACAACTTTATTTAACAAGATCTTAAAAGAGTGACTTATGTGCGCGCCTATTCCGAGTCGTATGCATCTACATTTGCCTTTCGGCTGGCTGCTTTCGCAGCAATAATAGTAAGGAGGTGATCCAGCCACAGGTTCCCCTACGGCTACCTTGTTACGACTTCGTCCCAGTCATGAATCATACCGTGGTAGGCGTCACCCTTTCGGTTCAACTACCCACTTCTGGTACCATCCACTCCCATGACGTGACGGGCGGTGTGTACAAGGCCCGGGAACGTATTCACCGCGACGTTGCTGATTCGCGATTACTAGCGATTCCAACTTCATGGAGTCGAGTTGCAGACTCCAATCCGGACTACGAGACGCTTTCTGAGATTGGCTCCCCCTCGCGGGTTGGCTACCCTCTGTACGCCCCATTGTAGCACGTGTGTAGCCCTACCCATAAAGGCCATGATGACTTGACGTCGTCCCCGCCTTCCTCCGGTTCCTCACCGGCAGTCTCCTTAGAGTCCCCAACTTAATGCTGGCAACTAAGGACAAGGGTTGCGCTCGTTACGGGACTTAACCCAACATCTCACAACACGAGCTGACGACAGCCATGCAGCACCTGTCTCTGCGTTCCTTTCGGCACTCCCAACTCTCATCGGGATTCGCAGGATGTCAAGGGTAGGTAAGGTTCTTCGCGTTGCATCGAATTAAACCACATGCTCCACCGCTTGTGCGGGCCCCCGTCAATTCCTTTGAGTTTCAACCTTGCGGCCGTACTTCCCAGGCGGAAGACTTATCGCGTTAGCTTCGATACTGCTTGGTTCCCCAATCAACATCTAGTCCTCATCGTTTACAGCGTGGACTACCAGGGTATCTAATCCTGTTCGCTCCCCACGCTTTCGCACCTCAGCGTCAGTATTGGGCCAGGTGACTGCCTTCGCCATTGACGTTCCTTCCGATCTCTACGCATTTCACCGCTACACCGGAAATTCCATCACCCTCTCCCATACTCCAGATCAGTAGTTTGCGATGCGCTTCCCAGGTTAAGCCCGGGGCTTTCACATCACACACACTCATCCGCCTACGCGCCCTTTACGCCCAGTAACTCCGATCAACGCTTGCACCCTCTGTATTACCGCGGCTGCTGGCACAGAGTTTGCCGGTGCTTATTCTGTCGGTACCGTCAATGTGCATGAATTATCCTCATACACACTTCTTCCCAACCTAAAGAGCTTTACGACCCGAAGGCCTTCTTCACTCACGCGGCATCGCTGGATCAGGGTTGCCCCCATTGTCCAAGATTCCCCACTGCTGCCTCCCGTAGGAGTCTGGGCCGTGTCTCAGTCCCAGTGTGACTGGTCGTCCTCTCAGACCAGTTACCGATCATCGCCTTGGTGAGCTCTTACCCCACCAACTAGCTAATCGGACGCAGGCCTCTCTGGAAGCGCCACCCCGCAACAAGTGCGGGGCAGCTTTGCTCTCTCGAGTTTACGCGGTATTAGCCAAAGTTTCCCTTGGTTATCCCCCTCTCCCAGGCAAGTTCCTACGTGTTCCTCACCCGTCCGCCGCTCGTCAGCAATCTGTATTGCTACAGATCCTGTTACCGCTCGACTTGCATGTGTTAGGCGTGCCGCCAGCGTTCAATCTGAGCCAGGATCAAACTCTCCACTTCTTGAAACTCTTCGCCATAGAAATAAATCTACAGCTAATTCTCTCCTTGCATTACCTTCTCAGGTAAGCGCGCACATATCTCACTCTTTCATCTTGTTAAAGAACTTTTACCGCTTGAGAGGGCGCATTCTACCCGTTCTCTGTTTTGTGTCAACACTAAAAATATAAAAATTTTAATTTTTTTTATTCCAGCGTTACTTTTGCAAAGCGACGCTTACCAACCTGTAAAATAATTGTCTTTTTATCTTCAAACAGTACATTTCTATCCTGAATCCGTTCACCATCCACGCGCACAGCACCTTGTTGAATAAGGCGGTTTGCCTCTGAAGCGCTCTCTGCTAGTCCGGCGGATTTGATCACGGCAGCAATAGACATCCCTTTTTCACCCATAGCGAGTTTTACTTCAGGCATCTCTTCAGGCAGCTGACCTTTCTGAAATTGCGCCACAAAATTTTCCCGCGCTTGCCTGCCGGCCTGTTCGCCGTGGAAACGGCCCGCTATTTCTTCTGCTAATAGGAATTTCACATCCCGCGGATTCATGCCTTCATTGACCGCGTCACGGAGCTTCCTGACCTCAGCCAATGAGCGGAAGCTGATGAGCTCATACCAAAGCCACATCGTTTCATCCGAAATAGACATCACCTTACCGAAAATCTGGTCAGGCGACTCACTAATACCGATATAGTTGCCCACCGACTTGGACATTTTCTTCACCCCATCCAGCCCGGGCAATAAAGGCAATGTAATGATGATTTGAGGTTTTTGATTAAAGTGTTTCTGCAGCTCCCTGCCCATCAGAAGATTAAATTTCTGGTCGGTGCCGCCGAGCTCAATGTCCGATTGCATGGCAACAGAGTCATAACCCTGCAGCAGCGGATAAAGGAACTCGTGGATAGCGATTGGCTGGCCGGTCGTATAACGCTTATGAAAGTCGTCTCGCTCCAGCATACGGGCAACGGTATAAGTAGAAGCCAAGCGGATTAAATCTGCCGATGTCAATTTATTCATCCACGCTGAGTTAAACATGATCTGCGTTTTTGCCGGATCCAGAATTTTAAAAACCTGTTTTTGGTAAGTCTGCGCGTTTTCCTGCACCTGCTCACGTGAAAGCGGCGGCCGTGTTTCATTTTTTCCGGAAGGATCACCGATCATGCCGGTAAAGTCACCGATTAAAAATTGCACCTCGTGGCCCAGATCCTGAAACTGCCTCAGCTTGTTTAATACAACGGTATGGCCGAGATGCAAATCCGGCGCAGTGGGATCACAACCTAGCTTCACGCGCAGAGGCCTGCCGGACTTCAGTTTCTCAATTAATTCTTCTTCAACAAGGATTTCTTCTGTTCCTCGACGAATGATCGATAAAGCTTCATCAATCGTTGCCATCAAATACATCTCCGCTTTTTAGCAAATCATTTTTAAAAGGAAGCCGAAATTATGGCACAATACCCAATGCAAGCAGAAAGGTTTTATATTCCCGCACATTCCGTAGTTCGTATCTTGAGAAGAGGCCTCTAATGACAGAAAGCAAAGCGGATACCGAATTTTATATAGGATTAATGTCAGGCACGAGCGCTGATGGTATTGATGCGGCACTGGTTGATTTTGAGACCGCTATCCCTCGCGTGATAGCGACCCATTATGCGCCTTATTCTCAAGCTATTCGCGATCAAATTCTGGCACTATGCCAAAGAGGAGAAGATGAGATAGAACGCCTGGGCGAGCTCGACGTTATACTGGGGCAAGCATTTGCACAAGCCGCCAATGACTTATTGAAACAGCACGCCATTTCTGCCGCTTCCATCAAGGCCATTGGCAGCCACGGGCAAACCATCCGTCACTACCCAGACCGGCCTTATCGATTCAGCCTGCAAATTGGTGACCCCAACACGATTGCCTCCTTGACCGGTATCACAACCATTGCCGATTTCCGCCGCAAAGATATGGCGTTTGGCGGCCAAGGCGCGCCGCTTGTGCCCGCATTTCATCAGCAAGTGCTGGCTTCAACTGACACGAATCGTGTGATAGTCAATATTGGAGGCATCGCCAATATCACGCTGCTTGCGCAAGCAAAAGAAATGCCTGTTTTTGGATTTGATACGGGTCCAGGCAATATACTCATGGATGCCTGGATTGAGGCACATCATCAGGCTACCTATGATCAACAGGGCAAATGGGGCAAACAGGGAAATGTGCATGCCGACCTGGTCAAACAAATGCTATCTGATCCCTATTTTCATTTGCCGCCTCCCAAAAGTACCGGGCGGGAATATTTCAATTCCGCCTGGCTGCACAAGCAATTACTGATTTATGGCAAGGCCATTTCAGCTGTGGATGTGCAGGCAACGCTTGCTGAATTAACAGCAGTGAGCATTCTTGAAGCCATTCAGCGCTATTTTTCTAGTGGCGAAATACTGGTCTGCGGCGGAGGAGCACACAATGCTTTTCTAATGCAGCGCATGCAAACACTTGCTGCGCCGCATTTCACAGTAGCCTCGACTAAAGCTTATGGCATTGATCCTGACTGGATGGAAGCGACGGCCTTCGCCTGGCTCGCAAAACAAACCCTGCATCGCCAACCCGGCAACCTGCCGAGTGTTACCGGCGCAAAACAGGCTGCGATTTTGGGTGGCATTTATTACAGTGCATAAATCACGTCGTCAAAAGCAGCAAGGCTTTAAATAATCCTGATTTGTGCCCTTACTAGCGCTTTTGTATAACCCTTGGATCCGGTTGCTTTATGTTCGCTGTTTGTTGCTGGATGGAGTTCACCGGCTGTGGGGCTGTGTTAACCGGTTGCTGGATTGTATTGACTGGTTGCCGGCTAAGGTCACGAGAAAACAGTAAAGATGTAGTAGAGTCACGATAAAATCGGGGCTGAGCCTGCACCTGCTCCAGGTTGGGAGGCAAAGGAGATTCTGTGCGCTCAGAATGATTCATACCGAAACCAGAATGCTGGTACGGAGGCGCCGAATGAGTGAAAGGCACGCTTTGAGGCGGCGCTATAAAGTTCTGGAAAGTATATGGCAAACCATACTGATATGGCATGCCATACTGATGCATTGAGGACGGCGGATAGAATACGCCATGCTGCGGATACTGTCTCTGGCTCGGAGAGAGAGAAGGCTGCTGATAGGGCGCAAAATTTGGTGGCATATACGGCATTTGCGGATATTGCTGGGGATACTGCGTCGTGCAATAGGGATTCTGTTGATGTTCAATATCCTGCGACGGATAGGGGAAAAAAGTAGCAGGCGTTGTCTCTTGGACGGGATAAAAATTACCTGAATTGTAATAATCAAACTCCGTATACTGGCATTCATTAAGCTGATATGGGTCTTGCTCAAATTCGGTTGAAAGCGCCTGCGTTTCGGAATATTCGGAATATTCGGAATATTCCGGTTCCTGATATTTCTCTTCTTCGTATTTCTCTTCGGCGTATTTCTCTTCTTGATATTCCAGATAAGTCTGCTCTTCCGAAGCCATGAGGTGTTCGGAAAACGCATTTGATACCATTTCATTTGAAACCAAATCAGGTGTTGAGGTACAAACAGTCTTTGTGGCCTTGGTTAAGCTCGGCGTCTCCTTTAACAGAGGCATCGCGGAGTGAATTTCAGACAAGACAGATGCACCCAATGGAAGCCCCTGTGGCGTCGTTTTTTCGACCTTCTTTTCGACCTTCTTATAGATGCATGCCGCTCGCACTTTGCTCTCTCGCGTACGATGCTGTTCAGAGAAAGAAGACTTGCGTGATACATCGCTCCTTCCCAAGCGCCGATCCGATTCAGTCTTTTTTAACGAGCTATCTTCACCTTTCAAATTTGAAATAAAATCCCGCAATCTTTGAGAAGTGAGCAATTTTCCAGTTTTGGTAATGCAAAAATCATTTACATTGACCCGCAACACTTCATAGCCATTCTTTGTCATGATGAAATCACGGACACGATCTTCTCTCAGCTGATTAAATGTGCAAGTAAAGTTAGGTCTTTTATAATAGTGGTCCAACCCATCGTATTCTACATTGACCCTTTTGCCTGTTTTCTGATTAAATATCAGTAAATCCGCACTCATACCCGCGACAGCTTTCTGCTCCATTGTAATCTTAATAAACTGCTGATCCTTGAACTGCTCAGTTAAATAAAGGAACAAGTTCTTTTGAGGTTCTGAAATCGTGTTTTCATCATTGAATTCCACATAAGAAGAAAGATACTTTACATTATCTTCGCCCATCGAATAACCATAAAAAGCCACAGCCATCAGCAGGAACCGGGCAAATTTAACATCTTTTAGGTTATTATTTTGAAACCGCTCGGCAGAATTGGAGTAGAACATTTTCTCAATTACCGTTGTATCTGCTGCGCCTTTCCTCTTCGACGATTTGCTTGTTTCATTGGATTGCAGTAACTTCGCCCGATCAAGACAGGCTTTAACAATTTTCTCCGGGATTTTACTGCTGGGATAGGATGTATCATGCAAACAGCAGGCATACAGAATAATGGAAAGATTATTTTGATCTGTTCCATTAATAAAAAGCTCCGTACAAACACGTTCAAGCGATTCACGAATGCTAATGCCTGCTCGCGCACAAATTAATAATTGCTCGCTCAGCGCCTGTAAAGTCACCGTAGACTTGATATGTGCGAAACAAAGCAAAGACGCTATCCTGGTCTTATCCCGCCCCATGATGGCAAATTGCATTTCGTTAATGTTGCGTAATATATTGATAATGAATTTATGCTGCGTGGAAGCATTTTTAGGATTCGGCTGATAATAAGATAAAAAATCGCTTAGCGCATCCAGAAGGCCAGACATATCAGGCTTCTTCTTAGTATTGTTTAATCCGCCCGCTTTCCGAAAGACATTCATTTTATTAAATGCCAGATCCAGCGCGATCAGCATCTCGTAATGACCCAGATGGGTCTTCAATTTATTTCTTAGCTTGTTAACTAACTCGGCGACCTCAGGGATGTCTTTGCAAATACTCAGCTGTTGAGTGTGCTCCCGAATGGAATATAACTCAAACTTGCCTTGTAATTTACTGAATTCAGACGATGCTATTTTTTGGTCATCCTGTTTGCCCGTCCTATTCAGACCAATTTGTTCGCAAATTTGCAATAACTCTGTAATTTGTGCAGCAGAAAAATTGGCCAGCACTCTATCATTAGCAATGTCTATTATCACAGGCAAAACCGGCATTTTAAACAACAAACAAAGCTTAATATCTTCAATGACCGTTGCTGACCCGCTTAAATCCAGCAGCGCTCCCATGTTCTTCATCAGCCCTGTACTCAAATCGAAAAATTTCATTTGCTGCAGGGAACTTAAAATTGAAAGAACATAAACATGCGCTTCATGGATACCCTTTGGATTCGCGTCTTGGATATAAGCCGTCAAAAATGAAGCGAAGACTTTCAAGCTTGCTAATAGCTTTTGGTTATTATCTTTTCCGCCCTTCTCTTTCTGTATAATGGCCAGACATTTAAAAGTTTCATCACACAACTTTAATGCCTTTCCGTTAAATTGCAATTTCCCACTGATATCAGAAAACCTCTCTGCCACCTCTGCGAAACTGGCTTCATCGGAATGAATGTCCGAAAGGTATTGAGTCAGCATTTCTTCATATTGAATCATCGAGTTATGCTGCGCGCGTATTTTCAAGGCTGAATCTATTTCAACCTGCTTCTTTTTCACGCTTGCTGTAACGTTTTCCATTTCTTTAGAAAGAGAGGAATTAAGCGCTTCAAGTATCTTAAGCTGCCTTCTGATTTCCCCGGGCACGCTGTCTTGATACTCTTGCATGACGGCACCGGTAACACCGGCAATCGCCTTAACCACCTCGGCAGCCTGCTGTACCGTTCTATTTTTTTTCTTTTCCAGGTTGGCAAACTTCTTTTTCAGTGAACCCAGCCTCTCGTCCTGACTGTCAAAATCTCCCGCCAACTCCCAAGTAAAACATAGCTCTCTCACTTCATTGCTAATAGACGCCATCTCTCTGGTTCGACCGCGCGCCTGCTCTGTCAGCTGGTCTAATCGGCCCATTAGGCTCTCTTCTTTTTCCAGCCTCGAGATCGCCTTATCAATCTCATCGAGTAATTCTCTTCTCTGGGCCTGCTTATAAATTTCTTTTAATTCTTCATTGCATTGATTCAGTGTATTCAAATACTTATCTTTGCTATTCCCCAACTTAAGCAAAAACGCATCGTTTTGCTCGCGCAAATGTTTCATCTTAACGATAAGCGTTTCGACTTTTGTTTCATCGTCTTCAATTAAAGCTTCCGTCGAAGAGATAGCAGCTTCAAGTGTTTTTATTTTATTCTTTATTTCAGCAAGAATAGCTTCTGCCGGATTCTCAACAGGATGCGAGGAACCCAAAAGCGCATCTTTTAGCTTAAAAATCGAATAGCGGGCTTGATATTTTTCTGCCTCTACAAACATCTCTTTCCATTTTTTTTTCTCCTCACCGGACCACTCCAATAATTTAGCGATCAGGGCAAGATCACTTTCTTTTGGTAAATTTGCCAAAATTAATTTAAGCTGATTCACTTGGCTCTGTATTTTTCTTAATTCTTCTTTTGCATGCCGTTTGCTTTCTTCCAAACGGGCCAAGTCCTCTGTGATTTCATTCGTTTTTATTTTGTATTCGTCTTCTAGCTCTGCGATTGCCTCAGCTATTTCGCTGTCTATTTTGTCGTGCGCAATCGTTTTTTCTATTGCAGATACATTATTTAATATTTTCTTGGTTTGCTCTGCAATTTCCGAGCGCAGTTGCAATAACGTATCCTTCCGTAAGTTTTTCTTGACACTGGAATGATCAGAGTGGATATCAGTTAATGATTTGCTCAGTTTTTTTAACTCGTGGAGAGCACCAAGGCATTTCTCATTAAAACTATCTGCCTTTTGAAACAAGTCAGGCTTGCCCGTTGCTTTGGCGCTTTTTTTGTGACGGTTATACATTGAAATCTCGTTTGCTGTGTGTGTTATTTCAGCATTAAATGCTATTATTTTTTTGGGTCTTTAGACTTTAATAATTTTAAAAATCTCAATATGATGTGAAGTGTGATTATAAAACTTGAATATTAATAAAATATTAACCAATTCATGCCAGGAAAGGTCGCCTAATCTATAGTTTTTGTACCATTAAGACAAGCAAAATAAGGGGAAAATGATCATGTTAAGCGGAGAAAAACCAGCGATCGCTTCTTCAATAGACGGTAAATTCGTGCTAAAAAACAAATCATTAGATGACGAATGGCTAAACACCCTGCTTTCCCTCAATCCGGTTTATCTGGACCTCAGCAATAATGACCTCTTTGGTTTTTTGTCTTCAACTGCCTTGGCAATTTTGGAAACAGGGCGGCTTCAGGTCTTGAACTTGGCTCAAAACAAACTCAATTTCAGCAGTATGCGACAGTTGGCTTGGGCATTACGGAAAAATACATCGTTAAAAGAGTTAGATGTTTCAGGGAACAGTCTTGGCAGTGACGGCGCAAGCTGCCTGCTTAATGCTATTGCCCGTAATCCCAACACGGGATTAGAATCGCTCAATCTTGCTGACAACGCGATAGACAGCATAGATCGCAATATTATCAATTCTTTCATTTCATACAACAAAACCCTTAAGGTACTGACCCTGGACAATAATGCGCTTGACACTCCCTCAAGCGATGACCTGACCCTCACCACACTCTTAAGTGCTCTTGCAGTCAATGACACACTGATTAAACTTTCGCTACGAAATATCAACCTGCAATACCCTCATTTTCAGGCCATGATAAGCGGTTTATCCTCAAATAATTCTCTTCAAGAGCTTGATCTGAGCGGCTCGCTGTCGAATCTTTCACACCACGCCATCGGCTGTTTACTGCAAACGCTTAACGCTAAACATAGCTTTACTCTCAATCTGGGTACCATTAGCCAATCACTTGCTAGCTACCTTACCGATAATATTCCGCTGCTTCGTGCGGTAAAATTAAATGCAACAAGTCCAGATTGGTCCTTAAACAAAAAATTACAGCAGTATTGCCAGCCTACGCCTGCAAAAAGGCACGCTGAATTATTCAGGTCATGGGATGAATATAGACAAAAGGATAATTACAATAACGTTATTGTATTTCAGCCTCCTGCTCTCCTTAAATGAAAAACCTAAAAGTAATCATGCCAGCTTGCGCTGGCATGATACGTTAGACTTTCCCATATTCTTCACCTTTCTCTAACCAGCGCCTCATCAAGGGCTGAATAATTTCGTCATGCTGCTTTATAATAAAATCGGCCGCTTCGTGAACGATAGGTAATATTTCGCTGTCCCGGATTAAATCGGCCACCTTAAAAGCAAGATCGCCGGTTTGCCTCGTACCCAACACTTCTCCAGGACCGCGCAGCTCTAGATCACGCTGCGCAATGTGAAAGCCATCTGTTGTCTCTCGCATCACTGTCAACCGCTCTTTAGCAAGCGCTGACAAAGGCGGCTGATACAGCAAAACACAATGGCTCGCCACCGCACCCCTGCCTACCCTGCCCCTTAACTGGTGTAATTGGGATAGTCCAAGGCGTTCTGCATTCTCAATGACCATGACACTCGCATTGGGCACGTCCACGCCCACCTCAATCACGGTCGTCGCAACCAGCAGCTTTGTCTCTCCCTGCTGAAATAAGCGCATTGCTCCTTCTTTTTCCTCAGCACGGAGGCGTCCGTGTATCAATCCTATTTTTATTTCGGGCAGTTGTTGTTGTAACATTTCGGCAGTACGGGTTGCTGCCTGGCAATTGAGTACGTCGGACTCTTCGATAAGCGGGCATACCCAATAAACCTGCCGGCCTTCCTCGCAGGCTTCGCGAATGCGCGCAATGACTTCTTCGCGCCGGGCATTCGTCATGACACTTGTCATGATAGGTGTTCTGCCGGGGGGTAATTCATCAATAACAGAAACATCCAGGTCCGCATAAAAACTCATCGCGAGCGTCCGGGGTATGGGTGTTGCAGTCATCACCAGCTGGTGCGGATAATAATCAGCCTGGATGCCTTTCTGGCGAAGCAAGGCGCGCTGGTGCACACCAAAGCGGTGCTGCTCATCAACCACTACCAACGCAAGACGGGAAAAAGTAACCGCCTCCTGAAACAATGCATGAGTTCCTAAAATAACTTGCGCCTCGCCGCGTTCAATCGATTTTAGTGCAGAAATTCTTGCCCGTGATTTCACATTGCCCGAGAGAAAAGCCATTTTTATACCCAACGGCGCAAGCCAGCGCCTAAATACGCGATCATGCTGCTCAGCCAGCAGTTCTGTAGGGGCCATCATCGCTGCCTGATAACCATTTTCTACCGCTTGCAGCATGGCATATGCCGCGATCACTGTTTTGCCTGATCCAACATCCCCCTGTACCAGCCGCAGCATAGGGTGAGCCTGATTAAGGTCTTGCCTGATTTCGGCGATGACCCGTTGTTGGGCTTGAGTAAGTTGAAAAGGTAAACTTTTGAGAAATTTCTCTGACAATTTTTCGGAGCGTCCAAAAGGCAAACTGCCTTGTGCCTGAAAACGATGCTTGACCTGCAACAAGCTGATGCGGTGCGCTAAAAGTTCTTCAAATGCCAGTCTTTTTTGCGGAAGCGTTTTATTCTCAACTAAGTGTGAGACAGGAATATCGCGGGGCGGCCTGTGCACGAACCGTAACGCTTCTTTTAAAGTAGGCATGCTCAGTTTTTGCAGTACCGCAAGCGGCAGCAGCTCAACAAAAGATGGCTCATTTTCCATCCAGGCCAGCGCGTTGGTTGTTAACTTTCTTAGCGTATATTGGCTAAGCCCTTCCGTGGCGGGATAAATAGGCGTTAAATGCGGATCGACAGGTTGAAACTTATCCTGAATGATGACCTGAAACTCAGGATGGATCATTTCGAGCCCTTTTGGCCCTTGCCGCACTTCATGATAACAGCGTAACCGGGCACCAGGCTTCAGTATATCGGACTGAAACGGCAATACGTGAAAAAAACGCAGCCAAATAGATCCGGTTTCATCTTTCAATTCGCATAACAACTTCGTACGGCCCTGACGCGGGGTTGAAACCGCTTTTACGACGCCCTCAACCACGGCTTCATGGCCTGGCAGCAGCTGCCGTATAGCCTGGATTTGCGTACGGTCCTGATAACGAGAAGGCAAGTGAAAAAGAAGATCTTGAACAGAATGGATATCTAACCGTGCAAGGTGCTTGGCAATCTGCTTGCCCACCCCCCGCAAACGAAAGGGAGCAACGCTGGGTGTTTTTTCTTTTTTGGAGCGCAAAAAATAAAATCTCCTTTTTGGGTGATTATACAAAAATAAATCGCCACAGTATCCTTCTATGTCATCCCGCACTTTCCGCTCTGTCATCCCGCACTTGTTGCGGGATCCGGTATCAAAAAATGAAAATACATTATTTTTTAATATACCGGACCCCGCAACAAGTGCGGGGTGACAAGGTACAGAGGCAAGTGCTGGGGTGGCGAGGCAGTGCCGGGGTGGCAGGGAATAAGAGTCAAGGGCTTTTGTCAGGGTGATAGTGGGTTCGGCACGGGCTGGGTTAAGAACCTGCCAGCCCGCTAACTTATAGAATTATTCAAAAATTTTTTTTCCGGAATTGAAAAAAAAAACCAGAGCATGTATAAATGCGCCTTCAGTTCCAATGCCGAGGTGGTGGAATTGGTAGACACGCAGGTTTCAGATGCCTGTGGGGGAAACCCCGTGGAGGTTCAAGTCCTCTCCTCGGCAATAAACGGATCTAACTCTACGCTTTCAAAGGGATGCCGTAACAAAATCGTATCCTTTCTATCCGATCCCGTCGAAACGATATCAATAGGAACCCCTGCCAGCTTTTCGATATGTAAAAGATATTTTTGTGCGTTAACAGGCAACTCATTGAAATGACGGATATGCGCAGTGGACTCCTGCCAGCCGGGCAATTCCTCATAGATGGGTTCACACGCAGCAAACAAATCACTTTCAACCGGCGGGTAATGGCATTCTTTCCCATGCAATCGGTAACCCGTGCAAATTTTTACAGTGGGCAGACCGTCCAGCACATCCAGCTTGGTGACACAAAGTCCTGAAAAACTGTTTAATTCAATCGAGCGGCGCAGGATGACGATGTCGAGCCAGCCGCAGCGTCGAGGCCGGCCGGTCACAGATCCAAATTCATTGCCGCGCTCAGCCAGCTGTTTTCCTACCTCGTCCTTTAATTCGGTCGGAAACGGCCCTGAACCCACGCGGGTGGTATAGGCTTTAGTGATCCCCAAAATATAATTGAGATTTCGCGGTCCATAACCACTTCCCACAGAAGCTGCGCCAGCAATGGTGTTAGAAGAAGTCACAAAAGGATAAGTTCCATGATCCACGTCCAGTAGAGTGCCTTGCGCGCCTTCAAACATAATGTTTTTACCTTCCGTCCGATATTGGGAAAGCAACGCAACTACATCTGCACACATGGGTTTTAAACGCGGAACCATCCTTAGCAGGTTATCCAGAAGAGGCCGGAATTCAATAACCTCATGGCCATGGTAGTGTTGCAGGATAAAATTATGATAATTCAGTACTTCTTCCAGCTTCTCGCTGAGACGTTTTTCATCAAACAAGTCGCCAAATCGCAATGCGCGGCGCGCCACCTTGTCTTCATAAGCGGGCCCAATGCCGCGGCCTGTTGTGCCAATGGCGGATTTGCCTTTCGCCGTTTCGCGCGCTCGGTCCAACGCCACATGGTAGGGCAGAATAAGCACGCAAGCTTCGCTGATACGCAAGCGCTCGGTCACAGGAATACCGCGTGATTCCAGCTCTTCGATTTCTTCCAGCAAGGCAGTGGGTGAAAGCACGACGCCATTTCCAATAAGGCACTTGGCATGCGAATGCAAAATACCAGAAGGGATCAGGCGCAGGATGGTTTTTTGACCATCTATCATCAGTGTATGCCCCGCATTATGGCCGCCTTGAAAACGCACGACGACCTCCGCCTGCTCCATGAGCATATCCACGATCTTGCCTTTACCTTCATCGCCCCATTGACTACCTAAAATGACAACGCTTTTACCCATATGTTTTTCCATATGTCAGTTCTCTTCTAAAAAAGATCATGTGCAATAACAACCAACGCGAGACCAACCAGCATGCTGACTAGCCCCATCACGCGCAATGTTCGATCGCTCTGGATAATAACTTGCTGCATCACCCGTCGCCAGAATGACGGGGATAAAAACGGCAGGATCCCCTCAAAAACAAAGAGTAACCCTAAAGCACTCAGAAATATAGACCACATCATGCAATCGTCTCCTCTTATAATTTGGGCATGATGGAACAGCAAGCCTGTATATTAATGAAAAAGCTTCTCTAACTCCACCCGGGGCAGGCGAATGCGAAGATGATAGTTACCTTCCTCATCAATTCTTTCTTCCATCACGGCGGAACGCCGGTATAGCGTAGCCCGCAACCCAGCCTGATGGGGGGACAAAATAAGTTCGCGCTCAACGATTTCTTTGGCCAGCCTTTCACTAATAGCCAGCGACAACTCCGTCATGCCTGTTCCCATATAGGCTGAAATCAGTATCCGCCTGATCTGACCCCATTCATCGCGCTCAATGCCGGGCGATAAGCCGGGGCATAAATCAATCTTGTTATAAACTAACACCCTGGGTACTTCTTCCGCGTGAATACTATCAAGCACTTGCTCGACTTGCTCGATGTGAGTATTTTTCTGTTCATCACTTGCGTCCACTACATGCAGCAGCAGATCCGCTTCGCTCACTTCTTCCAGTGTAGCCTGGAAGGCTTCTACCAGATCGTGCGGAAGATGGCGTATAAAACCTACCGTATCAGCCAGTATTACCGGGCCAATTTCCGGGAAATCAACGCGGCGCAAGGTAGGGTCAAGCGTAGCAAATAACTGATCCGCCACATACACGGTAGCGCCCGTCAGCCGGTTAAACAGCGTAGACTTTCCGGCATTGGTATAGCCAACCAGAGCAACGGTAGGCACAATCGCCTTCCGGCGGGCACGTCTTCCGAGCTCGCGCTGTTTGCGCAATTTGGCGAGCCTTGCAGTGATGACCTTAATTTTATTACGTATTAACCGTCTGTCGGTTTCCAACTGGGTTTCACCCGGACCACGCAGACCAATACCGCCCCGTTGCCGCTCAAGGTGAGTCCAGCCTCGTACTAGCCGGGTAGAAAGGTGTCTGAGCTGGGCAAGCTCTACCTGGAGCTTTCCTTCAAAGCTGCGTGCGCGCTGGGCAAAAATATCCAGAATGAGGCCAGTGCGATCCAGAACACGGCACTTTAGCAATTGCTCCAGGTTCCGTTCCTGTGCCGGCGACAGGTTATGGTTAAAAATGACGAGTTCGATCTTGTTAGCGGCGACTTTATCGCGAATTTCTTCCGCCTTGCCTGAACCCACAAAATACTTGGACTCCGGCACCCTTCGCGTGCACGTAACCACCTCAATAGTGGCGGCGCCTGCAGAAGCAGCCAGTTCCCGGAATTCATCAAGGTCTTCTTCCATTTTCCCGATGGGAAAATGGACATGGACTAATAAAACGCGTTCTCCGCCAGAAGGGCGATCGTTCAACGTATCTCCTCGCAATATATAATGCCGCTCTGCTGCTAAACACGAGCGTTTTCTACTAGTTGTGTCATCCCGCGCAGGCAGGGATCCATGTTTTGCTGGGCACGATTATTGTCAAAGATAGATAGGTCTCCGCCTGCGCGGGATGACAATCTTTGCGGCACAGCTACCTGTTACTCTTTTTTCTAAAACAACAAGCAGCAGCTATTAAAAAGATTGCCCGTCGCTTGACCGTCCGGGCAAAATTACCTTAACTTTTATTCGTGAGGATAGCCTTGCTTAGTGCTATTCCCGTTATTTTTATTACCATTACCACCGCTATGATAGCCATTGCTGCTGTACTCAAAAGCTGCTGATACATTCCGCGCTGGAACAATGGTTGAGATAGCGTGCTTGTATACCATTTGACTGACCGTGTTTTTCAGCAAGACTACAAATTGATCAAATGATTCAATCACTCCCTGAAGCTTGATCCCATTTACCAAATAAATAGATACGGGAATCTTTTCTTTACGTAACGAATTCAAGAAAGGATCTTGTAAAGATGGTCCTTTTGTCATGTACTTATTCTCCAATTTTAATTTTTAATTTCCTCTCATCGAGGCGACAATGCTTCCTTCCAATATCTTTCGCCGTTGAATCCCACGGAATCGTGCGCATCCGGTTAGCTTACAACCGCGACTCGCTTGATCAGATCCTAGTGCTGCGGATATTTTTTTCGCCTCCCTAACCTCAAATCCCTTGTTAATGGACGGCGATAAAAAAACCGAGGATATCGGATATAGTATTTTCAAGCAAGATCGAGATTTTCTTACATTTTTTTGAGATAACATGACCTAGTAATATAGCTTAAAAAGATTGATCATTTGCTAAACTGATATTATTGATATGATATAATATTGCTTGCGCCCTAGCCTCTAAAAGGCTCAGATTGATTGAGATTGAACCATGAATAAGCCGAACCAAGCGTTAACAAAAACCTGCAACAGCTGCGGGCTTCAAAAGCCGTTGTCTGCCTTTTTGCAACTTGCCGGCGTACAGGGAGCCACGTACGGAAATATCTGCTCCGCCTGTCGCAAGACGCAAATGGACAAAACCACCCCCAAAGAAGCGGATGAAAGAACCCGACGCGAAACTGGCGGTTCAAAAATCAGGGCCAGCGAACGTCTAGCGATAGAAGTAGACAAAAAACAGCAGCGCCAGCGCCAGGAAACACTCGATCAAAATGAGATGGAAAAAGATGAAAAGCAGCTGGCAGATCGCACGCAAAAAATCGAAACCCGTACGCGGGATGAAAAAAAACACCGTGAAAGTTATCTGGAAAAGCGTTCATTCTTAGACAGCAGCACTAAACCCCGGACAGAGGCACAGCAACAGGTTGTGGGTGGTGAACAGCAGGCTGCCAAAGAAAGACAGATTGACCTTACTGGGCCGTTCAGGGATACAGAAATTACGGGTAAAATTAAATATGAACAGAGCTCCATCTTTCATGAATTCAAAAAGCGCGTACTAGGTAACGCCGCGCCTTTGGTAAGAGCTACTGAAGGTGCCAAGAAACAACAAACAAAAGATGAGAAACCCGGAGAAAAAAAAGAAGAATCTTTGACTGACTACGTAAAGCGCTCATTTGGTCCCGGCTCAAGGAGCCGCTAAACCGGCTTCGGCACAATTTTTCCTTCTTCATCGAGTATGTAATTCTGGCCATTATGTGTGAATGCAAACATGCGGCCGGGTGAAAGGGATCCTTCCTTTACCTTGACAAGCGGATTCCCAATAGGGTCTTTTAACGATGCATCCTGAATTTTAAGAATATTTGATTTTTTAACTGCTACGGTTATATAACCATGCTGTGCTTTATTCGTTTTACTACGAATAAAAGCATCGATTGCTGATCGATCCGTATAAATCGGACGATTAACACTATACTCATAAAACACAGCAGGATTTAGCATCTTTTGCCATGACTGCAAAGCGAGACCCTGAGCATTGTATAAATACACATAAACCAGCTCTTCATCTTCAGCCAGCTTATCTGCTTTTATTTCGCTTTCTTTTTGTGAAATGGCAACGCTTTCTTCAATGCGTGCCAGCAATGCATGCAGGCGATCGCGAATAAAACGGAATTTATCGCCTATCTGATATTGCTCACGCAACATCTTATCCTGCTCAACTGCATCACGCACGAGCTTAAGAAGCTTTTCTCTTTGTTCTGCATTATTATTAGGCATATACATTTGAGTATATTTAAATCCAGATTCGGCAACAAGCCCGCAACACGGGGTAAAAAGAACGTTTTTTAACGATATTCCTGCCCATTCTTCATCATGGAAATGAGTGACTGAATGATTCAGATAATATTATTTTGATACAAAACCGACTCACTCTGATTTCCCTGTCTCTGATGTCTGCGAGGCGGCTGGAATAAACTCATCACACTGTTTTGCCATATTAATCAGTTGTTCTGCTCCTGCTATCAAATACTGCACAGAATTATTGGGTGTACCGGTCCTGTCTCCCGGCGCAGCGTTAAGCAAGCCTTCACCCAAGGCGCGTTGCTGTTTGCCAATTTCAAGAAAAGTGCCTTTTACCAATGCAGCAATAATGGCGATATCACTCATCACACTACCCCTCTTAGACAGGAGGTAACTCTCTCTTATAAGCATAGCATAGCGCCTTGCAAGATGATTGATCAGAATGATTATTGTGCTATTGATTCAGCTTCTTGCTCTGATCCCGTCTTTGGCGTTGATCCTGCCTTTTGGGTTGAGGTATCCGCTTGTGATTCAACGTCAGCCATTGGAGAAACCGCCGCGGCGGAAGTGATAAGAGGCGTCTCTTCCTGCTGATCCGCCTGGTATTGATAGCCTCGCTGCTTATTCTGCTCAATTTGATAAGAACGGCGCTGCAGATAGGCATTACGCACAAACACATATTTGTCCAGTGCAGCCTCTTCCATGACAGATTCGAATTTCAAAAGCTGCGCCCTGCGATCAACCGCGCCCAGCGCGTATACTGCATAACGCGTAGAGTCAGGCTCGATGTAAGGGTAAACAGAAAAGGCAAAATAATCGACGGGCAAGCCTATACCATCGCGTATCGTGCTTGGGCCGAAAAATGGCAAGACAAGATAATTTGAACTTTTGTAACCCCAAGCCGCCAGGGTCAAGCCAAAATCGTTGGAATAATATTTCAGGTTGATGCGTGAGGCGACATCAAAAAAGCCTAAAATTCCCACTGTCGTGTTAACGCCAAAACGCCAGAAATCATTACTTGCTTGATAAAAATTAAGCTGTAACACATCGTTCGCAATGGTGGGCAGCTCGCCTATGTTATTAAAAAAATTATGAATTCCCTTATTCAAGGGCTTGGGCATGATCTTGTTATAGACGGTGGCGACCGGCTTTAGAATAAACTGGTCCAGTTTATCATTAAACGTAAACATAACGCGGTTAAAGCGCTCGAGAGGATCTTTATTATTCGCTGTAGTGGTAGCAGTGTCTGCGCTAGCAGAAGAATCTGAGCTATTAACACTTGTATCCGGATTAACGACAGTTTCAGCATAACCGGGTGAGCAGTGCACACCTGAGATAATGGCAATCATGAGAGCTGGAGCAAGTAATTTTGACCTTTTTTGTTTTTTATCGTTCATAACGCAATCCTAAACATGTGCTAAAAATTTATTTTAACGCCATCCCCAAAAAATGTCCCGCTTAAGATCATAGAAGGTCCGTTCTAGGAATTTAAAATCCTTATCCTTCTCCCCTTGTGGGAGAAGGTGCCCGAAGGGCGGATGAGGGATGCTTATTGTCATCCGTGAAGGCACAGAGGCAGGTATTCTCTTGTCAACATCATAAAGGAATGAATTCTCTATTTGCAAAAAGCCAACTTTGCTAAATAATGTAACCTCCCAAAAATCAAACGGTGCGCCTAGCTGCGCAGATCATCATTAGCCTATTAGCGTAACAAGAAGTATTTATGACGAAGATACCCCGACCTAAACCCCTTGCTCTCATTATCCTCGACGGCTTTGGTTACCGAGAACAAACCGATGCCAATGCCATTGCCGCCGCGCACAAACCTCACTGGGACCGACTATGGCAAACCTGTGCACACACCCTCATCTCAGGGTCCGGCCGCTGTGTGGGGCTACCGGAAGGCCAGATGGGCAATTCAGAAGTGGGCCATTTAAATATGGGTGCAGGCCGTATCGTGCACCAGGACTTAACACGCATCGATCTCGCCATAGAAACCGGGGATTTTTTTCAGAATGCAGTCCTTGTTAACGCTATAAACCAGGCAAAAAAGACCCAAAAAGCTGTTCATTTAATGGGCTTGCTCTCCGCAGGCGGTGTCCACAGCCATGAGCGCCATATTCAGGCCGTGGTTAGGCTCGCCGCAAAATTAAACCTGCCATCACTCTATATCCATGCCTTTTTGGACGGGCGCGATACCCCGCCGAGGAGCGCCAAATCGTCACTGCTTGCGCTTGATGCCGTATGCCGCGAAGTACAATGCGGGCGAATTGTTTCATTGATTGGGCGCTATTATGCGATGGACCGAGATAAACGTTGGGAACGCATTCACCCAGCCTATGACCTGATGGTGCAAGGCAAGGCAGATTTTCATGCCACTACAGCCATTGAAGGACTAGAACTTGCTTATCTGCGAGGCGAAAGCGATGAATTTGTTCATGCCACCAGCATTCATCCAGCGGATGCGCCGCCGGTTACCATGAATGATGGTGACGTCCTTCTTTTCATGAACTTCCGTGCCGACCGGGCGCGTGAAATTACCCAGGCATTTATTGATGCTGATTTCCATGGCTTCGTCCGCGAAAAATGGCCTCATCTTGGTCAGTTTGTTTCTTTATCAGAATATGACAGCCGTTTCAGCACGCCGGTTGCTTTCCCCCCGCAACCACTCAATCACATTCTCGCCGAATGCCTGAGCCATCAGGGTTTCAAACAATTGCGCATTGCCGAAACAGAAAAGTACGCGCATGTGACTTTTTTCTTTAATGGCGGCGTGGAACCACCTTATCCGGGCGAAGATCGCATATTAATACCCTCCCCTAAAGTAGCCACTTATGACCTGCAGCCTGAAATGAGCGCGCCAGAGCTCACCGAGCGCTTAGTGAATGAAATCAAAACGGGCCAATATGATGTGATAGTGTGCAATTTTGCCAACCCTGATATGGTTGGACATACAGGCAACTTTGAAGCGACGGTGAAAGCCATTGAAACAATTGATCAATGCCTGGGCAAGATCATCAAAACCCTTCGCGAAGCGGGAGGGGAAGCGATTATCACGGCTGATCATGGCAATGCCGAACAAATGTTTGATTACAAAACTAATCAACCACATACAGCACACACTGCGGATCCAGTCCCCTTTATTTATGTAGGCCGTCCGGCTGAAATCGTCAAATACGATGGGAAATTATCGGATATTGCCCCTACTCTGCTCTATCTGATGGGTCTACGAAAACCTAGCGAAATGACGGGGGAGTCCATCATCAAATTAGTATAACGAAAAGACAAGGTGCTATACTTATAATAACTAGAGAAGGGGAACATCCCTGATGAACATTCGTACCTTTATCTTAGTTATTTTTATTTCTATGGCTTTTGTTTTTGTTGGCCCTTCTTCGATTGCCCAAACATCTCCTGTTTCCAGCACCCAGACGATAGCGGCTGATATAAAAAACAAAGACACCAAAACCACTTCTGATGAAAAAAATCAGGGCGTGAGCGATGATGATATTAATCGCTTTACGAATACCATCGTCCTGATTAAAGACTTTTATGTGCAGCCTATTGGCGATCGTTCTTTACTGGATGACGCTATTCGCGGTATGGTGAGCGGGCTTGATCCGCACTCTGAATATCTGGATAAAGAAGCTTACAAAACACTGTTGATGACAACCAGTGGCGAATTCGGCGGCGTTGGCATTGAAGTCACACCGGAATTTGGCATCCTTAAAATTGTCACGCCAATGGATGATACGCCTGCTGCTAAAGCGGGCATCAAAGCGGGAGATTATATTGTCGCCATTGATGGCAAACTCGTCAGTGAAATGACACTGCAGGAAGCCGTTGAAAAAATGCGCGGCAAATCCGGTTCGCAAGTCATATTGACAGTCTTGCGCAAGGGCGAAAAATTACCGCTGACTTTCAAGCTTACGCGTCAGACCATTCGCATCGCCAGTGTTAAAAGCAAAATGCTCGATGACAACTTTGGTTATATACGCATCACCCAGTTTCAGGAACCGACTGCAAAGCTGATGCGCGATGCCATTCAGGATTTAAAAAATAAAAATCGCGGCCAGTTGCATGGCATCATTCTAGACTTACGCAATAATCCGGGCGGCCTGCTGGAAACAGCCGTACAAATCGTCGATAGTTTTCTTGACAGCAAGAACCTCAATAACAAGCATAAAAATCTCATTGTCTACACGGAAGGCAGGCTGCCTGAAGCGCAGTACAGCGCTAAAGCCAACGGCAATGATATTTTAAATGGTGCACCCATCGTTGTCCTGATAAATGGCGGATCCGCTTCTGCTTCCGAAATTGTCGCCGGTGCCTTGCAAGATTACAGACGGGCATTGATTGTAGGAACCACCAGTTTTGGCAAAGGCTCTGTGCAGACTGTCATACCACTGGATAAAACACACGCGCTTAAACTTACCACTGCCCTTTACCACACTCCTTCAGGACGCGTGATCCAAAATGTGGGTATTATTCCTGATGTGCACGTGGAAGATTTGAAAGTAATAAAAAACAAATCCGATGAAGACATTGCGATGCTTGAGCCGATTAAGGAATATCAACTCAAAAACCATCTGACCTCGGGAACCACCAGCAATCAACCCAATCCCGCAGCGTTAAGCCGCAATGATATCTTGTTGGCCCAGGAAGATTTTCAACTATTTGAAGCCATCAAAATTCTACGCACTATGTATATGCTGGGTGATAACAGTAAAGTCGGTCATACCAGCAATGTGGCGACGAATAAATGAGGTAAAACGGTTATTCTTTGACAGCCTCTTTGCTCCTTGTCACTCTCTTTGCTCCTTGTCACTCTCTTTGTTCCTTGTCACTCTCTTTGTTCCTTGTCACTCTCTTTGTTCCTTGGCACCGCACTTTAATCCTTGTCACCCCGCACTTGTTGCGGGGGCTGGTGTGTAAAACATAATGTATTCCTTTATTTTTTGATACCGGATCCCGCAACAAATGCGGGATGACAGAGAGGCAAGTGCGGGATGACAGAGAGTGGGCAGTGTGGGGATGACAAAGTAAAGCACAGAGTGATTTGCAGAGAGTGACATGCAGGAAGAAAAGCAGGCTCGCTATTCCATCACCATTATTGCTTCAATTTCAATTTGCGCATTCTTGGGCAGAGCAGAAACTTGCAGCGTGGTACGGGCGGGATAAGGTTCACTGAAAAATTGCATCATTACTTCGTTCACGATAGGAAAATGAGCAAGGTCCGTCAGGTATATAGTGAGCTTTACAATCGCCTCCAGACTGCCGCCCGCCGCTTTGCATACTTCAACGAGATTGGCAAATACCTGAGTGGCCTGTTTGGCAAAGTCATCGGCAACCAGTGCCATCGTGTTGGGATCAAGTGGAATCTGGCCTGAAAAGTAAACTACATTCCCTGTTCTAATTGCCTGTGAATAAGGCCCGATTGCCTGGGGGGCCTGATCTGCCTGGATTTTGTTTTTCATATTGCTTACTTTTTCCGTTTTGATATCACTGTTCCCATCATACCCATTAAGCCAACTGCATTTGTCAGAAAATAATAGAGCATGATTACAGCAACAACAGCAGGCAGAATCAAGGGGAATGTCACTCTCCAATCATGGCGCATGACAAGCACAACCAGCTGAGGATCTTCCGGGTCATACCAGCATTGATACGTTTTGCCGACTTCATACCGGGCCAAGATAGCTTCCTGTTCCCCTTTGCTTTCACTAAATGAGCGATCCATTCCGTTGCCAAAAGCCCAACGATTATATTGCACATTATTAACGTTATAACTCACCAGAAAATCTGCACGATAAACATGCTTGGGATAATTTCGGGTATTGAGTTTTTTACTGACAAGGAAACAATCGGCAGAATTAAAAACAGCTTGTGCGCGTTTATCTGGTAGAAGGCGGGTTGTGTAAAAATACTCGATATAACCTATGCATATAACGAGAACGACAAATTGTCCTATTAGTAATGTAATCCGCTTTTTTGGCGATAAATGACGTTTCCACATATTCATGGATGGTAACGAAGGGTCACAGAAAGATCAAATCTAATTTTTATTTGTTTTCTGTACCTTACTTATCTGATGGCTTGCAGCATTCATCAGACCCTTCTGATGGCTTGCAGCACTTTGCCTTGCAACAGCAAGCAATCAAGTCATAAAACAGTGCGATGAAAAACCCGAACAAAAACCCTACTACTAGGCCCCAGAAGCCTCCGATAATACCGCCTAGAAAAGTTGCTTCATAGCCATAGTAAAATACGGCATATTGATCGACCACTGCTGTGCCATAACCCGATAACCATGCTATCCAGGCATAGCCTGCCATAAACAAACCAATCACAATGCCCCAAGCCAAACCAAAC
Organism: Aquicella lusitana; assembly: GCF_902459475.1. Taxonomy (NCBI): domain Bacteria; kingdom Pseudomonadati; phylum Pseudomonadota; class Gammaproteobacteria; order Legionellales; family Coxiellaceae; genus Aquicella; species Aquicella lusitana. Next base: position 419,767 of record NZ_LR699114.1, on the reverse strand, counting down.
GAAACGGGACACAATGACCCTGATCGTTTGCATTTTCCGCACCACATAAGACCTCCTTCATTCCTCTACTTTTTCATTATAATTATAAGACACTTCCTGCAATTTGTTCTTAAATGCAGCATTTTAAGTAGCGAACTTGTCACCGACAATCCATAATAAAAAGAGTATCATAGTAAATTTTGGCCATTAAATCCGGATAGCTGAGTGGAGCTTTGCGTGGGTGAATTTGAGACATTACGGGATGAATTAAATCAATATATTAGCCACACCCAGGTGGCAGATATCGAAAAGGCCTACCTTTTTGCAAAAGAAGCCCACGGCAGCCAAAGTCGCTATACCGGCGAACCTTATATCACACACCCCGTGGCAGTGGCCCAAATACTGGCACAGATGCGCATGGACCCGCCTACCATCATGGCAGCCATCCTCCATGATGTAGTTGAGGACACACCTGTCACCCAAGCGGAACTCATAGAAAAATTTGGTAATGAAGTCGCTGAACTGGTTGATGGCGTAACCAAATTGACACAAATTCATTTTGAAAATTACGCCCAAGCGCAAGCTGAAAACTTTCGCAAAATGGTGATGGCCATGGCGAGCGACATCCGTGTTATCCTGGTCAAACTGGCTGACCGACTGCATAATATGCGCACGCTCTATGGCTTGCCGCCTGACAAACGCAGGCGCATTTCTCAGGAAACACTGGAAATCTTTGCTCCCATTGCGAATCGCCTGGGTATGCACACCTTCCGGGTTGAGCTGGAAGATTTGGGCTTTGCATCGCTTTATCCCATGCGTTACCGCGTATTAAAAGAAGCCGTCGCCAAGGCGCTTGGCAATCGCCGTGAAATTATGGATATGATTAACAAGCAAATTCAGGAGAGCATCAAGAAAGGCCATATTCCTTCCGCCACACTTTCCGGTCGCGAAAAACATCTTTACAGTATTTATAAAAAAATGCACGAGCGGCATTTATCTTTTTCTGAAATTATGGACGTCTACGGCTTTCGTATCATCGTGGACAAAGTCGACACCTGCTATCGTGTACTCGGTGTTTTACATAATCTTTATAAGCCCATCGCACAACGCTTCAAGGATTATATAGCCATTCCTAAAGCGAACGGCTATCAATCCCTGCATACGACGCTTTTCGGTCCTTATGGAGTGCCTATTGAAGTGCAGATACGCACGGAAGAAATGCACAAAATGGCAGAGAATGGGATCGCTGCGCACTGGCTTTACAAAACAGAGAAAAAAGTTTTCCATGACGCGCTATCACGCGCACGCGAATGGCTGAAAGGCATTCTGGAAATGGACAAGAGCTCGCGCAATTCACTGGAATTCATTGAGAATGTAAAAATTGATCTCTTTCCTGACGAAGTCTATGTTTTCACGCCCAAGGGCCAGATCATTGAATTACCTGCAGGCGCAACACCCGTGGATTTTGCTTACGCCATCCACTCTGATATTGGTAATACGTGCGTCGCGGTGCGCCTGGATAAACGTCTGTCCCCACTGTCAACCCCGCTTGTCAGCGGGCAACAGGTTGAAGTCATCACGGCGCCTGGCGCACGGCCAAACGCGGCATGGCTCAATTTTGTCGTAACGGGAAAAGCCCGCAGCAAGATTAAACATTACCTGAAAAAACAACAGCGCGAAGAATCTATCGAACTGGGCAGACGGCTGGTGGAAAAAGCACTGCAGCTCTATGGCATTCCGCTGGATCAGGTTTCAGAACCTGCCCTGCAAACGATCGTCATCGCTTCAAAACTGGAATCCATCGCCCATCTGTTTGAAGAAGTGGGCATTGGCAACCGCCCTGCCTTGCTGGTCGCAAAACAGGTGGTGAAATTCATCGGCGAAACGGTAAGAAAAGAAGGAACAGCGGAAAAAGGCAGCCGGGAAGCAGTCGAAGATAAGGCTGTGATTCAACCGCTTATCATAAAAGGAACGGAAGGACTGGTGATCAATTTTGCCCGATGCTGCCGCCCTATTCCAGGTGATCAGATTGCAGGACTCATCAAAGTAGGATTAGGTATCGAGGTTCACATGATGCATTGCCCTAACATTGAGAAATACCATCATGTCCCGGAAAAATATGTTCCCTTGATCTGGCAGGAAGGTATTGAAGGGGATTTTTCTGTGGATCTCAAAGTTGATCTGGTGAATCGACGCGGCAGTCTTGCTTCACTCACACTCGCCATTTCCGAAGGTGAATCCAACATTGAACACATCCGCGCGGAAGAAAGCGATCGCCATCATTTTCATGTCGATGTCACTATTTCCGTCCGCAACCGCTCACACCTCGCACGCATTCTGCGCAAAATCCGTAAACGCAAAGATGTGATCCGCGTACTGCGTCATAAACCGCATGTAGAAACGGTGATGTGAACAAACCATTATACCCGAAAAATCTCCCGCCCCTCTCGCATGGTCAATACCACCTCAAGCTCTGTATTCAGCACCACCAGATCAGCATCATTGCCTACTTCAATGGTACCTTTGCGGTTATCAAGCCGAAGCACGCGTGCTGGATTGCGTGAGGCCATGTAAATAGCATCAATCAAGGTGCATTTGGAAAATTGTGTCATGTTCCGGATTGCCTCCGGCATGCGCAGCGTACTTCCGGCAAGCGTTCCATTCGCCAGGGTCACTTTTCCCGATTGCGCCTGCACAGACTGACCGCCCAGGTCATAATGTCCGTCGCCAAGACATTTGGCCCGCATGGCATCCGTGACCAGCAAGACGCGGTCCTTGCCTTTAAGTTTATAAGCCAGTTCGATCATGGCCGGATGAACATGCAGGCCGTCTGCTATCAGTTCCACAATCACATCACTCGCAAGGAGCAGCGCAGCAACGGTGCCTGGTTCGCGCTGGTGCATACCGCGCATGGCATTGAACAAATGCGTGGCCTGTGTGCTGCCCGCAGCAATCGCTGCGCTCACTTCCTCGTATGTTGCATTGGTATGGCCGATGGATGCGACAATATCCATGTCTCGCAATGCCTCAATCAATGGCAGCGCCCCCGGTAATTCGGGGGCAAGCGTCACCACTTTGATATTCCCCTGCGCCGCATGCTGCCATTGTTTCAATAGCGCTATATCGGGCAGTTGTACTTCATCACCGCGCTGTGCACCCATGCGGGATGGCGCAATAAACGGCCCTTCCAGATGCACGCCCAATATCGCGGCGCCTTCCGCGGGTGAAGGGGTTGAGGCAATGTTTTTTAACACTCGTTCAATCTGTTTGCTAGACGCTGTCAGCGTCGTCGGTAAAAAGCCCGTGACCCCTTCGGCAGCGAGTGAACGGCTTATCACATGTAAAGCCTCTTCCGAGGCATCCATCACATCTTTGCCATGCGCACCATGAATATGCAAATCGATGAATCCCGGAACAAGATAGTGATTTTCCGTAAACTCAAAACGCGCGGCTGGCATATGATGTTTAATCATATTGTCAGGGATAATGGCTTTGATCTTTTCATCTTCCACCACAACCGCTTGATCTTTTGCCCATGCGTGATTCGTCAGGATTTGCATACCTGAAAAAATAGTCCGGTTAAATTCACTCATGCGGCACCTTTATGCTGCTTAAGATGCTGGCGTACCATTAAAACGGCGCCTGCGTCCGGTGTTAGCTGACAGTCGCGTATCCGTGTACGTAAAGCCGATCCCAGATAAGGCTCAAGAAAAGGCGCAATGCCACCGACCAGTGAACAGGGAAGTGGTTTATCGGAGACAAGCTGCTGTCGCCCAAGCGTATCGGCAATATGGTCAATGAACTTGGCCGCCTGTTGCAGAACAGCGCCGGCCATCTGATCGCCTGCTTCAGCTTGTTGAATCACGAGCGGTGCGAGTACGGCAAATTGAGTGGAATTGGCACGGTTTGCGAAGCTGATGAGTTGATCCTGGTCCTCACCAAAATAGCTGTACACGACACTAGCTAATGCTGATGCAGGCAGCCGCCCATCCAGCCACTGCAGGGTCAACCTCACCGCCTGCAAGCCCAGCCAGGCGCCGCCGCCCTCATCATCATGCGGAAAACCAAAGCCACCCACCTGCACCGTTTTACCCTGCTGGATCTGAAAACCGACCACACCCGTACCCGCAATAATAATCGCACCATCCTGACCGCCGTGTGCGCCCAGGCAGGCAGTGTGTGAATCGGAAGAAACGATCAGCGTTGCCAGTGAATGAGGATGCGCAAGAAAGGCCTGATAAGCTTCTTTCACTTCACAACCAGCGAGCCCCATGCCGGCATGAAATTGACAGCTGCTATCGGCCAGGGAAAGCGAAAGAGGACGAAAGATATTGTTCAACGCAGAGTGAATGGATTGCCAGGCCTGATCCGCAGAAAGGCGAATGTTCGCAGGCCCGCTCACTTCAAGTCCCAGCAGGGAGCCAGTCTCGTCCTCAACGCGGACAACGCATTTTGTCGCGCCGCCGTCGACGCCGATGAAGATATGTTTGGTCAAGAGCTTGTCCTTTGGGTAAATAAGCTCATTGTATCGGGTCGGATTGGAAAGAAGAATAAAAAAATAAAAAGGGCGCTTGTCTCAGCGCCCCTATCATGAATTATCCAACTGGTTTATTTGTGGAAAGCTGAAGAAGGTCTTTTATTAAAATAAGAAGCAATGCTGTCTCTTAAGAAAGAAGATTGAAAATCCTTCAATTCCAGTTTTCCTTTAAATTGCTCGTCGTTCATCAGAGAAGAAATGCATGTATCAATAGCTTCTTTGCGCTCAATATCCTCATAATTCTTCTCGAATATCTCCTTGACTCTTTCGCCATCATCAATTTTCTTTAAAAAAGCTTCTTTAAATTTTTCACTTACTGGATTTTTTTTCCAAACAATCTCCTGCATAATTTTTTTAGCCAGCGCTTTCTCAAAAGCGTTTACCAGTGCTCTATTGATACTAACAGTGACGGCAGGAACCTCATGGAATGATCCGCTCCTTTTTAATAAGGAACCATTACTATAATGGGCTGAAGCTTTCGTTTTTTCAGTCAACTGAGATGATGTTCTCAGGCTAGAAGGGTTCTTGCCAACAGAGTTCCCATCTAAAGTTGTTATAATATCCAAAGTATCTGTGCTGCCTCTCCGTTTGGAATGATGGGTTAATATATCCGCATCTTTATCGTGATTATGTTTGTCCTTATCCTCGTCTTCAGAATCACTATTCGGCTCAGCATCAGGGCCATTTGATAATAAAGGCTGGCGTTCCACATCATAGCTTTCTAGTTCTATGCAGCATGATGCTATGCCGCCCGCGGCAGCACCTGCACCTGTTACTGCCACAACAGCGCCTGCAACCAGCCCGATCGTACCTAGGACGCCGAATTTGCCGATGACAGCTGCTCCCACAGCAGCAACGGCTGGTACAGCAACATAAGGCGCAAAAACCAAGGCAGCAACGACACCGACCGCAACGACACCAACGCCAAGCCCGACCAACGCGCCGGTAATAACAGGATGCTTCCGGGCAAAACCCTTGAAGCGCTGCCAAAGGCCAGGTTTTGGGTTTTTAGATGCAGACTGACGTGGGCGTAATATTACAGGTAATTCACCACTATTTTCTTCATCCTTTTTTCGTCGGCCACCTGAAGAACCTGACATAACAATCGGCTTACTTAAGCTGACTAAATTTTCAGGTTTACTCAGCTGCACATTACTCAAATCCGGCAGAGATGTTTGTTGAACGATGCTTTCGTATTGATTCAAGCTGTCGAGGCATTTCGACTTTGCCGCGCTTTCAGCTAGCTGACACTCTTCGCTTTCAATCTGTCTCAATAACTTAATACCTCGTTGACGAGCCTCAACCAAAGCGTGACGAGCAATCACTGCTTTATTCAACAAACGACTGACACTGCTTTTATTTTTTTCTTCATATTCAGAAATTTTATTGTTGGTATGCTCTATCAATTCTTCCAAATCAGCCTTAATCAACTTTTCTTTATTGGGCAACTGTTGACTAAAGGGATCAAGAGAAAAAGCCTGTTCAACCGCCCCCACGGCTTGTCCCGTCCACAAATCATTCCACGTACCGGTTTGTTGTTTGCATAGCGCCGCCAGTTTTTCTTTTAAGGATATTGCCGCTTTTATCGCTTCGCGGTAAGCGGCAATTTCTTTGTCAACCAGCGCACTTGACAAATTGCTCTTAAGCTTCTCCAATCGAGCAACAATCTCTCCCATAAACAAACTGACATCTTGAACGCTCCCAGCGACGATTGCAGGAGGCGAGTTCTCAAGCTGAATAAAAGTTAACGTTTGCGCTAACTCTTTAATTTTAGAATCAATGCTTGCAATAGCAACCACTCGAGTGAATACACTTTCCCCTAAACTCTCAATATTCAGAACATAATCATTTTGCGAAAGTTGGCTTTTGACTGAAGCAATTCTACTGAGCAATTGCTTCTTGTTTTTTTCAAACTCTTTTCCTTCAGTTTTAAGGAAATCCGTCATTCTTTCCGATAGCGATTTATATTGAAGTGCAATTTGATCCTGAATACGATTTAATTCTGTTTTTTCAATTTGACCTTCCTGAATGCGCAGCTGAGTTTGCCGATAAAAATCATTATAGCGAGTAATATCCAGCATTAATTCACTATACTTAGCAAGCAAGGTATTTTCTTTCTTCAAATCATCAAATAGCTTTTGCATTGCCTCTGCAATTTTCTGCTTTTTGGTATCTAATGCATCTCTAAAAGCCGCATCTTTACCTAACGCTTCTCTGTCTTCAGCAGCCGACAACACTTCATCGAAAGCGCTCGTTTTTAAAAAACCTATTCCAGGCCCAAAGTTGGAATCCAGAATCTTTTCCGCTTCATCCATTTCCCGGATGTATATATCAACATGGGTTCCAATCAACGCATTTCTGTCACGGATATATTTGTTATCTGGCGCAAGATTTTTCACCAAGTAGCCTTGCACAGCCAATGCCTTAAATGCGTCAATAAGAACAGGAAAAAGTTGTAGCTTATCTGCAGATAGCTTTTTGAATAAATCTTCAATATCTAGTGAATTAGTTGTAGTTTTAAATTTAAGCTTTGATTTAAGCTTTGAATTAGAGAATTCAGCCTGATGCGTTTTAAAATATTCTTCCGTTATTTCTCGAAGCTGAGACTTAAGGCTATCAAAGGCTTTCTCCAGCTCCTCTTGAGACAATGCTATATCAATGTTATTGAGGCTGGTAATTTTTTCCGGCTGTAGAAACGGATTGGATTTTTCGAAAATCGATTTGATCTTATCCCACAATGCACGATACACCAGCTGCGAAATATGTCCGCCATCTTTGTCTTTAAACGCTGCATCAAAAGCGCTGTGCAAGCCGTTTACCCTGTCTACAATCGATCGCTCTGTCTGGACCACCAATGATCCAAGCGACCGAGCTTCTGTATTTGTTACGTGATTAGACTGCATTACCTTTAACCTCGTTCTGAGAATATGATGCAAAATACGTCTTGTCTTTTTCTTCTTTTTTTACTTTTATCATCATACTTTGTTAGGCTTAAAATTGTATTAATTTCAATAAGTCATTTTATTAAATCGCGGCTTTCAGCTAAAAGCCAGCTTCTATGCAACAAATCTGTTGCATCAATATATAAATAACCAATAAAAACAATCGGTTAATTTTGTAATCAAAAAAGGAGGTGCCGGCTCGATTTTCTTAATATTCATCTATACTTATAGCAAATGGTCAGATAGCAGTCGTGTTAATATTGATTTAATAGAACTGATCTATAGTAGTAACAAGAAGACAACAAAAGTAATCTTACGAGGCGTCTATGCGCGAATTTAGTTATTCATTCTACAATAATCAAGTCGGCTTTAAAAATGGGAAAATTTATTTAAGCGATGAAGCTTATAGAGAGTTCATTAGTTTTTATAATATTAAAGACGAAGAAGAAGTCTCCACAAGACTCGTAGATCTGATTCTTAATTCAAAGCCGTTAGCTGATCCGAATGATAAAATACCTATTTTATCTGACATGATAACTTATATTCAGCGCCAGTCAGACATATATATACCTCTTATTTATAAAGATGCAAAAGATGGAAAACTAAAATTATATATAAACAGCGAACAGAGCCTCAGGGCCCATATTGCACCTGAAACAATCTCATCCTCACTCGCAATCGAAACACCCTCTTATCAAACACCAGGGCTCGCTATTACATCACCCGTAAAAAAAGAAATGAGTCAACGAGATGCTCTCGTAGCTATAAAAAATTCTAATCCCAGAGAATCAGATGAAGCCATCAATGAAACTCGTCGACAACTTATAACAGATGGCCGATTTAAACAAACGCTCGAATTAACACCAACGCTCAGCCGTAAGAGCGAAGAGGAAAGACATCAAGTATCGCAGCTCAATGAACAAGAGGTAATGCAAAAAGCAAAAGCTCTTTTGCCCGACAATCCGCTGTTTGATACGCTTGTTAATAAAAAAAATAAAGCCGTACAAGAATTAAAGGATCTAGAGGAAAAAGAAAGTAAATTAAAAGACCTTTCTTCTAAAGATCTGCCTGAAACATTAGCACAAAGCAGAGACTGGTTACTGAAAAATATAGAAGCAGCCAAAAAAAGAGCCCAACATAAAATCGATGGCTTTAATTTGATATTAGAAACAATCAACGCCGAAGTTAGCAAATACGAGAAAAATGAAAGCCTGATTAAAGAAGCGAAATTACAGCTTGCGAGAATCATATACAACAGCGCAATCACTTATTACAACAAAAAAACCAAAAAATCAGTGCAAGAAAAAGTGGACGAAATCAACAAATGTTTCCGCGGCCTCATTACATTTGACCAAAACCTTGATCCTGAACCGCTCGCATCAGTTGAAAAAAAATTACTAGCATACCAATCAGGTACTAGCGGGTCTGATCTTGATCAAATTGCTAAAGTTATCAATGAATTATTAGGCAAAAATGGTATCGCCACATCCACTATTGGCACCTCTGACAAACAAGATTCTTTAATCGACACTCTTACCAAGGAAAGCAGTAAACAACAACTTCCTTTTACAATGAATGTTAAAGGCGGGACATTTGCCTGGAATAGCAACGTCTTTAGATCTCGCCAGGAATTAAAAGCTGCGATTGAAAAATCGGTAAATGAGCAGGCTTCCAGCTATCTGCAGGAAGACATGAAAGCTGATCAGCCCATCTATTTGTTTAATAATAACTACGAGCCGTTCCAAAGAGACCTGACATATTATAATAATCTCCGAAAAGCTCACGAAGATGCAAAAAAGAAGGAAGAAGAAGTCAAAAAAACCATTCCTCAACTCGGCAATGAAGAAATTTTCAAAGAGGCAAAAGCGGATTCCAAGGAGGCCGAAAAAATTATAGATGCTTTTACGCATCCAGACCTTGTGCATCTTGAACCCTTCTACAGCAAGCTGCTAGAGGCACGTAATACGTATAATGAAAAAATTCAAGCCTTACAGGATAAAATAAAAATAAAACCTGACGCAGAAACGCTTAGCAAAGCGTATCCATTTATCCCTTACAAAGACGAAGATTCTATCAAAGCGAGAAATTTGCAACTTGGCCGATTGGCAAGCGAAACACAAACCATGAAAGTAGACATGGATGCCATGCAAATCAAAAAAGAAATTGAATCATTGGGGGAAAAGTATAAATCCGAAGTTGAATCCATTCAAAAGGAGTACACAATCGCATTATCTACATATCAGCAATTTTACAATTCGATACATGATAGCAAGGTAATGGAGAGTTTCGAAAGTAACATCAACATTCACAGCAAAGAGATCGAAGCTTTAGAAAAAACAATTGCAGAAACCCAAGACCCATCCAAATTCAAGCAAGATATTGCTAATCTGAAAATACGCCTCCAGAATAATATCTCAGCTCTTGAATCCTTAAAGAGGACAAGAGAACATTTTGATTCTGCTAAATCTAATAAAAATCTGGATCATTATGAATCAATCTATCAACAATTTCACGATGGTGAATCAACGTTAAAGGTGGGATTATCTGATCTGGAAGAAGATATTGAACAAATTAAGTTGCAAGTTGACGTTGAAACGCTAGCCTATGAAAACTCAGAGGAATATCAGCAAAAACAAGAAGAAAAGCAAAAGAGAGTTGTGGAAGAAAAACAAGCGTTAGAAAGACAGAAAGAGGAAACTGCAACGAAAGTTGAGCAAGCAGTACAAAATTTGAAAGTTGAAAAACTTTCCGATACTTTACCAGTAATGAGCAAAGAAGCACGTGACTTAATTGTTGATACAATAAATATTGAATATCTCGAAGAGAGAAAAGGGTTCTTAAACTTTGTATTCAGAAAACCTGCCCTAACCAGGCATAAGAAAGCTCTTGCCGAGAGTCTGAGAGACATATTTGCTGATGAGAATCGCATTCTTTTTATTAATCAAGCAAAGATTATTAGCAAAGCCGCTGCTATCTTGAATTACACAATTGAACAAATCTTCGACAAGGGACTTTTGGATACCAAAGCAAAAATAGACGCACTTAAGAATATTTATAAAGAAATTTTAAATGAGGTCGCAACTCACTATGAAAAAAATCCCGAAGAACAAATTGCGATGAAAACCATTATTGAGTCTATTCAAGATAGGCATAAAAATGCTACTGACGAGAAAAATTATATTTCTATGCTTTTAATGGGTAGCCGATATGGTGAAACCGCAAATGATGTAACAAACATATTGCAGAACGAGCCACCAAATCAAACTCCTGGTAAAAAATATTTTAAAGGTTTTTCAAGTGGCTTAGAGCTGGTATTAAATGAAGTTATAGACATCGTTACCAAAGACGATGCGCGATTTACTGAAACCCAGCAACGAGGATTAACAAACGAAAGTCATCATTAATCTTTTGCTATCAGCTTTTTCTTCAAACTAGCGAGGGGTACTCTTGCCGTTCCATCAGGTTGGGCAGCATACCCCGTCGCAAGAGGCGCAAAGGAATGCCCATACACAACTTCATACGTCACCTGCCAGGCATATTCATCAGTAATGTCCCGCTTAGCTTCCAGCATTAACATCCCGCTTGCGCACAACTCCCTCATCATCTTATCCTTATCTTTATACCGCACCGTAAAATAATCCACATCCAGCACGGGATCCGCGAAACCTTCTTTCAGCAGCAGATCGCCCATATCATGCATATCCATTTTGGAAGGAATAAGCACTGTGTGTTTCTCCCATTCCCGCAGCGTATCAGGCCCTAGCACCGTAAAGAACAGCAGCCCATCGGGCCGCAGCACGCGGCGCCACTCACGGAACAAGCGGCTATGGTCTTCATGCCAGGGCAAAAGCAAATGGGCAAAGAGGAAATCCACAGACTGATCCGCAAACGGCAAACAACCCGCATCAGCCTGGAGACAGGAAATTTTGCCACTGGCGCTCTGCATCTGCTGTTTGGCATAGGTGATCATGGGTTCGCTAATATCAAGCGCAATGACCCGCGCATCTGGGTAGCACGCCTGTAAACGTGCACTCATCTCACCCGTTCCGCACCCCGCATCTACAATCACTTCAGGCTTTAACGTCATCCAGGCGAGACGGGAAAGTATTTCCTCTCCCACCTCGCGGGACAACACTGAAGCGTCAGCATAATCTGAGGGAGACCATTGTATGTTCTTGGAAAAACTCATCGCTTTTTATTCAACCTTACGTCATCAAGTGGGCAGGCTGGGTTTAAGTCTGTTGCCGCCCGTTTGTATTTTATGTGGCCGCCTGACCCGGCAGACGGGCAATCTCTGCCTTGCCTGCCTTCAGGATTTGCCCATTTTACCTTATCATTGTCCACGATGCGCCCAGTTTTTACCCATTACGCCTCATGCCCTGGCCGAGCCGGTGCCCACCTGCGGCGCCTGCCTCAAACTGGCGCCTCCTTTTGATCAGACCTTCGCCTTGTTTCCTTACGATCCGCCCATCACACAGCTCATCATTCAATTAAAATTCCAGCACCGGCTAAGCCACGCCAAAGCGCTGGGTGAGCTATTAATCCAGAAAATCAGACACGAATGGTACAGTGACGCTCACCTGCCAGACCTTATCATTCCCGTTCCGCTGCATCCGCGCCGATTGCGTGAACGCGGCTTTAACCAGGCACTCGAGATCGCAAAGCCTGTTGCACGCGCTCTTTCTATTCCCATTGATGCACACGGTACCCGCCGTATTAAACATACCGCACCGCAAAGTACACTGACCGGATCAGAACGGAAACAAAATGTGTCTCACGCCTTCTCGATTTGCCGTGATTATACAGGTTTAAATCTGGCCGTTCTCGATGATGTCATCACCACAGGACATACCCTGACAGCACTCTGCAAAATGCTTAAAGCACACGGTGCCAGCCGAATTGATGTCTGGTGCTGCGCACGGCGGGGATGAAAAGACCACATGGCCCGATATAAAAAATAATCCTTCTCCCCTTGTGGGAGAAGGTGCCCGAAGGGCGGATGAGGGGGAGAGAGGCATTTATGCTAAAGGAATATCAGAAAAAATTACGTAAGAATCTAACAGAAGCTGAGATATATTTATGGACTCATCTGAGAAATCGCCGATTTCATGGGTTTAAATTTAGACGCCAACAGATTTTACGAGGTTTTATTGTTGATTTTGTTTGCTTCGAAAAGAAGCTCATTATAGAACTTGATGGCGGACAACATTCAGAGCAAGAAAAGTATGACAGGAAACGTACGAATCTCTTGGAAGAAGAAGGGTTTCACGTTTTACGATTTTGGAATCATGAGGTAATGAGAAATAGGGAAGACGTGTTGGAAACTATTTACCAGATATTATTAAATAAAGTTTAAACACCCCCTCATCCGCCCTTCGGGCACCTTCTCCCACAAGGGGAGAAGGATTATCATGTATCTCCCGGGTGTGATGGATAAAAGGGGTGGTCTTGTCAGGCAAAATCACCTAATATTGCCCCAAAAGCTAATGCGCTATAGAGTAAGCCACCTAATCATCATAAAGGTACTAGCATGCAAGAAATAATGACATTCATCTCGAATCATCCTGTATTGAGCCTTTCAGCTCTCATTATTTTTGTCTTAATCGTCGTGATTGAGTTTATTCGTGCACGGCAAAAAGCATTGAGTTTAACGCCATCGCAAGCAACACAGCTGATTAACCGTGAGAACGCTGTCGTCATCGATGTCCGCGCCAATGACCTTTACCGTAAGGGCCATATTGTCGGGGCGGTTTCGCTTCCGGCGCAGGAAATCCTGGAAACGCCTAAAAAAGTCGAAAAATTCAGGGCCAAGCCCATTATTGTCGTATGCGGTGCGGGCGTAGAGTCGCAAAAAGTAGCCGCGTTATTACAAAAACAGGGTTATAATGCCTATTCATTGACAGGCGGAATGCGCGCCTGGGATTCAGCAGACATGCCCGTGGTCAAGGAGTAAAAATGGCTAAAGTTGTGGTCTACACCAAAGAAAACTGCCCTTATTGCGTCATGGCAAAAAACCTGCTGTCCGCGCGCAATATTACTTTTGAAGAAATACGCATTGATCTGGATGAAAGTAAGCGCGATGAAATGCTGAGACTCAGCAATCGGCGCACTGTCCCGCAGATCTTTATCAATGATCAACCTATTGGCGGTTACGATGATCTTGCTGCACTGGCAAAATCCGGTAACCTGGAAGGATTGTTAAAAACATAATCAGAAAGGGCTCTTATCATGCAACAGCAACCAAACCAAGCTAATCAAGCTAACGCTCCACAATTTGAAATCCAGCGCATTTTTGTCAAAGACATTTCATTTGAAGCGCCTAACACCCCCCATACTTTCGTTGAAGAATGGAAACCTGAAGTTGCCTTAAACCTGGAGACCAAAAGCAACCGCCTCCAGGATAATCTGCATGAAGTGGTGTTATCCATCACCGCGACAGTGACCACCAGCAAAAAAACAGCTTTTCTGGTTGAAGTTCATCAGGCAGGTGTTTTCATGATCAACGGATTTCCCAGCGAACAATTACACCAGATGCTCGGCAGCTTCTGTCCAAATATTCTTTTTCCTTACGCACGCGAAGTGATTTCTGACGTGGTTGTACGAGGCGGTTTCCCGCAATTGATTTTAGCCCCTGTCAATTTTGATGCCTTATATGCTCAACACATGGAAAAACAGGGCCAGGAAGGTAATGGCGGCGGGGCGCAAAAAGCCAACTAGCAAGAAGGAAATCCACATGGAAGGTCAGCAATTTAAACCTGTCACCATTCTTGGCGCCGGCTCCTGGGGCACAGCGTTAGCGTTGTACCTTGCAAGGCGCGGGCAAACCGTGCGGCTATGGAGCGTGGAAATTCCCGAAGTTGCTGCCATGCTGGCAGAGCGGGCAAACAGCCGTTACCTGCCCGGTTTTCAATTTCCGGATACTATTCAGCCAACAGCTAATCTGGCTGATGCCATCAAAGATATTGACGACGTCATCATTGCCGTTCCTTCCGTGGGCTTTCGTGAAACCCTGATCATGCTGAAGCCGCTTATTCATGACCGGATAAGAATTACCTGCGCGTCAAAAGGACTGGATGAGGACACAGGACAACTGCTGAGCGAAGTAACGGAGGAAATTCTTGAAAAGGACCGGCCTTTTGCCGTTCTTTCAGGGCCCTCCTTTGCACGCGAAGTAGCAGCCGGCTTACCGGCTGCGGTTGTGATTGCGAGCCGCAATAAAATACTGCTGAGCGACTTGACCCAGCGTTTTAACAGTTCTATTTTCCGCATCTATCCCAGCGATGATGTGGTCGGTGTGGAAGTGGGTGGCGTGGTAAAAAATGTCATTGCCATTGCGACAGGCATTTCTGATGGAATGGAGCTCGGCGCCAATGCCCGCAGCGCCCTGATCACGCGTGGATTGGCGGAGATCATGCGGCTCGGCATCGCGCTTGGCGGCAAGCTGGAAACGTTTATTGGCTTATCTGGCATGGGAGACCTCATTCTGACTTGCACAGACAACTTGTCCCGTAATCGTCGCCTGGGACTTGCCATCGGCAAAGGCCGCAACGTCCAAGAAGCGGAACATGAAATTGGCCAGGTGGTAGAAGGCAAACGGAATGCCGAGCTGGTTGTTCTGCTGGCGGAGCGCCACAATGTTGACATGCCTATCTGCGAAACGGTGTGGCAGATTTTGCAGGAAAAAATCAGTGCAAAAGACGCAGTGGATCAGCTACTGTCCCGGGCAGAGAAAAGCGAGCTCAGCGCTTGAATTTTTACTTGATGCTTGAGGCACTCAGAGCGAACGAGTTAATCGAACACATGCCATAGCAGAAAATAGTTACTTGAAAAAAATCAAAAATATTTATTCTCTTAAGAGAATCTTAAGCTTCATCACATAAACTATTTGCGTTATCTAGAAGTAAAAAACACGCAAAACGAGGCGTTCGTTGCACAGTCCTGGCAGTGTCAATTTTTCTCTTATCCCGCATTCCGCTTAATCATACATCAGCTGGTCCAATGCAGTCGGTTCACCGCGCGGTGTGCCTTTGGTCAGTTCATTCAGTACATCCATCAGGCAGAGCAGCCTCAGTACATTCGGTGTGATGTCGTCAAAAATTACTTTTACGCCTAATACTGAACCCTCTGCTTCTTCAAAGGTCACGCCTATTCCATAACCCAGACAGAGCGAAGATAATTGATCTGCGCGACGTGCTATACCTGGCAGCAATCCTGTGGGCGCAAAAACTTCTTCCATCGTCATGGGACGGCCATTCAACGTGAATTGCGTATTCATGAGACGGGCAATTTTGATCATCTGCTGTGAAATATCGGGCGTTGCCATAATCTATTCTTAGTTTCTCCACCACGGGTGAGCGATCTTGCGAGGGCCGGCTACATAGGACCGCAGCCAGCGCAAAAATACGATCGGTGTAAATCCATACCGGTCAAGCAAGGTAAAAAACAAAGTGGCTACAATAGCAAAAATAAATGTCCACAAGCGAATATGGAAAATAAGGATAAGCAAAGGAAAGGTTGCTCTAAAATCAATAAAGAAGAATCTGACATTTCTTGCGGAATCACGCCAATGCGCCATTGCTTTATCCCTTTGTCCCTTATTAATCAATTTTAACTAAAGAAGCCGCTGAATGCTATCTTGCGGTTTCTGCAACAAGGGTGTGTGACGCGATTAACCAAACAATTAACTGTAAGACCTGTGAAACTAAGAAAAATATTCAAATTTCTTACCTGCCGTTATACCATGTTCGTTATATGTCATTGGATGCAATGCGAAATAGAGGGACATTATCAAATATGAACGATAAAAAGATCGCGCTTATCAGTTTTTTCTCTCTTTTGTTGTACGCATGTGCCACCCCCAAACCCCAGCAGAGCTACAATGTCTCGAATACCGAAGCTTCGCTAGCTGAGGCTTCCTATTCAGTAAGCCGCTCGATGGTTGACCTAGCGGAAACTGCACAGGCTGCCCATCCGCTGCCGCCGCTTGCGCCACCGCCCAACCCTGCCAGTTATGGCATGGCGGGTCTTACTACTGTTGATTGGTCAGGCCCCATTGAGCCCCTGATTCGCCAAATCGCGCGTGCCTCTGATTATCGCGTCAGAGTGTTAGGAACGCCGCCAGCCATACCGGTCATTGTCACCGTCTATGCAAAAAATGCGATGCTAGGCGACATATTAAGGGATGTTGGTTATCAGGCAGGACGGCGTGCAACCGTTACTGTTTTTCCTGAAAGCCGTGTAATTGAATTGCGTTATGCAAAAAATTAATCTGGACCTATCGCCCATATGATTAAGAAGTATGCTCTTACCGGCCTTATCTTTCTTCTGCTGACTGGATGCGGTCAACATCAGCAAAATCTGGATGATATTGATACCACCAACCTTTCACAGCTTGAAGGGGTACGCGTGCAAGCCCGATCACGCTCTACCCATAAAACGGATCTCAGCCAGCTCAGGGCAAAATCCTTGCACGACTCTTCCATGAGCATTGGCGCCCAGGCAGGATTAGCATGGGCTTCCCAGCAGATTGACAAGCGGATGGAAAAAGATAGCAAGTACTTGGAAACCATTTACAATTTTAATGCCATGATGCTAAGTCACGGTGTTCTTCCTCCTGTGCTGGAAGAGGGCCAATTTACCCTTAACCTGGCGGATCCCAATACCATTCGTGTTTCAGACAGAACATACAAGATCGTGCAGCAAGCCCGATTTGCCACAACAGCACCTAACTGGCGTGAGTATCTCTGGCTTTCATACGACAAGCCGCAATTGCCGGACAAAACCCTCCTGCCCAGAACACCGGAGGAACAAGCCATCTGGCGAAAAGGCATTCGCGTTGGCTGGGAAAAAGGCATTGAGCAGGCTTATAGTATTTTTCAACAGAATCTGGCGCGCCTGAAGCGGGATTTTCGCGGCATGGTATTATACCGTCGTCTACTGCAAGAAAGAAAAATCAGCCCGCCTTTCGTGGCAAGAACAGAATTGGGCGTCACAGGAGATGGCAATGATATGCGCATCAATGATCAGGTGCTACGTATCGTTGAGCTGCCTCAACTTCAAACAAACAGTAAAGGCTGGAAAGCCGTTGTGGTGAAACAAAATGACTGAATTTCTCTTTCCTCAAGAACCTATCCGTTTATCCATTGAAGCAGCCAATGAGATTCTCATTCATTGCGTCAAACTGGGCGCCTCGGATATCACCTTTCAAACAGGTGAGCCCATCATCGCTGAGGTATATGGAAAGTTAAAAAAAGTCACTCGCAGGCGTTTGTCAAACACAGAAGTGGGCGAAGTCATTAATGCCATGTATGGTCCTAATGCAACAACCATTATCATGTCGGGCAAAGATATCGATACGCATTATGAAATACGACCCAGCCGAACGGAACGTTACCGCTTTCGTATCAATGGGACCGGCTGCATGGTCGAAGGCCACGATGGCATACAAATTACAGCACGTACCATTCCTACCGATCCGCCTACACTCGAAAGCATGAACCTGTCTCAAACCGTGCTCGATGCGATTGCTCCCGAGCAGGGTGTTGTCTATGTCACTGGGGCAACCGGCTCAGGTAAGAGTACCCTGCTTGCCGCCATTATCCGTGACATTACGGAAAACGCGGAGAGCAACCGTAAGGTGCTGACCTATGAAGCGCCCATTGAATTTGTTTTCGATAATGTGGAAAAAGTATCGAGTGTCGTTAGCCAGTCTGAAATCCCGCGTCATTTGCCGAGCTTCGCGGCTGGCGTGCGTAATGCATTACGGCGTAAACCCCGTTTGATTCTCGTGGGTGAAGCGCGTGATCCGGAAACGATCAGTGCGGTCATGGAAGCCGCCATGACAGGTCATCCGGTTTATACTACCCTGCACAGTAATGGCGTCGCTGAAACCATTCGTCGTCTGGTGATCACCTTCCCGCCGGATGAACGACAGGGTCGAACGATTGATATTATTGAAACAGTGCGCCTTGTTATTTCACAACGCCTCGTGCCCACTGTAGAAGGCAAGCGTGTTGCGTTACGCGAATACCTCGTTTTTGATGAAAAAATCAGAGATATTCTGCTGGAAACCGATATTCTCAATATCACTAATGTTGTACGCAAACTCGTCAGAGAATATGGGCGCACCATGGAAGCAGATGCGCATGAGAAGCTTAATGCAGGTATCATCTCCGAACGGCAGTACCGCCTCGTAGCTGAGCAGGCTAAACGGGAAGAGAAAGATACGGGGGCGATTTAATATTCATCTTGCAGCGAAGCAATCCAGGGTTTTCGGCGCTGATTGTTGGGAAGCATTGTAATAAATTTCATAAACTGGATTTTGGCCATTTTACAAAATGCTCGATAATGCTGTCATCCTGAGAGCGTTTTTTTGCTCGAAGGATTTCCCGATGTACAAAAGGAGATCCTTCGCTTCGCTCAGGATGACAGCATTGTGATCAGGGTGACAGCATTGTGAAGTGTGTCCATTTTGTTTGTTGTCCGATATAAATTACTGGTTTAAGCTTAATCATTTTATAATTTTTTATTTTTTTGAAGTAACACTCAAGCGTAAACTTTTTTATTTCTTGTCGTCTTTCTTTCCTCCGCCCAACTGGGCTCCTTTGTCTGACTCTGCCATCCCTTTCTTCTTGGCTTGGTATTCTTCCTGCTGTCTCTTACCTTCTTTCATCCATTCGCCTTTAGCCTGATCTGCCTTACCAGCAGCCTGCTTACCAGTCGCTTGCACACCGCCAGCTCCACCAGCAACGCCTTTCTCGGCTGCACCAAGGCCTGCTTCTTCCATACCCGTCCCTTCCGCATGTCCGCCAATCCAGCGCAGTACACGGTCTGGAATCAAATGAATGAGAGAATAGCTTTTATTGATAATCAACAGAATGATGGAAACATAAGCGGCCAGGAAAAGAATCACTTCAACAGGGCCCGGGTTTTGATAAATAGCACTTGCAACACCTAAGAAACCGGCGTTGACCATCATGACACCGACCATGGCCAACAGGGTCGCAGCAATCAAGCCAAAAATCATTAAGGATGGCCGCAGGAAAATATTGAAGATCAGCATCAGGGCATGTTCTGCTTTACCCAGTAATTCATGTTGGCCGCCCGGAATCAACAAGCCTAGCGCTACCAACGGTGCAGCGACCATGGCTTCAATCACAGCAATAAACCAGCCAAACGCACCAAAGGTAAAAATGACATACGGAATCAAAGGAACATAGATGGCAAGAGAGGCGCCAAACATGAAAAATGCACCCAGAAAGAGTGAGAAAATGGGTGTAAAGATAATAGAAAGCGTTGTGACTGTTGGCCCAATAGGATTATCAAAACCCGTACCTAGCGCATAAACAGAGAGATACCCGAGTAAAGTCAAGGTAGGTATTACAATGATCACTAAGGCTAACACAATTTGTGCAATAATGAGCAGCCAGAAGCCCAGGTTCTGAAGTGTAACAAGAGGATTAGAAACTTTTTCACCGGGTCCTCCACCGGTTAGCATCTGCATAAAGAAAGTCATGATATCTGAGCCAAAAGAACTCATACTGTCTGAAAGCTCGGAAAGCCCCTTAAGCTGCGGCGGTAATACTGCACCCGCTCCGGATAGCGAACCAAAAGAGCTTGAAACAAGATATTTGGCCGCTTGATAGTTATTCCGATAAAGATTCAATATATTGGCTGGATTTGTGGTGGGATCACTGGTGCTGACCACAAGTGACGGTGTCACATTTCTCTGATTCTCGTTATTACGTTTGGCAATGTTGTAGTAATAAGCACCGGCAAATATCCAGCCATATCGCTGGGATTCTAGTAATACTGGATCCGATAGTGTCGTATCCTCCAATCTCGCCGAAATCATGTCGGAAATCATGGTACCAATGGCTGTTGTGTAATTGCTGATACTTATCCGTACAAAATTGGCTCCCTCAATCGAGGGCGATATAGCGTAAGGCCAATAAATTGTGCGAACAGTATCCTCATTGGCATTGGCATAATCGCCGGCATTATACTGTTGTGAAATTTTACAGGGCGTACTGATTTCTGGTAAACCGGGTATTTGGATAGTGATGCCCCTGCAACAGGCATCTGCCGAAATATTATTGGCAGCACAATAATCTGAGACAAAGCCAGGTACCGAACTTTGAGGGCCAAAAACTTTATAGAATTGCCTGTAGGAAAGATCCACATCAACAAATGTTTTAGCTAAACCGCCCAGGACGGTAACGATATTCTGCAAAGTAGTTTGCTGAGTTTTACACACTTCGCATTTAAGCCGCCCTGATTCTGTTGTTGTGTCGGCACAGGAAGCTCCCTCGACACTACTATCCGTACTGGCATTACAATAACTCACCGTTCCACAGGCACCACCTGGCCCCATCTGATAAGTCCCGCCTGCTTCAGATACTCTGCCCGACGATGAGACTCGTTTAATATTTAGCAGCTGGTCATCACTTAAAGTGCAAAATTGATCATTCCTTCCCACTTGAGCACAATAATAACCGCCAACAAAAGAACCTTCACTATCGGTAAAACTTGAATGAGAAGCCGCTGCTGCCTGACAGGTTAATCCTTGAAACAGAGTTTTCATCATAACGGACAAGTCACCCGAAGGAACTACGGGTACGGTTGCGGTTGTCGAACCCATGACCTGGACATACTTCAACACAGTCGTCCAAACCGTATCAGCCGCACCAATCCCTTGCACAATAACCCACATCATGACAATCTGAATAGCAGAATACCCAGTTGTTGAGGGAACCAGCGCAGCAATCCCCAAAACCATTCTGATTGGCAACCATATTGAATTCCATTGCTTGCCCAAAAATTCACCTTCTGCTGCCGTCTTCATCACACCCACGACAGTCACATAAATAATAATGAGCGCGCCAACTGTCAGCACAATCGAGTTAAATGTCTTGAACATGACGCCCAGGATAAGAGGAACATCATCACTTACTGGCAGTACAGTTCCCACATAGCCAAAAATCTGGCCTAGGTAATAAATAGACTGGTCTTCTGGAGCCAGCTGAAAAAGATTAATCATGATGATGAGCCCTTGTCAGAAGGTTTGCCGCTCCACCATTCATCAAACGTACAGCCCAACTTGCGGTGTTTGATTTGGAAATACCAGAAATGAAATCGAAAAGCTTGCGCAAAGAAAAGACCAGAAGCTGCTGCAGCAAGCAGCAAGCCATAAAATGAGAGATGAAAGAAAAGAAGATAAAGGCTAAATAATGCGGTGGCGGCACCCAAGACGGCAAACAGGATAGCGTAAAAATAATAATTTGCCCTTGCCTGCTTGATGTCTTCTTCTGTCAGTTCAAGCCGCTTGGCTGCTTCTTCAAACGTTTCTTTTTTAACAGGCGCTTCAGGCGAAACAAAGATATCCTTTAAAATGCTCCATATCGTCTGGTTTTGTTCCTTGATGCTGTCAGAACCTACCCATGACCCGGGATCGACGAAGGTTTTACGGGACACTTTAAAAATGCGCCAAATCGCCATACTGCATTATCCTACAGTCAGATGTTTTATTATTATTATCGAGTCAGCATTGAAATACAACCGAATAAAATCAGTATGATATTTCTTCTCTCCATGGCAAAAGAGATGAATATTTCTTTTTAAATCGATTATACTTTTAAAATATATCGTCAAATCCGGTTGCAGATACGATCATGCAACTAAAGCAGGATAGCAATAAAGGTTGATAGTCCTTTGAAGAAATAGTAACCAAATATGCTGCGGAGTTGATTTATGTCCAAGTGGATTATTCATTCAGCAATTATGGCAGGATGCTTCTTTTTAGCACATTCGACTGCCATGGCTCAGGTACAAAGCTTTTTTGGTGCTGGCCAGAAACAGGCTGTCACGCAACCGTCAGCGCAGAAACCCTCCGTTTCGCCACCTCTTTCACCGCAAGAATATAAAGCGAGTGTTAATCAGCGTTACCAACAGTCTCAGGCGAATATTCAACAGCAAGTAACCCAGCAACGTGCCAAGGCAGATCCATTACCGCCGCCTCCACCACCTTACAAGCCTTCTCCCTCAAGCAAGCCCGGCCAAGCTATTCAGATGCGCGCTGCGCCGCCAGCTGCACAAACACAGCCACTCACATCATCGCCTCAAACGATTACACGCGGGGCAATTAGGAGTGCTCCACCTCCAAGATTACCGGAGCGTCAGGCACCTGCTGCCCAACCAGCAAAGCAGGAACCTGTCTATAGTGGTTTTCAGACTCCAAGCAGCAACGGAGCCCAACCCAGTCAACCCGCAGGTCAGACAGGCGGCTGGAACATCCAGTACTAAAACCGCATTGTGAAGGAGCACTTTTTATGCGCACCATTTTATTGGCCCACCTTAAAAAGATGGCAGCTCTCATTGTTTCAGCCATCGCCATCAGCATCTTTTGCTTTGCGCCGATTAGGGCGCAGGAAGACACAACAACAACCACCCCTGATGCGCCCGCAGAAGGCCAAACCTCCGAATATTATTTGTCCCTGATTGCCCAATACACTTACTTAATATTAGGCAAAATAAATGGTGATATTTCGACTTATCTCAAAAACATTTCAGATATGGCGGTAAGCTGGAATACGCAAGATAATTCAACAGAATCTAGCCAGCTTCAACAAACACTGACGAGTTATGGCAATTCAATTACCACCGTCTCACAAGCACAGACAGCGCTCCAAACTCAAATACTGACTGATTTATTTGGCCCAACAGTGACATCTGAGAACTTGAATTATGCGAATGACTTAGTTTATCAAAGCCTCTATGGCGTCCGCCGTTTTGATCCTGATCCGCGCAGAAAACCTGATGGATCACCTGCTAATGTTGATTCTGCCTACAACTATATCAAGACAGCATCGGGGTTCAATATCAGGCATCCCCTACCGCCTTTGGGTGGACCTGACCCTGACGCCATTTCAAGGTATTTCGCTAATTACAGCACCGTCATGGCAGCAGAATCATTTAATAGTTATGTTTTAAGTGGACTTTATGAAGAATCTAGAAATGGCGGCCCGCTGAATCAATTACAAACTTCATTAGTTCAACAGGCAACGCAAAGCTCTTGGTTCACGGCGATTGGTGGCGAAAATCTGGGCATTGTTTTGCGCCAGATCCTCATGTTTGAATCGCAGGCTTATGTCTTGATGACACAACTGTTACAAACGCAGAAACAGCAGCTGGCCGCACAGACATTAACAAACACACTACTGATACTGAACAATGAAGATAAAGAAAAACAATTATATTCCAAGGCCACCGGCACTAGACAACCTATGTAGATAATAAGATGACCTATGCCAAAACTGGATTTGCTTTCGTCACATGAATTCTGGAAAAACTATGAAGACCCGATGATCTATCGGGTCATCGCTTTCATGGAAACAGCAGAAGATTGGACCCTGGATGGGAATCCGGCGCTGGAAGACATGATAAACAAACTAGGCGCAGCACTGGATGAATTGTCCAGCTTTGAATTGGGGAAAGAAGACCAATTCGTGACGCTTTGCTCCCACATTAAAACATCTCGCATCCTGCGGTTGCTTCAAGCCATTGATACAATTGATCCTGGCTCTGCCTCCAAATTGTTAATGTATGCTGAAGAAAATAATAGTCCCGAAAACCCCATGGCCGGCTTGTTTTTGCGGCGTAATATTGTCTTTGAAAGGCTGCGCCTGCTAGCTCGGGTTTTTTCACAGGAACGCTTTGATCTGGTCTTGAAAGTGCTTGAGCAAGAACATGCCTGAACCCAGACTTCTCTAGTATAAAATTTCCTAAAGCACATGCAAAATCACCGGCTTCAGTAACCTTGAATCTGCTCGACGAAAACACCCTCGAATTTTCTGGTATAATCATGGCATTATTTGATGGTATCACCATGCTGTCTTTTCTACGTGTATCGATTGTTCCTTTTATTCTGCGAAATCGTTATCGCAAGGAAATGATTTTAATTATTTTTTTAAAAATTTTGGCACTTTTCATTCTTTGGGGATGTTTTTTTTCACATCCCGTTTCACGGGGACTGGATCATTCTCAATTAATTAAACACTTTATAAGCTTGAAATCAGCATCAGAACCAAAATAACATGCATTTGAGCAATAATGATACCGCCTGGCTGATTATGGTAAAATAAAAAAATAAGGAAAAGATGGTTCCACACCGTCCCTTAGCAACATGAAGTGCAACTGTTAACCGATACATCGGTTAACAGTTTTTTATTTCTGACATGGCACAGCAGTTATCTCTAGCTTATCTTTTGGATCACGACAGCCGTGCCGTAGCATAAAACTTCTGTTGCCGCATCCGCCGCGACCTGAGATGCATCGTAGCGTACGCCAATGACCGCATTGGCGCCCATTTGCTCAGCATGCTCGATCATGTGGTCATAGGCTTGTTGCCGGGCAGTCTCGCACATGTCAGTATAGGCGCCTATTTTGCCGCCGATAATATTTTTCAGGCCGCCGGTAATGCTTTGCATGATCGTTGGCGAACGCACAATCAGACCACGCACCATTCCGCGGTACTCTACTATCCGATAGCCAGCCAAATCCATTGTCGTTGTAACAATCATTTATCACTCCACATTCTGGACCTGCTCCCTCACCTGCTCAATCAACACTTTCAATTCTACGGCCGCATGCGTCACAATGAAATCGGTTGATTTTGAACCAAGCGTATTGGCTTCTCTATTTAATTCCTGCAACAGAAAATCCAGTCGACGTCCCACGACACCGCCGTGTTTTAAAATACGCCTGACTTCAGCAATATGGGTTTGCGTACGGTCAACTTCTTCTGCGACATCAATTTTCTGCGCAAAAATCACCATTTCCTGCTCGAGTCTGGCAGGATCCAATTCCATTTTTACATCAGCAAAACGCTTCGCTAATCGTTCTTGTTGGTCGCGCAGGACCTGAGGCAAATGCTCGCGCACTTTGGCAACTTCCTGCTGCATGAGATCCATGCGCTGCAAGAACAGCTGCTTCAATTCTTCGCCTTCACGCTTCCGCGCTTCGACCAGATCACTCAATCCTGTGTCTATTAATTGAAAAAGTGCTTGTTCCAATTTACCAAGATCCGCTTCCTTGCTTTCAAGCACTCCGGGAAAACGCAAGATATCGGTGGGGGTAATAGGCGCTGGGTGTTTTAAAAGCGCTGCGATTTTTTCGCTGGCAGCACAAAGCTCCTGAGCAATCACGGTGTTAATTGTAAACAAGGGACCATTTGTACCTGCTCCGGGCTGATAACGCACCACACATTCGATTTTGCCGCGTTTGATTTGCTGCCGTATGCGCTCACGGATAGGCATTTCAAATACACGCAGCACTTCAGGTAAATGTACACTAACCTCAAGATAACGATGGTTGATGGAGCGTATTTCACAAATCAGGCTGCCCCATTCCCCTTGGCTCTGTGCTCGTGCAAATGCTGTCATACTATAAATCATAATCGGTTCTCACTGTTTTTATTTTTCAATGCCGTCCCACACGCCATCCCAGTCAGGCGGGGGCGGATTGGATTTAAACTGCTCACATCGCCTAATAAAATTTGGCGCCAATGTGTCTTGCGGGTAAATCAGCAAACAGGCTTTAAAATGCGTCATCGCGTCTCGCCATTTTTGCTGCTGGTAAGCTGCAAATGCTTGATCAAACTCGCAGCGATAGACTTCGACATCAAACGAAACGGCTTTAGCACCTCCTGCCAGCAATTCATAAATTGCTGTACTTTCCGCTTTACCCTTAAACCGGACTCTGTCCACCAACCGTAAGACAAAGGTATCTTTCAATTTTTGATATACCGGCTCAGTGGTCAAAATAGACGTATCATATGCCTTGTTAGCGTCAACCAGCCGGCTGGCCATATTAACCATATCGCCAAGTGCAGTATAGTTCAAACGCTCCGATGAACCAATATTTCCAACAATCGCATCGCCGGTATGGATGCCGATGCGGGTGATGAGCGGCGGTTTATTCTCTTTTACCCATCGGCCATTCATCTCGCGTGAAAGTTCAAGACAGCGCAAAGCCGCATGCGCTGCATGCCTCACCGGATCATCGATGACAACCGGCGCGCCCCAGAAAGCCATGATCGAATCACCAATATATTTATCAATGGTGCCTTTATCCTCGATAATCACATTGGAAAGCGCCTCAAAATAATCACACACCTGTTGAACCAGCTGGTTGGAGTCAGCCTTCTCTGCAATGGCGGTAAATCCCTTGATATCGGTAAACATCACCGTCAGCTCACGCTTCACACCGCCCACTCGTACGTCTTCGCCCGCATCAATCAGCCGGCGCACGAGCGTTGAGGGAACATATTTCTGGAATGAACGTAAACCCATTTTCATGGCGTAAATGGCATCCGACAGTTCTACAACTTCTTTAATACGGGAACGCACACGCTCCCGGGATGACAGATCGAAATGCTTTATTTTTTCGGTTTCCTTAACCAGTTTTTTAATCGGCGTCACAATACGGGTCACAAATCCTGAGATCAACACAATACCAAGCATGAAAATAACCAAGTCAACAAACAGGTAAATGAACTCAAGCTCGCGTATCGGGCGAGTAAAATCTGTTTCAGGATCAATGACACCGATATACCAGCCGTGCGCTGCCAGTGAAGGTATTTTTTTGAAAGCGGCAATATAATCCTCGCCTTTGCTTTCAAAAATAAACATCGATTTGTTGCTTTTCCTAAATGCATTAAACGCAGCCGCATACGCTTCGGAGACATCGCTTAGCTTGATTAAGCCACCCTTGTATCGCGTCGGATCAATAGTAAATTGCGGTGCGGCGATTAAATTTCCCTCGTCATCCGTAATGAATACTTCCCCCAATTGCCGAATTTTATGCGTGCCCACATATTGGGATAGATAATCGAGACGCACATCCATGCCAAACACGCCGAGCGCATTGCCTTTTCTATCAAAAACGGGTGTTGCCACTGAAACACCCAACACAGGTTCCAGTGCAAACACGTAAACATCTGTCCAGATCATTTTTTTCTGCTGCAATGCATTTCTAAACCAGAGACGCGTACGCGGGTCATAATTCAGTCTTACAGTCAGTCTTTTTACGATATTTTCCTGTTTATCGCGGTAAAGCAGTGTTTCAGTCGCAGGCTTTGCCCGCTGATCTATAAAAATATTCGTGATATTACCGTTATTTTCCTTGCGTGAATAAATAAAGTTCCCGTTGATGTCGCCCCAATACACGCCACTCACCAGCGCAAATCGCTTCAGAAAATGCAGCAGATATTCCTGCATTTCATCCACATCATCGACATCCAGCACTTTTTCCCGTACCAATTCACCGGTAAATTCACTGGCTTCTTCAACGGGATATAAGTGAATGTTGAGATCATTGATAATGGCATAGGATTCCTTATCTATCAGGAGATAAGCAGCGCGCATCACGAGATCAGAAACATGAAAATAAAAAACGCTAAAGAGCGTAATGATGGTGATCACAAAGAGGGTCATGAAAATGAAAAGCAGACTAAAACGCAGCGTCACAATGAATTGCGTCGTCTTGTCCTTAAGATATTGAAGCCTTGCGGTCATGACTTATTCCATGCTGCAAAATAAAGAGCGTTGATCTAACAGGACTTTGGCCATTTTTGAAAAGCGTTCACAAAACTGTCATCCTGAGCGTAGCGAAGGATCTCCTTTGTACATCGGGAGATCCTTCGCTACGCTCAGGATGACAACATTATCGAGCGTTTTGTAAAATGGCCAAAGTCCAGTCTAACAGATCATCAAGTGCGTCATGCGTTTATGCGGGTATGACAAACTTAGCGACATGTTATTCTAACACTCACCCTTCATCTTATCCTGCAGCTATCTGCCTAACCAGTCCTGTGACACCCTTTTTTTGTAATTTCTGTTTGGCGAGGCTGACCTGATCCTTACTTGAAAAAGGGCCAAGCTGTACGCGGTAGGTTTCTTTTTCGTTTAGTTTTACCACAGAGGGAGAAAAACCGGCCACGGCAAGCGATTGACGGTATCGTTCCGCTGAAGCGGCGCTTTTGAAAACACCCACTTGAATCACATAAGCAGTTTGCCTGATTTCTTTGGCAAACTCCCGCTCCAATTCATCGGCATTCAGAAAAGCTGGATGGCGTTTGCTGGCCATTTTGATTTCATTCTTGCTTTTTTCAGCCTTGTCAGCAGGTTCGGACACTGTCACCTGCATGTTGGGTAAAGCCGTATAAAATTCAAAATGAATGGTGGGTTCAGCCGGTTTTTCTCGGTTTTTGACCAACTGCTTAGCCTTGGCGATATCCTGACGCAGACGGCTCTTTCGCTCACCGAACCAATTTTTTATTTGTGAAAAATAAACCGCTCCTTCCGAAAAACCCGCATTAGCCCGGATGTGTTGATAAGCAAAATAGGCAACGCAACAACCAAGAATGGCAAAAACACTTGCAAAAACAGCCCAACGCTTGAGCGGCGGTTCTTTCCTCGGATTTTTTTTTGCAGCATCCCTTCTCATACTTGTTCACATGCTTTCCGGTGCTGAAATACCCAACAAGTTGAATCCATTTAACAGAGTTTGCCGGGCTGCCGAGATCAATGCAAGACGCGCATCCCGTAATGCAGCATCCTCTACCAGAAACTGGTGCGAGTTATAATATGAATGAAAGTCCGTAGCCAAATCACGCAGATAATGGGTGACCTGGTGGGGTTCATAATTTAATGCTGCCTGTATGATCATATCAGGATAACGGGACAAGGTATTCAGCAATTCACGTTCATGCGGTTCTTTCAAAAGATCCAGGTGAGCAAGCCCATTTGCTTCATCATAACGCAGGTTACGCTCTGCTAGCTGTTTAAACACGCTGCAGATACGCGCGTAAGCATACTGCACATAGTATACGGGGTTTTCAGTGGACTGCGCCTTGGCAAGTTCCAGATCAAAATCCATGTGCTGTTCGGATTTACGCATCACATAAAAAAAGCGCGCAGCATCGTTGCCAACTTCATTTCGTAATTCACGCAGCGTAACGAAATTTCCACCGCGCGTAGACATCTGTACCTGCTCGCGGCCCCGATAGAGCGTGACAAATTGCACGATTAGATGAATTAAACGCTCCGGATTGATCCCCGAAGCTTCCATTGCGGCTTTCATGCGAGGAACATAGCCGTGATGATCTGCGCCAAAAATATCAATCGCGATATCAAATCCGCGTTCAAATTTATTCAAATGATAGGCTGCATCGTTTGCAAAGTAGGTGCGTACGCCATTGGACCGCACTAGTACACGGTCTTTGGAATCGTCGAAATCAGTAGAGCGGAACCATAATGCACCATCGCGTTCATAAACATGTCCGCTTGCTTGCAACCGCTGCAGGAAATTATCTACCGCATCGGAGGCGACAAAATCCCGTTCTGAAAACCAGTTATCATAGTGAACACCGAATTCAGCCAGGTCTTCCCGCATATCAGCCACAATATTACTCAAACCCAGATCATAAATAGCGGTATATTTATCACCCAGAAGCTGTTTTGCACGCTCGACAATTGCATCAATATATATTTCCTTGTCGCCACCCTGCGGTTCATCAGGCGGCAAGTTTTCAAAAACAGCTTGGGCTGGCACCTGAAAGTGTGACCCATGCAGAGAGTGTACAGATTGTGCGATACCCACTACATAATCACCACGGTAACCGTTTGCGGGAAAGGTGATTGCTTCACCGCACGCCGCAAGATAACGGAGCCAGACACTAACAGCGAGTATATCCATTTGACGGCCGGCATCGTTGACATAATATTCTCTATAAACATAAAACCCGACAGCATCCAACAGATTGGCAACGACGGCTCCAAACGCAGCATGGCGTCCATGGCCTACATGCAAGGGCCCTGTCGGATTAGAGGAGAGGAATTCAATCAGCACCCGCTTGCTTCTTCCCATTTTACTGCGACCATAATCCGCTTTTTCTGCCAGTATTCTGGCCACCACATCGGTTAGCGCCTGAGGGGATAAGAAGAAATTAATAAAACCAGGGCCCGCTACTTCGACTTTCTGCACATAGGGTGAAGCGGGTAAAAACTGAATGATATGTTCGGCAATATCACGCGGCTTTTTTTGCGCAGGCTTCGCCAGGATCATGGCAACATTGGCTGCAAAATCCCCATGTTTTTTATCACGCGTTGCATCAACCTGGAAAAAGGCAGGTATCGCTGGCAGCTCGCCCGATTCCTGCAATTGTTTTACAGCCATTTGTATAAGGTTTTCTATATGTTGTTTCATGATTCTAATCTGTTCCTAAAAATGCACGCTGCTATTATCCCTTCTTATGCTGAACTTGCAAGAAGGTGCACACTACCGGGATTTTTCTCCATCGCCAGTGTAAGCTTTTTCTCACAATAAAATGAGGAAATCTACCCGTCGTTACCCAAGTCTATTTTATATAAAAATCAAAGCGGTAATAATATCTTATTGATTTAAATACATAACCTCAGTTATGGTTAAGCAATTGAGGACATCCAAAATTTACTTCTGCTGATAGACGGTTTTTTTGCTTTTAAACAGTAACCTGCTAAACCACTAACAAGATTAACCAGAAAATTTACCGGACTGCGATGTCGAGTATGCTCAATATGGCAGATAGATTTAAGTTGATCAATGACGGTTTCTACAATGCTTCGCTGATAAAGAAAAAATTTTTCGAACGCGCTTAGCATTTTTTTCTTCATGTTTTTTCTAACTTTCGTAATCAATTTTATGCCTCGTTTTGCAAGCGACTCCGCTAATTTTTTGCTGATGTATCCTTTATCGCCCGCACCAAAACCAGTTAATCCTTGCATTAATTTTTCAACAACTTCTCTATCATCAACATTTCCTTTTGTAATGCAAAAACTCATAATTTCTCCCTGGTGATTGATCGCTAAATGTAATTTGAATCCATAAAAAAAGCCTACAGAACAGTGTCCGCGTTCAGCAATGCCTTTAAAAACTTTATTTCTGTAAATTCGACGATTGTGGCATACAACCATTTTTGTAGAATCCAAATAATACAATCCGGTGTGTTTTCCTGTTCTTGATAGTACATACGCCGTTAGTGGTGCAAGCAACCTTGGCATGAGTGCAACAAAACGTGGATAGCTTACCGCTTTAGGAAATTCTCGAAAAAGTTGGCCTAACACACAATCCAGATAAAAATCCTTGAATGTGCGATAGTGGCTTAAGTGAAATAAAATCATGATCGTCATCATCTCGCTTTCACTTAATTCTGTTTTCCTCTGACGTTTGCCTTTAGGTAAGGGCAAAATTTTATTTGCAGATTCTTTTACATGGTTCTTGTAAAACTCATCAATATCACAGAAAATTTCAACGATCGGCGCTAGTAGCATTTTGACTCCATTCAAAACCTTGGGCGGTTAAAAATGGCAAAATTTACCAAGCGCCTTTCTTATTTTCAATCTTTTCAAAAAGTTAAAATTCGCTTATCCATAACTGAGGTTACATATTAAAATTCGCTTGCCTCCTGCCCCTGACATTTTGAAAAAGCACTTTCAATTCAACTGCCTGTTTTAAAATAGCATGAGAAAGTCGATTTATGTATACTTGTTTTCGTAGTCACGGATTGACTACTCTCGCAAAAAAGGACTTGTGCAACCACTCCTCGTTTTGTGTGTTCAGGGACGGTATTTTTGGCATGGATTGCCAGACCTGAGTTGAGCATGTGTAGGCGGTACCTTGCGTACCGCCTTTTTTTTATTCTCCCTTCGTTTTCTTTTTATATTCACTTTCTTCTTTGTCACCCTGCACAACTCATCCCAGCACTCCCTCTTGCCGTGCGTCTGCTCCCTTTCTCGTTTGTCGCTCATGGCTCTTTTCTTTTGTCATTCCGCACTTGTTGCGGGGTCTGGGGTAAAAAAATAATGTCTTTTTTATTTTTTTGATACCGGATCCCGCAACAAGTGCGGGATGACAGAAGGGCAAGTGCGGGATGACAGAAGGGCAAGTGCGAGATGACTGAAAGGCAAGTGCAGGATGGTAGAGGAGGAATGTGGGATGGCAATGGTGGGTGTGCTGTGGAGAGCTAAAGCGTTTTTAACATCTTCTCTGCATAAGCAGCATCAATCAGAATAAAATCATTCTTGTCTGCCTCATATTGGTAAACATCTGCTTTCGCCAGCTCAAACCACCAGCCATGCAATTGCAGCGTCTGTTTATTTAGGCGTTCCTGAATAATGGGATAAGTTTTGAGATGATCCAGCTGTTGCAGGACATTGATTTTTGATAATACGTTATGCGGTTCCGCCATATTTGCATGACAGCAGGCCTTAAAACGCTCAAACGAAGGGACGGCATGGGTTAACCATTCGGCGAGATTTGTCTGTGCAGACTGGCTATTCGCCGGGTGAGTAAAGAAACGCATGGCACCGCAATCCGAATGCCCGCACACGACAATATGGTTCACATTCAATGTCAGCAGCGAAAATTCAATCGCGGCTGCAACGGGAGTGGCGGACGAATGACGTGCTGTCATCTCAAAAGGAGGGACCAGATTGCCAATATTTCGCATGACAAACAAATCGCCAGGATCAGTAGAAGCAAAAACATTGGGAACAACGCGACTGTCACAGCAGCCAATGAAAAGCACATCCGGCGACTGGCTATAAGCAAGCATGGAAAATTTTTCACGGTAAGCTGTGAGAGACTTTTCCCGAAAATCAATAATGCCTTTAATTAGCTTTTTCATTTAATACCCTTGTTTACATGCAATGCCAGCGAAGCTGGCAATCTCTCTAATCGGCGCAACGAAGGACCACCTATTATACATTTAGGGATCCTTCGAGCAAATAACGCTCTCAGGATAACAGTCATTTTTGTAGAATCAGCCTCATTTGTCAAAAATGGCCAGTCCAGCCAAATAAACACTCTTTGTAAAATGCGTGTTATTTACTTAGTTATCTCTTCGACCTGCTCCACGTATCCGCACGTCTGTCGCGGGCAAACCAGTTCCGTGCCGCGTTTCTTCGTTTTCTTGACAGTTAACATGGGCCAAGCACATTTTGGGCAGCTTTGATTAATAGGTTCATTCCATACGGCATATTTACAGTCTGGATAACGGGAACAGGAGAAAAATATACGGCCTTTTCGCGACTGCCTTTTTACCATTTTGCCTTGTTTGCATTCAGGGCACTCTACCCCTGTATCCGTTGGCTTGTTCAATGATTCAATATGCTTGCATTTGGGATAGTTGCTACAGCCTATAAATTTGCCATACCTGCCATGCTTAATTTTGAGCGCACCGCCGCAATCAGGACAGGAACGACCTTCTACTAATTCAGCATCATGGGAGGCTTCACCTGGCTGCTCTTCCATTGCGCGCGTATAAGTACACTCAGGATAACCTGTGCACCCAATAAAGCGATCCCGCTTGCCCAAGCGTATAGACAACGGTTTACCGCACAAAGGACAGGATTCATCAAGCTGCTCCTGAGTCACATCTTTGCGCTTGACGGTTTCTGCAATATTGTCTACCTGGTGTTTGAAAGGATCCCAGAATTCTTCCAGTAAAGGCACCCAGGCTTTTTCCCCGCGTGATACTTCATCTAATTCATCTTCGAGCTGAGCGGTAAATAGATAATCCACATAGCGGGTAAAGTATTTTGTCAGAAACTTGTTCACAATACGCCCAATATCCGTAGGCCGAAAACGCTTGTTTTCCAACACCACATATTCACGTGTCTGCAGGGTAGAAACAATAGCGGCATACGTAGACGGACGCCCTATGCCATATTCTTCCAGCGCCTTGATCAAGGTCGCTTCAGAATAGCGCGGCGGGGGTTCCGTGAAGTGTTGATTGCAGATGATATCATTCAGTTTAACTTCATCCCCTTCTTCAAGCTGAGGCAAGAGATGCTCATTGTCGAGCTCTTCCGGTTTGTCATCCGAACCTTCCTGATAGACGCGCATAAAGCCCGGATCCACCACGACAGAGCCCGTTGCGCGGAACTGGTGCTGGTCGCTACCTGCGCTCATATCAAGGGTCATGGTATCAATGGTGGCGGAAATCATTTGCGATGCAACAGTGCGTTTCCAGATCAGGTCATACAATTTAAACTGCTCGGGCGATAAAAAGTCTTTGAGTGATTCGGGCAGACGGTGCACCGAGGTCGGCCGTATGGCTTCATGCGCTTCCTGTGCATTTTTGGCCTTGGTTTTGTAAATGCGTGCTTCCTCCGGCACATTCTCCTTGCCATAGCGCTCGGCAATCAGATCACGAATTTCAGTGATGGCATCCTGCGCCAGGTTAACGGAGTCAGTACGCATATAAGTGATAAGACCGACAGAGCCTGAATCAATTTCCACACCTTCATAAAGCTGCTGGGCAATTCGCATGGTACGCTGCACGGCAAAACCCAGCTTGCGGGCGGCTTCCTGCTGCAAGGTCGAAGTAATAAAAGGCGAGGCAGGATTGCGCTTGCGTTGTTTCTTTTCTACTTTTGCGACACGCAACTTACCTTTTGCTTCTTTAATCAGGCGTGCTTTAATGGCTTCAGCCTGCTCCTGATTCGTAATCGAAAACTGCTCCAGTTTTTCGCCTTCATAAATAATCAGCTTGGCATTGAAAGCTTTCTTTTCCGCTTCCAGCGCCGATTCCAGGTCCCAATATTCCTGCGAAACGAATTTCTCAATCTCTTCTTCGCGCTCCACAATCATACGCAATGCGGGGCTTTGTACCCGGCCGGCGGAAAGTCCATACCGTATTTTTTTCCACAACAAGGGAGATAAATTGAATCCCACCAGATAATCCAGTGCACGCCGCGCCTGCTGCGCATTCACCAGATCCATGGATATTTCACGCGGATGTTGAACAGCAGCGTTAACGGCTGACTTGGTAATTTCGTGGAACACGATGCGATGCACGGGTTTTTTACCCAGCGCTTTCTTGTCTTTTAGAATGGTATAGATATGCCAGGAGATGGCTTCACCTTCGCGATCAGGGTCAGTAGCCAGATATAAGGCATCCGCTTTTTTCATCGCACTGACAATGGCTGCCACATGTTTTTCATTTTTTTCTATCAACTCATAGCGCATGGCAAAATGATGTTCTGGATCAACAGCGCCTTCTTTGGGCAGCAAATCGCGCACGTGTCCATACGAGGCAACGATATTAAAATCGGGACCCAAATACTTCTTTATCGTCTTGGCTTTTGCCGGTGATTCAACGATGACAAGATTCGTAGTCATGGAAATTAAGTTTCCTTAGAAAGTACCTATTAGAGACTATAGCTTAAATTCAATGTGCAATGTTTTATCAATTCATCCCCAAAATGGATAATTTTTACTGAAAGAACATTGGCTTGCAGCAAAGTAAGGGAAGAAAGGTTAGTGTAGGACATCAAATGCATCCGACAAAATCATGTCTTGCAAAAGGGAAAGTGCAGATTTTTTATCAGGCTGGTTAAATAATGCTATTAAAACCACCCACTTAATCCGCCCCAGGTCCACTTCACGGCTATCAAGCGCCATCAACCGGTCAATAACGATTTCACGTGTCATGGGGTCCAAAATGCTTAGTTGCTCAAGATAAAGCAGAAACCCTCTCCCTTCTATACCCAGTCGCTCACACTCTTCCATTGAATAATGGCGAATAGCGTGCGGCGTTAATTGGGGACCGGATTGGACTGTTTCCTGAACCCGGTTCAACCCGTCCAGCCAGTCCAGCGCCCTGCCGATTTCATTGCGGCTAAAACCCGCCTGCTCAAGCTCGGACATGATGGTGTCCTGGTCTGCGTTCAGGGCGACGCTGCCATCCATATAATTTTCAAACAGATACATAAGGACTTCGAACATAATATAAACAATCCACCTTACAAACGAGAAACAGTACGGATATACCCACCGGGCACCGATTGGATATAACCATTTAATTCTAATGCTAAAAGCATGGAGGAAACTTCGCCCGCAGTCAATCCGGAACGCAATAGTATCACATCGATGGGTGTAATTTCATACCCGATTTGTTCAAGTAATTGTCGATAGTCAGCTGATAGACCAAAGGGTGGCTCAACTCTCTGAGATGTTACTGGCGCCACTAGACCAGCTCGCAGAGCGCCCAGCTCCTCTATCACATCCTCCGCCGTTTCCACTAATTTGGCACCCTGGCGGATCAGATAATGACTGCCGCGTGAAAGCGGGTGATGGATAGAGCCAGGAATCGCAAATACTTCGCGGCCTTCCTCGATGGCATTCCGCGCCGTAATCAGCGAACCGCTTTTAAGTGCCGCTTCAATCACTAACACACCCAGGCTTAATCCCGCGATAATCCGGTTACGCTGTGGGAAATTAGTCGCCTTGGGCGGGGTTCGCAGTGGAAATTCTGAAATCACTGCACCACCCTGATGGAGAATGGAATCAACCAGGGCATGATGAGACCGTGGATAAAGATAATTTAATCCCGTACCGGATACCCCCAATGTTACACCGCCGCCAGCCAGCGCACCACGATGTGCGCCACCGTCTATACCCAACGCAAGACCGCTGGTGATGGCAAAGCCGGCCGCTGCGAGATGCTTCGCAAACTGTTCCGCATTGGCGATCCCGGCTGGGCTCGCATTGCGTGAACCGACAATGGCAATTTGCGCCTGCATGAGCGCTTCACGATTGCCGCGTACATAAAGCACCAGAGGTGGATCTGCTGTTTCCTTCAGTAAAGGCGGATACGATTTATCCTCCAAGGATATAAGGTGATGATTCGTTTTTTGTGCCCATGCGAGCTCATATTCCACCGCTTCCCAATCAGGCCGCTGCAACAGTTGAATTTGCCTTGTACTGATGCCTGCCGCATGCCATTCCTCTTCAGATGCATGAAATAACGTTTTAATGTTTACGAATGATCCAAGCCAGCTTTGCAATTTGCGCGGCCCTATACCGGGTAAAAACAAAGCGGCGAGCCAATAGGGGAGATGATCGTCATACATATGACATTCCTTGTTTATTATTGATGGGTAATACTGCTTACTTAAACTGGACTTTGGCCATTTTTGACAGGTGTTCACGAATTTGCCACCCTGAGCGCAGCTTTGCTATCCTGAGCACTGCTTTGTCATCCTGAACGCAGCGAAGGATCTCCAAATGCACAATGGGAGGGAGATCCTTCGCTGCGCTCAGGATGACAGCCATTCTGTAGAATCAGCATCATTTGTCATTCTCCTGGAAGTCTGGAACCTATTCTGCTCTTAGCAGCATGTTGCCAAGGAAAAATGGTTCCTGCGAAACTGGTTTGTATCGGAGGGAATCTGGATTGCCTAACCTTTACAGCAATAACAAAGAGAAGGTGGTGAGGGCCAATCGATGGCAAATTTACTGCTTTAAATATTTTTCAATCGTATCCATCAATAAGCCGGCAATATTCAATCCAGTACCGGCGTCAAGCTCACGAATACCCGTGGGGCTGGTGACATTAATTTCTGTGAGATAATCGCCAATGACATCAATGCCTGCAAAATACAGGCCACGTTCTCGCAAAGCCTCTCCTAGCTGTGCACAAATATAACGGTCACGCTCAGATAGCGGTTGCACTATACCTTTTGCGCCTACTGCCAGGTTACCGCGCCAGTCATTTTCTTGCGGTACACGCGCCAGCGCATATTCAACAGCTTGCCCATCCACCAGTAGAATACGTTTATCCCCTTTTTTTATCTCGGGGATAAATTGCTGCGCCATTATAGATCGCGTTCCATTTAGCGTCAGTGTATCGAAAATGACATTCGCATTGACTTCGTGTTCCTGCAAGCGGAAAACCGACACGCCGCCCATACCGCTTAATGGTTTGCAAATAATATCTTTGTGTTCTTTCCAAAATTCATTCAATTTAGTGATAGATTGCGTCACCAGTGTAGAGGGCGTGCAGTCGGGAAAATAAGTGGCAAAAAACTTTTCATTCGCATCGCGCAAACTTTGCGGACGGTTAACAATCAGCACTCCCAAACGCTCGGCATGCTCCAGGATATACGTAGTATAAATATACTCTTCATTAAAAGGCGGATCTTTGCGCATCAGGATAACATCAAGCTCAGCAAGCGCAATACGCTTACTTTCCTGGAAAGCATACCAGTTGGCTGGATCCTGGAAAACATTCAGGATTTTTGCGTCGCCATAAGGAATGCAATCACGTAAAAACACATCTTGCTGTTCAAAATAATAAATTTGCCACCCGCGTGCTCGCGCTTCCCATAACATGGCCAGTGTGCTGTCTTTTTTATAATGAATGGATCCAATGGGATCCATGATGATGCCTAGCTTAATTGTCATTTTTTCATTTGGTCCTTCATTTCACGTGCCGCAGCAAGCATACTCAACTGAGCAACAATGCCATAAATATAAAAACGGTTCTGCGAGGCGTCAGGATCT
Organism: Aquicella lusitana; assembly: GCF_902459475.1. Taxonomy (NCBI): domain Bacteria; kingdom Pseudomonadati; phylum Pseudomonadota; class Gammaproteobacteria; order Legionellales; family Coxiellaceae; genus Aquicella; species Aquicella lusitana. Next base: position 380,926 of record NZ_LR699114.1, on the reverse strand, counting down.
AATTTTGCGTTCGGATCATTGCAAGTCTGCGAGAATGGCAGCGGCTCAAAACGCATACCAGGGGCATTTAAATTTTCATCAATCCCTCTTTCCTTATGAACACGATAAAATCCGCCCACTACACTGTCTCCCCATAAATAGACCACAGGTTCTGCTACTGCTTTTTCAGATCCAAAGGTTTCAAACGTATAAATACCTTCCTGAATAATAACGCGGCGTACAGGTTGTCCTCCCTTGATCATAGACATGCGCGTGCGCTGTTTGCGATTTAATGATTTTAACTCATCTACACTGCGCACCGTCATGACTGCCATACCATAAGTGCCAGCATCGGCTTTCACGATCAAGAAAGGTTGATGCGTGATACTGTATTCGGCATATTTTTTCTTGATTTCTGCAAATAGCGTCTCAGCATGCGCGATCAAACATTCCAGCCCTTCTTGCTGCATAAAATCAATCTGGCCGCAATGCCTGAAGAGCGGCGCGATCAACCATGGGTCAATATTGGTCTCCGCAGCAAACTCCTGAGTCACCTCAGCGTAATATTGAAAATGTTCTGATTTGAGACGCTGGCTCCATCCCAGTGTGGCGGGCGGAAGCAGTGGAATTTCCAGATTCTGCAGAATGTCGGGAATACCTTCAGAAAGATCGTTATTTAACAGGACTAAATGCGGGCAAAAATCGGTGATATAAAGCTTATTGTTTTTTCGCAATAACGGCTCAACAACAACTTTTTCACCGGAAGGCAAGGCTATTTCCTTCGGCTCTTTCAAATCTTCCGCTAACAAGGCGAAACGAATCTCAAAGTCGGCTGCTTCCAGAATTTTTTGCAGTGTTTTAATATTTTCCCAATAAAAAAGATTTCGCGTATGGCTCTCGGGAATCACCAGAATACGCTTTGCGTCCGGGACAATGCGATGGATCGCTTTCTTTGCAGCGCTAATAGACAATGACAAATAATTGGGATTCAGATTATTGAATCCGGCAGGAAATAAATTCATGTCAATGGGCGCCAGTTTAAAGCCGGCATTACGCAAATCCACCGAACCATAGATCGGAGGCAATGTTCGCTCCCACTGGTCCCGGAACCATTCCTGTATGTGATTGCACTGCGCGAGAAAATGCCGTTCAAGATAATATAATGGCTCAGTCTGTGTGGTGCTTAATTGAGGCGTTGTTTGTGAGTCTGCCAACATGTTTCCCTCTCATTTTCGTTATGGCAATGCTTGGGTCGTTAAACAGTATGGGGTCGCTTGCGAATAGCGTCAGCCATTCAGTGTTCGTGAACTCCATTATCCTGATCACGCTGCTCACCGCAGGAAAAAGAAATCATTACCTAAAAATTATTAACATTTTACTTTTTTATCGCAGTTGGTTGCCATAAATGCATTGAGGCGCCCTAAAAATTCTTGGGCGTCTACTTCACCCACAATCCGTTGTGAATTCACCTCACGCCCGCTATTATCAAAAAACAGAACCGTAGGCGGTGCAACAACATTGAAACGCTTGAGCAGCGCTTTATTTTCTTCGCTAATGTCAGTCAGATCAGCGCGCAACAGAACATAGTTTTTTAAAGCCTGACTGACTAAGGGCGAAGCAAAGACATGGCGGTCCATGGACACGCAGGATTCACACCAGTCTGCGTAAAAATCCAAAATAACCGGCCGGCGGGCGGCCTGCGCAGTCAGTAGCTGTTTATTTAGATCAGAAATGTCATGCACGACGGTAAAAGACGGCCCGGCAAACGTCGCTTGACGATTTGGTTGTAGCCATTGATTCAGCAGATGAGGCTCAAACGCACTGAGCATTAATAGGCCACTGGAGCAAACTGCCAGAAAACCCAGGCTGCGATTTAACCGGGGCTTACCCACCAGGCGCGGTAAATAGATACCAAAGTACAGGGCAATACCTAAAAACAATAAGCCCCAAAAAACAGTGATGGTGGTAGGTGAAGCCACGCGTGACAGCAGCCAGATTGCCATGCCCAGCATAAGGATGCCAAAGAGGGTTTTAACCGCACCCATCCAGGGCCCTGATTTTGGCAGCCATTTACCCGCAGACATGCCTACTAATAAAAGCGGCATGCCCATTCCAATCCCCATCATGAATAAGGCACTTGCACCCAAAACAAGATCGCCCGTCTGGCCAATATACATCAGCACCCCCACCAGCGGCGCCGTGACACAAGGCGATACAATCAATGTTGATAACGCGCCCATCAGAAAAACACCGGCATAGGAGCCGCCTTTTTGCTGGTTGCTTAAGCGGACAAGGCGGTTTTGCCAACGCGCTGGCAGGCGCAAGTCATACAGTCCAAAGAGTGACAAGGCGAGCAGCACGAATAACCCACTCACGATACCGATGATCCAGGGCTGCTGCAGCCATACCTGAATGGACCCGCCCATCGCAGCCACAATCAAGCCTGCCGCTGCGTAAGTCATCGCCATGCCAAACACATAAGCGGTTGAGAGAAAGAAAGCCCTTTTGGTATTCATCACCTGTTTCTGCCCAACAATAATGCCTGTCAAAATGGGAATCATAGGCCAAACACAGGGGGTCAGTGAAAGCAACAAGCCAAGGCCTGCAAAAACAAGCAGCATGACAAAAAAGCGTTGCGATTCCAGTAAAGTTTGCACTCCATTCTGATCGGTTAACAAGGAAGAAAATGACGCGGCAGCAGGGGATGCGCTTGTAGCAACCTTGTTGCCGTCAATCGGTGTCGCCTTTAAATCTGACAAATTTAAAAGCATGGTTTGATGCATAGGGGGATAACAAAAGCCCGCCTGCGAACAGCCTTGATAGTCCACGCTTAAAGACAGTTGTTTTTCTTTTGTGTGCAGTAAAACAGGAATACTAAGCAAGCCCGAAAACGCTTCAAAACGCCCGCGGTCAGGATCATATTTCATCTCGCCCTGCGGCATGTGCACATCAATCATCTTGGGATCAGGGGCATTAATGCGTATTCGCTTGGCATACAGATAATAACCGGGCGCGATTTGCCATTCTACTTGCGCTGCCTCCGGACTGCTGACAGTCACCGAAAAAACAAAAGCTTCATCCCCTGGCAAAGGAGTTACAGATGCGACGCTGCTCATCGGGAACAGGCATGCTGAGACCAGCAGGAAAAGAGCGATCAGTTTTGCCTTTATCATATGCACTTCACCTTTCAGCCTTTTTGATGATAGGGCTGGCTTAATTCATGCACAGCTTCTACCAGAACGGCAACATGTTCGGGCGGCACATCCGGCGTGATACCATGCCCAAGATTGAATACATGTCCTTCGCCTTGCCCGAATGACGCCAGAACTTTTGCAACTTCCTGGCGTATTACCTCCGGCGATTCCAGCAAGCAGGCCGGATGCATGTTACCCTGGAGTGCCACTTTACTCCTTGCACGGTGCCTGGCTTCTGCCAGACTAATTTCCCAGTCAAGCCCCAGCGCATCGCAACCTGATTCAACCATTTCATCAATAAACCGGCTTCCTCCTTTTGTAAACAGAATAAAAGGAGGCTTTCTCTTATTATAGTGGTTATGCCTCAGGCGGGCGATAATCTGATGGGCATAATTTAAAGAAAATTCTCTGTATTTTTCATTATCTAACAACCCGCCCCATGTATCGAACAGCATCATAACATCCGCACCTGCCTGGATCTGCGCTTCAAGATGAGCGGTAACCGACTTCGCCAATATATCCAATAAGTTATGCAATAAAGCCGGATTTTCCTGCATCATTTGCATGATCCGTGGGAAACCGGGACTGGATTCGCCCTCAATCATATAAGCGGCCAGCGTCCAGGGGCTGCCGCAAAAACCAATCAGGGGGACACGATCGGCAAGCTCATGTTTTACTAGACTGATCGCTTCGTAGACATACTGTAAACGCGCTGGATCGGGCACTTCCAGGCCCTTAATTTGCGCCTCACGCTGAAGCGGCCGAGCAAAAACAGGCCCTTTGCTTTCGATAAAATTGAGACCCAAACCCATCGCGTCAGGAATGGTAAGAATATCCGAAAAAATAATAGCTGCATCCAGTGGAAACCGCTCAATCGGCTGCAAGGTAACTTCACAGGCCAATTCAGGGGTTTTGCACAGTTTCATAAAGCTGCCCGCGCGCTCGCGCGTAGCTCTATATTCGGGAAGATATCGTCCTGCTTGGCGCATGATCCAGACAGGCGTCATATCAACCGGCTGCCGAGCAAGCGCCTTAAGTAAGCGGTCATTTTTTAATTCTGGCATGATAGAAATCTTCCTCATTTTGAGGGTATAACTATAAAGAAAAATTGCCTGGGACGGTATTTTTTTATTGTGGGGGCTGCGAAACAAGAAGAAGCGTGTCATTCCCGCCTGCGTGCATTACCGGACAGTAATACGCCTACGTGGGAATGACAAAAAAACGCCGTCGCTATTGCGTAATCTTGTCTAACTGCTCATTAACGTATTTCTGAAAAATAAAAGGCTGTGCTATCATCGAAAACGCGTCATAGGCGCCGAAGGCATTAATATAGATGCTTCCATAGTTTAGCAGCTGGCCTATCAGGCTTTGGCCAACGTTAATCTGGGAAATAGTAGCAAGACGTGTTTCATTCGTATGGCGATAAAAAAAACCTTCGCGCATCATGACACGTTTGTTAGTGACGGCAAATTCGGAAAAGAAATATTCCAGCCCGACATACCCCCAAAACAAAAGGGCCAGCAGCCACGGAACCCAGTCGAGCCTGATCAGAATTGGGTTTGACCGCATATAATAGGTGGCGTAGAAAGAAAACAGCGTCCAGACAGCGGGCAAGAAAAAAATAATGATGTGCTTTTTAGTGCGGAACAAGATTCGTTCATCGGGCAACAAATTGCGGTCAATATAACTCATGAATGAATCTCCATACTTATCCCTGTGATTTAGTTATAATAAGCAAAATCATCAATGAACGTAAGCAATATGATAATCAATTTCCCTACTCAACAGCGGCTTACGCTGGGTCTCTGCGCAGCGTTGGCTGTGCTTTTAGGCTTCACTTTTGTTTATTCAATCACACAATGGTATGGTGATTGGGAATTGACTCATCAGGCGCCGCCACCCGCCCCTACCCTGACGAGCGCAGATGCAACTACCCGCATGATTGCAGCTATTCCCGACCAGCATCTCTTTGGCAAATCCTTTACCGGCTCGGGTGAGGTCCCCATTACCAATTTGCAGTTGCGCGTCACGGGCATTGTGAAAGTAACGACAGAACAAAATGGCAATGCTTCCAAAGCTTATATTTCCATCGCTGGTCAACCAAGCAAAATTTATCAGGTCGGCGATACCTTACCCTATGGGGTTAAAATTTATGAGATAACGCCTGACGCTGTTATACTGGAAAATGACAGTCAGTTGGAAAAATTGCCCCTGCCACGAGAAAAATTACAATTCAAAACGAGACAGTCTGAGGAGCGTTTGTAATGTTAAATTCAATCATCAGATTCGTATTAATCTGTGTTTTATCCTTTTTTCTCCTGGCTTGTGCTACCACTCGTCCGCCCAATACAATGACCCTTGCCCAAAAATCCTATCTGGAGCAGGGCAAACGTTATTTTGAAGAAGGCTATTACAAGCGTGCCATGCACGAATTATTACCGCTTGCCTGCGATGGCATCGCTGAAGCGCAATATGCAGTAGGTTATATGTATTACTATGGCTACGGTGTCGCGCAAGATACGGATGTAGGTTATTTCTGGATAAAGCGTTCCGCCAATCAGGGGTTTGCACCTGCCGTCCAGGCGCTGGCGTTGATAGAAAGAACAGACAATAAGCTTGTTAATCCTCGAAATCGATGGCTTGATAAATAACAAATCAGATCAAGCCAGCTTTAAAATAATATCGGCATTCACTAAGCCCGGCGTGTTTTCTGCTGTCACAGACATTTGTGAAATAAACACACTTTGTTCCTTAACAACTGTCATCAGCAGTTTTATTAATTTGTCAAATTCCACTTTCTGAAAGTGCATTTCAACAGAGTCATTCGTGGTTTGTTTTAATTGTATCAATTGCTGTTCAAGCCCCGCGTGATTAATCTGTTTTTGCAACAGACTCAACAACCCAACGGGTGAAGTGCGCTTTGCTTTTATATTGGTCCGGCCTTCCATTTTTTGTATCGCTTTATCTGCCGATTGCATCCAGACCAGTGTTTTCTGATTGGCTGCAATACGATTCCGCAGCGTAGCGACATGATTCAAAAGCGGCGTCCATATCCACTGATAAACAATAAAAATACCGAGAAAGGCGCCTCCTGCCGTTACCATACGTTTCTCGCGCATCGCGAGATTCGCCCATGCTTCTTTCAATTTTACAAGCCACTCTTTCATACGGCATCTCACTCAATTAATAGCGTCGCATTAATGCGCGAACCCACAAGATTTGCATTCTGCTGTTTGACGCTCAATCCCTGTTGGGTTAAATAATCTGTAAAAGCGGAAAAATCATCGGATGTTGCAGCCGTTAACTCCAGACTAAGCTGGTTACTTTGAAAATCAAAACGGCTGAGTTTGATATTGGGCGTTTCAGCCATTCCCTTGCCTACATAGCCCAGCAACAGTAAAAGACGGCTTGCACCCCTATCTGCGTTCAGATTTTGCAGCTTTTCTTGCATGCGCAATTTGGGTGCCACAATACTGCTCGCCTGGGGGAAGTTGCGCTTGTAAATCTCTGCAACCTGATCCTCAATCGCGTTCATGCGGTGTTTCAAAATAAAATAAGAAAGTGTGGGATAGAAAAATAATAAAAATACCCAGGTGATCGCCAATCCCGCCGTTATTTTCCAAAGCTTGTTCATCTGCGGCAACCGGAATTTTTTTACCGCATAAGGGCCCTGCAGCAGATTAATACTACCCGCATTTTTAGCCGCATGACGCGCGAAATCTTTTATCCAGTCGCTTTCTTTTAAAAAATCTTCCTGGATTTTTGCCGGTATCTCTAATACGCCGCTGAAAGCGTGATTGGTATAATTATGAAGATGAATCTGCGCGGGCATTTGCAATGATGACATCAGCGCTGCATCGAGCAACGTTGCGAGGTTCTGTTTATCGCCCGCAAAACCCTGAAACAAACCTGTGCGCACGACTACCAGCTCGCTGATGGCAACGTGCCATGCTTCAGCTTCATAAGGCAGCGCGAACATGGCCGGCATGATACTGTCTGCCTGAATACCAAATGATTGCAGCACATTCAACCATTGCTGCATGTGTTCATGCGCTACTACTGCAACAGGCAAATCCCGGTCTGCATGATATTCATCTATGGCAAAATGCAGGGCATCTACTTCATCAATCAATTCATCTTCCAGCGCATAAGGCACCGCCTGCAGGAGACGGGAACGGTTCATTTTGGGCAGTTTGACGGCGGTCAGTAAGACTTTTTCAGCGGGCACGATGACGATCACTTCTTTGTCTTCTGCAATTTCCGCAAGGCCGGATGCATTATCACGGCTGGCACTTTGTCTGACCATGCCGTCCGCATCAACCACCGCCCAGCTGGGTTGTTCTGCCTCGGTGGAATGTAAATAAATGATGAGTTTTTCCTGCTTTACCATTCGCCTTTACTCTGCCATAAGAGGGTCATTTTAGCTTTGTTGTCTTTCGCTGTGCGCTCTACCAGAGTATAAAGCAGAGCCTGCTGCTTCTCTATCGCAACCGTAGTCTCAATCAGAAAATAACCGCTCTTGACTGTTATCTTGTCCGCCGCGATATGGTGGTTTTTTACAATATCCAGCTCAATAAACTGCTGGGCTGTCACGATAGGTGTGCGCGCACGCACTTGCTCGATCGCTCTAGCCGTATCCAGCGTCAACGTAGGGCTTAAGGTCATCAGCACAGGTGCCGGTGCGGTTTGAATATTCACCAGCGTGGCAACGGGCAAAGCTGTAATATAAGGCTGCAAGGCATTAAATAATGCCGGCGTCACACCTTTCACGAGCCGCAATTCGCTGATCGAAAAGAAAGGCCGATGCGCTGCACGATAGGGGGCAGCCAGTTCAAGATAGAATTGGTTAAACTCGTTATGCTGTTGGCCTGGCGTAATCCAGTCTACAATCCCTTTCACAATCTGCTGTCTTTTTTCTTCACTGAGCTTCGGATCCACCGTCTGGAGCAGACGTTTAAAATCCGCTTGCGCATCCGTATTCACCAAATTATTGAGATTAAAACGCCCTTGCATATCATAAATGGTGCTCGTGATTTTATAGCCGTTGACATCGATGACAGGCGAGCGGATGGGTAATGGGTCCACCACTTGATTGGGCTTTTGCTTTTCCCAGTTTGAACGCAGCTGATCAAGCGCCCAGATAATAGATCCCTGCGCATAAAATTCAGCTTGTGTATCGCGCAGGATGAGACTGGTGCGCCGCGTGTCCCGCTCCAGACGGGTCATCATGCCATAGGCCATTGTCGCAACCAGTGCTACGATAAAAAGCGCCACAACGATCACAACACCCTGTTGATGTTTAGGGCTTAGGCGGCAATGAAATGGTTTTGCTTGGCTCGGCTGAAATAACATAAAGCTGACTCAATTTTCCCCATTGTGAAATAGTCAAAGAAATTCGAACCGCCCGTGGTAAAGGCTGGCTGGTTTGGCCCTGCACCGGCCAACCTGCATGGGGCCGGCCATTTTGATCGAGATACTCAAAGCGTGCCGCTTCCACATTGTTCAATAATGTACGTGCATGAGGTTTCGCATCCGGCGCCGCATCGAGCGACGGCCATACCCCCCGGCGCAAACTGCCTCTATTCCAGTCATAGCGAGTACGCTGTAAATTACTGCGCAGTAATTCCCCGGTAGGATTCGCAAACCCCGTATGGGTAAAAGTAAAACTGTGCGGTGTGCCAATGAAAGCCGCTTCTTCTTTCCCCGATGCATTGACGATGGGCCTGTTGACTGCCTGTTCGACATCGCGTGACATCACCAGCAACACCATTTGCAACTCGCGCAAGCGTTCTGCGTTTCGCTCCGTCCCGGACTGAATAGTGATGACGTTGTGCAACGCATTAGCCAATATCAATGAAAGAATAGTGAAAATAAACAGAGCGATAAGTATTTCAAGCAGCGTGAAACCACGTTGCTTGCAAGCGTGGTATCTACGCATCTTCATAAACATAACTCTCAAGGCTTATCAGTGGCGATCCCTCCGCTTTGTCGCCGGCAAAAACATTGACTTCGATTTTTTTAATCCGGTTGTTGGGCGTCGGCTTCTGCTCTGCCTGCCAACGCCAGTTTTGCCCAAGCATGGTCGTCGCCTGCTCGGTTTTATCACCCTCTTCCGGTAATTTCAGTGCACCTACCCGGATTTCATTCAACACTTGCCGGCCCACCCACATGGCGATGGTTTTATGCTGCAAATAGGCAGTTGAGCGAATATTCTGTGAAGCCGCTTTGATCACAGCTGTCAGCGCAATCGCCACGATCGCGAGCGCTATCAAGACTTCAATCAGCGTGAGACCTGTCATTTTTGTCATCATGACTGAACTTGCACGCGGGTTTTTCTTGTTCATAAATGAAGATCTTGTTTTATACACCATGGGGGCAAACTGTTTTAAATAGTCTGGATCATTAAATTTGGCCTCTATATAACGCACACTCTATTTCCCCGCGCTCACTTTGCTCTGTCATCCCGGCACTGCCCGCCCTGTCATCCCGGCACTGCCCGCCCTGTCATCCCGCACTGCCCCGCCCTGTCATCCCGCACTGCCCCGCCCTGTCATCCCGCACTGCCCCGCCCTGTCATCCCGCACTGCCCCGCCCTGTCATCCCGCACTGCCCCGCCCTGTCATCCCGCACTGCCCCGCCCTGTCATCCCGCACTGCCCCGCCCTGTCATCCGCTATGTGTATTTTCAAGTTTGCGCATAGCGGCATCTCCTGCTAATAAAAGCACTTATTTTTCAATTTAAAACCAACTCAGAAGCCAGCTCTTATACCGATCCTATCACTAGACCTTGTAGGCCAATCTGCTATTCGTGGTCGTTTCCGTAAAAACGCGCACAAGTTGTTCATTCGGTCTTATAATGCCTGCCCCAAACTCGCGAACGTGGTCCCTAAAAATTACAGACTCACAGGATGACTGAACGAGGTCAGGCAACCTTTTCCTGAAGCGAACAAGCTTCTTGAGTTGGTTTTATTTCATATAATGCTCCTGTTAATACACAAGATCGAATACGGCCTGCTAATCGTCGTGCAACACCAACGATTGCACGCTTTTTTCCTCGATTATTCGAGAGACGATTAAATATTTCTTTCAGGCTCGGGTCTTTTGTAATGGCTATCCATGCTGCTTCTATAAAAATTCTGCGTAATACTGAATTTCCTTGTCGTGTAATATGACCCTGTCGAGTATGCTCACCCGATGAATGCTCACTCGGCGTTAGTCCTGTAAAACTAAATAACTGTTTTTCATTTTTAAACTGAATCATATTACCCAGCTCATTGGCTAATTGTCTTGCATGAATTGGGCCAATCCCTGGGACGCTTTCATAAATCATTTGCAGACTTTTTTCATCATTTGCCTGAATTTCAAGCCTTGCTTCTATTTCTTTCATTCGTTTCGTCAATTGCATCCATTGCTCAGCATATTGATGAACGCTATAACAAAAATCGTTTGAATAATTCCCCTGTTCCACTTCACTTAACTTTTGAGATAACCATCTTGGACAAATCACCGTATCATCTTCTACTTCTATTAATCCTTGAGTAAATAATAGTCCTTTAAATTGCTGACCAACTTGATGCCGTAGTTTCAATATATTTGTCCGTAATCGCGTCATGCTACGTTTCTCTTCTCGCTCTTGGCTTGGCACAAAGATCCCATGCAATCGCCCAGCAGATAATTGTAGGGCTATTTTTAATGCATCGCGTTTATCTGTCTTGACCCGATCTCGGGAGGCTACTTCAATAGAACCAGGATGGACCACTATGTTATTTATTCCATGGGAGACCAAATAGCGATGCAGATGAAATCCAGAAAATCCAGCTTCGTAAGCAGTTTTGATGACCGCTCCAGAAAACGTATTTTTTAGATAACTTACCAATATCTCAGCTTTGGCTGGCATTGTATCTCGTTTCACTACTTCTCCTTCGCAAATAATAACGCAAGAATAGGTCTTTTTATGAACATCTATACCAACGTATACCTCTTTCCCTGTATAATCGTACTGTTTCATGAGACCCCTCCGTTGTTTAGTTTGTTGGTCGCAAACTATTTTAACTGGTGGGGTCTTTCTTAATACAGCATAGCAACTCGCACTGCCCCGCCCTGTCATCCCGCACTTGTTGCGGGATCCGGTATCAAAAAATAAAAAAGACATTATTTTTATATACCAGACCCCGCAACAAGTGCGGGGTGACAGAACTGATGCGAGGTGACAGGGCTGATGCAGCGACAGGGCTGATGCAGCGACAGGGCTGATGTGGAGTGATAATAGCTAATGCTGAATAACAGAAATTGGTTCTAAAACCCAAAATGAAAACAACACAGCATGCCCAAACCACATGAATATATATCACTACGACAAAGCCTTACTAACCACCGTCCCATCCGCATCGCCGGTTACCACATAACGCGGTTTGTCACCCCGTTTTCCAATGTATATTTTAAAAGGCGTAATATCACCATTGGTTGATATCACGATTTGTGGATTTTTTTTATTCTCCGCTGAATCCGAAAGTCCGATCCGCACACCGTCTACGACCACATCCACCTGGATAGGATCTGGAATGACGCGCTTGCCAAAAAGGCTATCCTGCAACCGTATCCAAGTCTTTTTTTTGTTATTCACCGCAGGCTGGAGACTGGCAAAGTAAAAAGTACGCTGCTCAAATGCCAAACCCAATACATTAGGCGAAAGCATCGCCTGCTCCTCAGCGAGGGTGACCATTTGTGTCAATTCCTTCGCAAACGACTCGAGCTGCTTGTTGCTATTATGGCTGATCGAAAGCAATGCAACGCTCGTCACAATACTGATAATAAAGATGACGACCAGGAGTTCAATGAGCGTGAACCCCCGCGCGGATCTGCCCGATCGCGTTAGCTGCCTCAACCCGCCTCTGCCTCATTGATATTCCAGTTACCGACTTCGCTGTTGCCATCCTTGCCTTTAGACCCGTAACTGAAAATTTTAATTTTTTCACTCTCGTTCAGATATTGGTAAGCCTGGCCCCAGGGATCCATCGGCACATCCTGCAAATAGCCTTCAGACTTCCAGTTGCGCGGGACGGGCGGAACCGTCGGTTTGGTCACCAGCGCCTGCAAGCCCTGATCTGTGCTGGGGTAAGTCCCGTTATCCAGTTTATAAAGGTCGAGTGCGCTTTGGATCGCTAGAATATCCTGTTTGACCTTCACCATCCTCGCCTGCTCGGGACGACTCATGATTTTGGGGACAATAATTGCCGCCAGGATGCCTAAAATAACGACAACAACCATGACTTCAATCAGGGTAAAACCGGCAGCTTTTCTATAATTCTTTGATTGGAAAGCAGTTCTCATATTTGATCCTGGGAATAAAATAAACGGTGGTATTAATGAATTGAAAAATTTAACAAAATATGTCTAAAATGTAAACAGAATCATGGGGATTTGATGTGGTTTAAAATAAAAATTTAAGTCATTCCTAAGCAAAAGCATTTATAATTAATAAAATAAAGATAGAGGCAAAAGTGAGGAGTCTCCAAATGCAAAGAAAAGATGAAAATATTGCGCAAGACATCCGTCAGGCCATTTTGAATACGACAGCGGAGCTCTCGCAGCAGCTAAAAGAAATGTCAGAAAAAATCCAACAGGCAATGGAGCGTATCGCTGCTTATTATTACAAGCAGAATAAGGAAATTTTAAAAACGCATTTGGAACACGCGCAACTAAGCGGAAGAAAAGCAGATGAGGTAACGCCGCGTAATATTTCAGACGCTTTAGAAGAAACAAACCGCGAGCTTGAAAAGCAAAACCATGAAATTAGTCGCATACAGGAAAGAATTGCTGCGCTACATGGGGAAATAAGCAAGAATGGCCCGCTTGCTAAAATGTCAGCCGAGGAACTGCAACGCATCACTGGTGAGCTGAATAGTCTTAATTCCATATTAGTAAAGAACCAGGCAGAACGCTTAAAACATGCTACATTAATCGGAAGTGATCCTGTCTTATCTGATCCTAAGCAAATACAATCTTACTTTGATCAACGCATCACCCCTATTCTACAAGAAAACAAGAAACTGAAAGACGAGATTAGGGCGGTTAATAAACAAGTTGAAAAAGTTGAGCAAAAAGTTGATGAAGCAAGACGCTTCAAACTTTAATTTTCGCAAATAGGAGTTCCCCATGTTTGAACGGTTGCAAAAGCCTTTCCTTACTGTCGAAACAGGAGAGGCTTATCAACCTATCCGTCTGACTTACGACCTTTACCAAAAAGATAAATTGGTAGCTGCATTAAATCAGTTGAAATGTTGCGAACGTAATCCCAACGGTACCTCCTGGAATTGGTTCTGGAAAGACGAATGCGATAATTTGCATTTTGAATCCCTGGATTCCTTCAAAAAAAATCCCCAGCATCCAGTTCGTTTAGGAACGATCACGCTGCGGGAAGATAAGCTCTATTTTAATCTTCCTTCCTTCAAGCGCGCTTGTTTGGCCGTTCCTTTTTTCTATCGTGCTATTTCCGCGGATGTGGCTAAAGTTGATCATGCTGACTTTCTCAATAAAGTTTTTGGCCTGGATGAGCGCTTACCGCATGGTTTTTCCGAACTATTTAAGGAAGATGAACTGGAGAAAATTATCCAGCAACGCATTCACGATTACGAAGTGGTGCAGGAAAAAGTAGAACATGCCGCGACCGCACAGGAAGCTTTTACTATTCTTTCTGAATACACGCAATCCGAGTCCAAAAAACGCCTGCCCTATGCTGAACGTTATGGTTTTCACGAAAGCACCGAACAGCAAGACCCAGATGTGATCTTTCTCGGGTTTTATATTTTCCTCCGTAGCCGTGAATTGGTTGCCATCCGGCGTTGGTTTGGTGAGACAGGCTATACACTCGCTGATGCGGCGGATGAAACGGTAGAGCATGTATTCGGCGGCATGAATATTGATATTATTGAATAACGCTTCAACGCAGGCTTCATTATCTCCATAAAAATCTCCGTTGTGTTTTATTTTTACAATCCTTATAATGCCTGCCATTCAACTGTAAGGAAAAATTAACGTGTCTCTTCCACCAAAACAGAAACAGCAATTAAAAGCGCGTGCGCATAAATTAAAACCCATCGTATTAATTGGCAATAATGGCCTAACCGAAGCAGTGGAAAAAGAAGCAGATCGCGCGCTTCATGATCATGAGCTAATAAAAGTTCGTATTGCCGTGCAGGACCGTGAGCTGCGCAAAGCATTATTTGCCCAGTTATGTGCGGCGTTGAAAGCTGAACTGGTCCAGGTCATCGGCAATATTGGTGTCGTTTATCGCCAGCGGGAAAAGGAATAGTCTAAAGAACAGCAGCATGAAATGCCGTAAATGGTTCAAGAATATAAACCGTTCGCCCTGAGACGGCCGCTACGCGGCCGTCTCAGGGCGAACGGTTTATATTTTTTCATGCATAGAAAAGCGAAAATGAAGGAATAGTTTCGAGCAGTTTCGGTAAAGGTTCGCATACCGGCAAAATATTAAGAAGAGCTAAATAAATTTTTTGGACCAAAAAAATAGTTCTGGCAATTCGTAGGAAAGATGCAAACTATTTTTACCCAGTAAACTCATTCAGCTGGAAAATAGGCAATAGCACCGCGAGGACAATAAACAAAACGATCGCGCCCATGATCAGAATAATAGCAGGTTCAAACAGGGCGAGTCCTACTTCAATCAAGCGTGTAATCTCATCTTCCTGATTTTGTGCCACGCGCTCCAGCATGCCTTCCAGCTGCCCGCTCGCTTCGCCGCTTGAAATCATATGCACACTCATGGGTGAGAAATAACCTGTTTGTTTAAGCGCTAGATGAATAGCCGCTCCTTCACGCACACGGTCAACCGCTTCTTCCACGGCGTTTCGAATGGGAATCGTCGTAATAAGCTGCGCTGAAATGCGCATCGCTTCCAGCACAGACACACCCGCTGCGGAAAGAATAGAGAGCGTGCGCGCAAAACGGGCCGTGTCTGCTGTCTTAATCGCATAGCCTATTAGCGGAAGACGCAGTAAAAACTGATGTGTTTTTTCACGCAGAAGCGCATTCTTTTTTAATGCGCGCCGCCAGAAAAAAATACCCGCGATTATCAAGAGCAAGAAATAGAGTCCATAATTTCCAACAAACTGGCTGATACTGATTAAAACTGTGGTTAAAGTCGGCAGTGCCTGATTCAAGCGGCCATAGACAGCAATCATCTTGGGCACCACGTATTCCAGCAAAAAGCCTACAATACCCATGGCAACCAGCACGATCATGGCTGGATAAATCAGGGCCGTTTTTAATTTTTGCCGCATATGCCATTGCTGCTCAGTATAATCCGCGAGACGCAATAACACTTTATCTAAATGGCCCGATTTTTCACCGGCTGCAATCGTAGCACAGAAGAGCGCCGAAAAACTTTCCGGGTGTTCACGCAAAGCCGACGCCAGCGCATGACCTTCCACAATTTTGCTGCGTACCGAAAGAACCAGGCCTTTCACATGCGATTTTTCCGTTTGCTCTGAAACCGCCTGCAAGGCTTCTTCAATTGGTAAACCGGCTGAAAGCAGCGTCGCAAACTGCCGCGTAATTAGCGCAAGTTCCTTGCTGCTCAAACGACGCTGGCGCGAAAATAAAGCTGTGAATTGACTTTCTTTACGTAACCCTTTTTTCTCTTGAGCGGCCCGCACCTTAACAGGTATGAGGGATTTGTCGCGTAATAACTGACGCGCATGCTTCTCGCTTTCTGCCTCGAGCACTCCCTTCTGTTCCTGTCCACCCTGATTGACTGCGATGAAGTGATAAGCTGGCATATTAATCCTCGCTCGTCACACGCAGTACTTCTTCGAGCGAAGTATCGCCCATCAGGACACGCCGGTAGCCATCACGACGCAAGCTGGAAAAAGACATGCGCGCATGCTTGCGCATCTGCTGCTCGGGCGCACGGTCATGAATCATGGTTCGCAGCGCATCATCAATAGCAATCAGCTCATACACACCGCTGCGTCCTGAGTACCCCGTATGCCGGCAAAGCGAACAACCTGCAGGATGATAGATAACCGGTGACGCAGTTTCTGCTACGCCCAATAGCTCGCATTCGGAGGGGGTTGCCAACATGGGCTTTTTACAGTGTTCACACAGCAGGCGAATCAATCGCTGCGCCAGCACACCCGCGAGGCTCGAGGCCAGTAAAAAAGGCTCTACGCCCATATCATCCAGCCGGGTAATCGCACCAATCGCACTATTAGTATGCAGTGTGGAAAGCACCAAATGTCCCGTCAAACTCGCCTGAATGGCAATTTGCGCTGTTTCCAGGTCACGGATTTCACCGACCATCACCACATCCGGGTCCTGCCGCAAAATGGCGCGCAGCCCCTTGGCAAACGTCATATTAGTTTTCGTATTCACCTGCGTCTGGCCAATGCCGGCCAGATCATATTCAATAGGATCTTCAACCGTCAGAATATTTCGTTTTTTGTCATTTAACACGGTGAGACCCGCATACAGCGTTGTGGTTTTACCTGAACCCGTGGGACCGGTAACAAGCAGAATACCATGCGGTTTGGTAATCAGGGTGCGTAGCAGGTTAAGCGTATTCGCTTCCATCCCCAATTCAGCAAGATCAAGCCGCGCGCTTTGCTTATCCAGCAAGCGGAGCACTGCGCGCTCGCCATGATTGGTCGGCATGGTGGACACGCGCACATCCACAGCGCGGCCGCCTATACGCAGTGTAATTCGGCCATCCTGAGGTAGACGTTTTTCAGCAATATCGAGTCTCGCCATGACCTTGATGCGTGAAATGATGAGGGGCGCGAGAATACGCGGCGGTTCAAGCACCTCACGCAAAATCCCGTCCACGCGAAAACGGATAGTGACATGGTCTTCAAAGGTTTCGATATGCACATCTGACGCGCCTTCTTTGATGGCTTCACTTAATAAGGCATTGAGGAGGCGAATAATGGGCGCATCATCTTGCTTTTCCAGTAAATCTTCTGCCTTGGGCAGTTCATGCATAAGTTCAGACAGATTCAGTGACTCGCCCAAATCTTCCGCCATTTGCATAGCGGTAGTTGAATCCGTTTCATAGATTTTCACCAGGGACTCATTAAATAATTCGTCACTGACCAGTTCCAATTCAAGCGGCATTTGCAAACGCCTGCGGATTTCCGTCAGCACGGCAAGCGATGGCTTGCGATGATAAATTACTTTCGCTATCTGGTTATCCATGCTGGTAACAAGCACACCATAACGCTTAGCATAAGCAAATCGCAATGGATTCATGGCGCCTCAGCCACCTCTTTTCTTATCATCTCCCGCAGTTTCATGCCGCGTAGAGCGAGATCCAAATTAATTTTAAATATTAGCACTTGTCTGATGGACATTGTTCTTTGGTCTCAAAGGGTTTGGGCAGATCTTTTGTATTTTTCCACGGTGGAAGCTTCGTAGGCACGGGTTCATCGCCAATTTCAGCCAGATCATCACGGAAATTGCCTTGCGTGCTGCGTATGGCGTTATATTTTGTATATGTCAACGCCATGGCTTCATCACTGTTCTGGATAATGATTGGCTTGATAAACGCCACCAGATTTTTTTTCTGCTGGCTCGTGCTTTTTTGCACAAACAGGGATCCCACAATAGGTACACTGCTTAGAATCGGCACCTTATTAACATTCTCATTATTAGAATTACTGATTAATCCCCCCACAACCAAGACATCGTTACTATTGATGATCACCGCATTAGAAATCTTGCTGGTGTTAATGATCGGCGTCAGGCCCGGATTTTGCGGGTTTTGGAGGGTATCATTTTTTAAATTCAATTTGAGCCGCACAGAATTGCCCAAGTTGATTTGCGGCGTCACATCCAATTTCAGCGTCACGTTTTTATAGTCGTTCGTTGTAAAGGGTAGCGGCGAACCATTATCTCCGGTACCTGTTGGAGTAACATATTGACCTGTTTGTGTTGGAACCATCTGTCCAATTTCGATGGTTGCTTTCTGATTATCCAGCACCATGATGGAAGGCGTAGAAAGAATATTCACGCCATTCTGATTACGCAGCAAGCTCAAAATAGCCTGAATTTGCACACTGGGCATAATCCCTACGACGCCGGCGCCAAAGTTGGGGAAAGAAGTCGGCGTGTTTGTCACAACCGTCTGCACATCACCACTTGCATTCACGCTTCCCCACTGAATACCCAGACTCATTAAATTGCTTTCATCAATTTCAGCGATAATCGCTTCTACCATAACTTGTGCAGGGCGTATATCAAGCTTGGCAATGACATTTTTCAAAGCCTGCATCAGGGCGGGCGGGGCGGTGATAATTAGCGCATTGGTATTAGGCTCGGCCTGAATATTCGTTGTATTAGTAGGCGCTTCCTTAGCAGCGGCTGCTGGGGCTGACCCACTAGTACCAGCAGAGACAGGTGCAGATGGGCCGCTACTCATATCCATTTGCGAACCGCCGCCATCCTTGCCCAAAATATTCATGGCAATTTTGCCCAGTAGCGGCGCAAATGTTTTGGCTTGCAGATAACGCAGATAGACCACTTCCGTATTGCCTGCCGGTGTAGCGGCAGGCGCATCCAGCTGCGAAATCAGCACACGAATGCGCAATCTTGCTGCTTTAGGGCCG
The DNA here is from genome assembly GCF_902459475.1 of Aquicella lusitana. Taxonomy (NCBI): domain Bacteria; kingdom Pseudomonadati; phylum Pseudomonadota; class Gammaproteobacteria; order Legionellales; family Coxiellaceae; genus Aquicella; species Aquicella lusitana. The sequence goes on along the minus strand of NZ_LR699114.1, from coordinate 362,134 downwards.
CCGAGTAAAATACTGTTACTGCGCTCGTCCACAGCGATGGAAACCCCGGGAGTCTCGCCTGCCGCACGGGAAGCAGCCTGCAAATTGTTAAGCACAGTGGCTACCTGGGTAGCCGAGGCATGACGTAACGGAATAATTTGAATGCCGCTATTGGCAGCCTTATCCACGTCCTGAATGATGGTAACAATACGTTCCAGATTAGAAGCGCGACCGAGTAAAATCAGGACATTGCCGGGTGTATAAGCAGAAATATTGCTCCATTGGGGCAGCAAGGGACGCAGAACAGGAATGAGCTGGGTCGCAGAAACATTTTCTAACCTGATAACGCGAACCACGACTTCCTCTCCCCTGCCTGGCGAACGGTTGGTCGCTACCTTCACCGCCTGTTCGCCGCTTTCCATGTTTGGGACAATCTTAATGACATTCCCGTTAGGGATAGCGGAATAACCCAGCAGCCCCAATACTGAAAGAAATACTTGATAGACTTCCCCTTGGCGTAAAGGCTTGCTTGAAATCAGGGTGACTTTGCCGCTAACGCGAGGATCCACTACAAAATTCTTGCCTGTTTCCTGGGAAACCTCGTTAATAACACTCAGGATATCAGCATCCTGCAAATTCCATAAGCGGCTGGCGGGCCGTTGTATGGCCGGTGCAGGCTGCGCTTGAACAGCATTCACTTCAGTCGGTGGAGCAGAAACCACGACGGTTGAACCTTTTTCTGCAAAACTTGCGATTGTAATAGACAATCCAGCAGCAAGCACTAACACCAGCCGCATAATAAATTGGGAAAATTTCATATCGTTTTTTAGACCCGGATTCTTACAAAAACATCGCCTACAATACCATAAAATTCTGGCATATCTGTACTCATCAATGAGGTATATGAGGCAAAGTTAGCGTGAGGGAAACTGGGAAGGGTATTGATAAACTACGTCGGTGTACGGGAGAACAGGCTAAAATGTGAAAATAACCATAGACTGCTTTAAGCAGCCTATGGCTTGGAAGGTAACACGCTTATTGAGTCGTTGTGGTATCAGTGGACTGTTGCGTGGTTGAGTCAGTGGCGGTTGACTGATCAGCAGGCTGTGTGGTGGTTGTGGTATCTGCCTGGGTTGTTGTCCCTTGGGTGCTGTCTGCTGTTTGTGCTGGAGCCTGTGTTTCAGTTGCGCTTGGCTGCTCCGTTGTCATCGCCGAAGTCTGGTTGGTGGTGGTTTCATCAGCTGGTTTGCTTTCTTCACTTCGGGAACAAGCGGTCATACCAATAATGGATAACCCAACGAGAGTGGCAATGAGAAGATTTTTACGCATAGTCGATTTTTCCTTTTAAAAATTTAACGCCCATTTTTATTGAATCATTTACCTGCTTTCGCTCGGATTAAAACGAGTGACGCCCGGCCAAGGGTTATATAAACCCACATTAAAATTCATATCTTATCGCAATTTAATATAGGTGCAAAGAGTTAAACGTTAATGCCAGGCGTAATTTTACTACACTTATTTGCGGCATCAATCTACGATGTCAGAAAATGATGCACCACCCAGGTTAACAGAATTCCTAGCACCGAGATCACAGCCATTAGCTCAAGCACCGTCAACCGCCCGCTGCGGCGGCCTTGCGTTTCGTTTTTATCGTTCATTAAAAATACCTCTGGTTCATTGCTTCTTTTGCCATCATCAACGTTTGGTTGGCCACCTGATTTGCTTTTGCAGTGCCCTCGCGCAAAACGTTTTTCACATAATGAAGATCCTTTTCATACTGAAGTCTGCGTTCGCGCATCGGCTCAATAAAAGCAACCAGCACATCGATTAACCGCCGTTTGCATTCCACATCACCAATGGTTCCTTCGCGGTATCGCGCTTCTGCTTCCGCCACCCAGGTTTTATCCGGATTAAATGTCTCATGGAAAATCCAGAGAGGATTATTTTCTACCCGGCCCTTATCGGTAGCCTTTAGCCGATTGGGATCAGTATACATGGACATGACTTTCTTTTTGATCGTATCCGGATCATCACTTAGAAAAATGGCATTATTAAGGGATTTGGACATTTTCAACAGGTTACCATCCAAGCCTGGCGGGCCTATTCCTACCAGCCGTTTGGAACGTCCCAGCACAGGTTCGATGACCGGGAATAAACCGCCTTTTTTGATATAATCCGCATCTTCAGTATGCGGGTCTACATGACAATAAAGCTGGTTAAACCGGCGGGCGACCTCGCGTGTCATCTCAAGATGCGGAATCTGGTCTTCGCCAACGGGTACTACTTGCGGCCGGAATACCAGAATATCCGCCACTTGGCCTACTGGATAAAGTAAAAAACCAAAAGGATAGTTTTCCCCGAGCCCCTTGTCGCGTATCTCATCTTTAATGGTAGGGTTACGCATTAATCGAGGATAGGGAATAAGCATGCTGAAGAAAAAAGTCATCTCGGCGATAGCGGGAATTTCAGACTGCAGAAAAATAGTGCTGCGATCAGGATCAATACCTGCCGCCAGGTAATCAATCGCAATATCCATCACACTCTGATGAATTTCAGCAGGACGGTCCATACGGGTTGTAAAAGCATGAACATTCGCGATAAGAAAATAACAGTCATAATCATTCTGCATTTGCACGCGGTTTTCGAGCGACCCTACCCAGTGTCCCAAATGCAAACGCCCGGTTGGCGTATCGCCCGTTAGCAATCGCTGCTTTTGCTGTATTGTTTCAGTCATGGTGTGCTTTTTCTCTTTGTGCTAAATGATAGGCGACTTGTCCCGCCTGTCTGGTTTTGATTAAGCGCCAGTTTTTAGGAAGCTCATTATCCTTGATTACCTCACTTGCTTCCAGATAGAGATATGCGGAATCTGCTAAAAATCCCTGCCCCTCCAGGTAGTGACAACAAGGCAACAGCAAGTTGCTCTGATAAGGTGGGTCAAGAAAGACAATATCGAAAGGATGTCGGGGCTTTTGCAATTGCTCTGGTACTTTCGCTTGATAGACCTCAGCATTATTAGCGCCGAATTGAACCAGCTCTGCTTTTAGCAGCTCTACCACAACTCTCGCCTGGTCCACCATGACCACATGTGCAGCGCCGCGCGATAACGCCTCAAAGCCCAGCGCACCGCTACCCGCAAATACATCCAGACAATGTGCGCCCGCGATCATGGGTGCAAGCCAGTTAAAAAGTGTCTCCCGCACGCGATCGGGCGTAGGTCGCAAGTCTTTGATATCCGGCACTTGCAGTTTCCGCCCGCGCCACTTGCCTGCGATAATACGTACCTGCCCCTGCTGCATTTTTCAGTCCTGTTTCATGAGGGTTGTATGCTACCATAAGCTTCTTTTTGGATACGAAAGTAACACTTACAACAAAGAAAGAAAATTAAAATAATAATATTGGTATTGCCAAGGTCTTGCAGCTTGCTGCAATGGATTTAAGTTTTAATTTATAACTGCTCTATTTATCCGTGTAAGGACAGTAAAAATGTTCGATTTTTTGAAAAGAAAAAAAACGCCAGAAACACCCGAGCCTAAACCAGCAGAAACAACTGATACTGCACAGGAAGAAGCGGACAACACAAAGCCGGGATTATTCGTACGGTTAAAACAGGGGCTCACCAAAACGCGGGCCAATCTGGCGGCAGGCATGGCGAATTTATTCCTGGGAAAAAAGGAATTAAATGCCGAATTATTCAGCGAAATTGAAATGCAGCTACTGACTGCCGACGTAGGTGTTGAGACAACCGATCAGCTCATCAAGACACTGACACAAAAGCTTGCGCGCAATGAGTTAAGCGATGCTGAGGCTGCCTTTCAGTGCCTGAAAAACGAAATGAAAAAAATATTGCAGCCCTGTGAGGCGCCTTTACCTCTATCAAATGAAATTAAACCCTATGTCATTCTGGTAGTCGGTATCAACGGCTCAGGCAAAACCACCACCATTGGCAAACTGGCACATCTTTTCAAACAGGATAGAAAAACAGTCATGCTGGCGGCAGGTGACACTTTCCGCGCCGCAGCCATTGAGCAGCTGGCAGCGTGGGGGGAACGCAACCAGATTCCGGTGATTGCACAGCAACCGGGCGCAGATACAGCAGCTGTGATTTATGACGCCATGGAAGCCGCTAAAGCCCGCGGCATGCAGATCCTGATTGCAGATACAGCGGGACGCCTGCATACGCAGTCCAACCTTATGGCAGAGCTGCAAAAAGTAAAACGTGTACTGGGAAAAATCGACCCCACAGCCCCGCATGAAACCCTCATCGTTCTGGATGCCACACTGGGTCAAAATGCATTGAATCAGGTCAAACAGTTTAATGAAGCCGTCGGCGTAACCGGTATTGCGCTCACCAAGCTGGATGGAACAGCCAAGGGCGGCATCATTTTTGCCATTGCGCAGCAGACAAAAATCCCTATTCGATTCATTGGGATAGGTGAAAAAATCCAGGATCTGCGGCCATTTAAGGCGGAAGAATTTGTGGACGCCCTGTTTGCCGACTACACTTAAGACAGATTGATAAAAAGCCCTAAAAATGAGTAAAATAACCTCAGTTATGGATAAGCGAATTTTAACTTTTTGAAAAGATTGAAAATAAGAAAGGCGCTTGGTAAATTTTGCCATTTTTAACCGCCCAAGGTTTTGAATGGAGTCAAAATGCTACTAGCGCCGATCGTTGAAATTTTCTGTGATATTGATGAGTTTTACAAGAACCATGTAAAAGAATCTGCAAATAAAATTTTGCCCTTACCTAAAGGCAAACGTCAGAGGAAAACAGAATTAAGTGAAAGCGAGATGATGACGATCATGATTTTATTTCACTTAAGCCACTATCGCACATTCAAGGATTTTTATCTGGATTGTGTGTTAGGCCAACTTTTTCGAGAATTTCCTAAAGCGGTAAGCTATCCACGTTTTGTTGCACTCATGCCAAGGTTGCTTGCACCACTAACGGCGTATGTACTATCAAGAACAGGAAAACACACCGGATTGTATTATTTGGATTCTACAAAAATGGTTGTATGCCACAATCGTCGAATTTACAGAAATAAAGTTTTTAAAGGCATTGCTGAACGCGGACACTGTTCTGTAGGCTTTTTTTATGGATTCAAATTACATTTAGCGATCAATCACCAGGGAGAAATTATGAGTTTTTGCATTACAAAAGGAAATGTTGATGATAGAGAAGTTGTTGAAAAATTAATGCAAGGATTAACTGGTTTTGGTGCGGGCGATAAAGGATACATCAGCAAAAAATTAGCGGAGTCGCTTGCAAAACGAGGCATAAAATTGATTACGAAAGTTAGAAAAAACATGAAGAAAAAAATGCTAAGCGCGTTCGAAAAATTTTTTCTTTATCAGCGAAGCATTGTAGAAACCGTCATTGATCAACTTAAATCTATCTGCCATATTGAGCATACTCGACATCGCAGTCCGGTAAATTTTCTGGTTAATCTTGTTAGTGGTTTAGCAGGTTACTGTTTAAAAGCAAAAAAACCGTCTATCAGCAGAAGTAAATTTTGGATGTCCTCAATTGCTTAACCATAACTGAGGTTAAAATAAGCAGCTAAATTTACCATTCATCTTCAGCAAGAAGAGCAAATCATGGCCAATATGAATACGAGCTTACAAACTGTTGATATTCGCCTGCCGGTTAACAGCCTGGAAGCTTATCTTCATCATATCAACCAAGTCCCGTTGTTAACCCAGGAAGAAGAGTATGAATTGGCGGTCAGGCTCCAGCAGAATAATGAGCTGGCTGCTGCAAAGCGCCTGATTCTGGCGCATCTACGTTATGTGGCACGGGTCGCTAAAGGCTATCTCGGCTACGGTCTGCCGCTCGCCGATCTCATACAAGAAGGCAATGTAGGGCTAATGAAAGCCGTTCGGCGCTTTAACCCCGAAATGGGCGTGCGGCTGGTGACATTTGCCATGCACTGGATTAAAGCCGAAATTCACGAATACATCCTGCGCAATTGGCGCATTGTCAAAGTGGCAACCACCAAAGCACAGCGTAAACTCTTTTTTAACCTGCGTAACATTAAAAAACGCCTGGGCTGGATGACGCAGCAGGAAGTGAATGACGTTGCTAAAGACCTGGGTGTCAAACCAGAAACTGTCAGGGAAATGGAAATGCGCCTTGCTACATCCGACGCCTCATTTGATACCCATAGCGAATACGACGACGAAGAGCCCAGCTTTGCGCCTGCCGGCTATCTGGAAGATACACGCTATAATCCTGCGCAACAATTGGAGAGTGCAGACTGGTCAGAACAATCCAATGATTTGATTTATCAGGCGCTGGATCGGCTGGATGATCGCAGTCAGGATATCATTCGCACACGGTGGCTGGATGAAAACAAACTGACTTTGCAGGAACTCGCTGACAAATACCAAATCTCGGCTGAACGCGTAAGGCAGCTCGAAAAAAATGCGATGAATAAACTTCGCGCGGCTGTAGAAGCGGTGGAAGCATAATCCGCGGCATGAGCTGCATAAAACTTTTCTGCCATTGCAAGTGAGCCAGTTTTTCTCTACTGTCATTGCTGTAAAGGTTTACATATTTCGTTGATGAAACTGTACACGTCATCGCTAAGCATCCCCTCTTGCTGCCGGTGTGATGTAAATGACATGACACTTACTCAAACATATCTGAGAAAAAAAACGCCCGCGGTAATCCCTTTTGCTGAAAAGCATGAAAAATACGATAAACCCAGGAACGTGGGCCGCTTGCGTATACCTGATATGCCGAAAGATCCGGGTAGGTGGCTAGAATGGCCTGATTCAATACCGACTCAATTTGATCTTCATTAAAAGCAGACGGCAGAATGATGGGTGTAAAAATAAAGAGAGGATGCGACGCTTTCCATCGTGAAATCTGCTCTGTCAGGAAAAAATCTTCCTGGTTCTGGGAAAACCAGTACACATGCAACAAAAGCGGAAAATCAGCCTGAATAAGCGCTTCAATAACCGCCTTGACAGGCGCAAAACCCGTACCCTGCGCTAAAAAAAGAATAGGCTTGTCGGGATGAAGCTGGCTGACTGTGCAACGTCCTAACGGACCGCGTAGTTGCCATTTTTTTTCCGTTCGCGCCATGCGCAGCAACGCTTGCGCTTTCTCATTTTCTGCCGGATGAAACAAATGAAATTCAAGTATTGCATCGTCTCTGGGCGCGCAGGCAATAGAAAGATAGGAAACACGGCCGTCTGTATGTGATACTTCAATGTATTGCCCCGCTTCATAGGAAATCACGGGCGCATGGAGGGGTTGTAATAAAATGCGTGATACATCCTTCGCAAGCAGCTGGATGGCCATCACATGATAATCAAGAAATTGGGGCATATACTAAGCGACCTGGGTTCCCCCTTGCAGCTGATTGGATTCGCTGATTAAGGCAAGCCTTACTGCTTCCAGCTTGGGCATTTTTGCCGCACGCAAGACTTCATAAACTTCCGCTAATTTTTTTAAAAGCACCGCTTTTTTAAGTTTATCGCTTTTATTTCCTTCTGGCAGCTCTCTGATTTCCCGCAATAAACGGGCGATTTCTTCCCAGTTAAAAGCTGCTGTCTGCTCCCGTGGAACCATGCGTTTCCTTTCCTCTTGCTCAGTAGGCTTAGCGCTCACGTCCAGCACAATTGCCTTGTAACGTTCAGCCGCCTCCATTAGCACTTCCACTCTCTCTTCATAAGAACCTTTTTGTGCATCATCAGTATGGGGATAAAACGTTAATGGCATAAACCCTCCTCTTTCTTATTTTAATAACACAACTTCCTATTTGGAAAAATAACCTCAAGAATATATTTTAGTATAACCTTAATAACGGCATCCGGGATTAAATAAGTCATAAAATCAATCAACTGTTTGACTAAATGATGATTTTCATCCGGTCCAAGCAGCGGTACCGTAATGCTTCACTAATGTGCTGCACGGTAATAGATACACTTCCTTCCAAGTCTGCGGCTGTTCTGGCCACTTTAATTATCCGGTGATAAACGCGTGCTGAAAGCATAAATTTTGTCATCACCTGATGCAGCAAATGCTTTGCTTCTTCTTGCAAAGCACTGTGATAATCCAGCTCCGGGACCGTTAACGTGGCATTACACTTGCCTTGACGTTTGAATTGAAGCGCGCGCGCTCCGCTGACACGCGCACGAACCGCCAAACTATTATCCGAGGCATAATTTTCTGATCCTGCGAGTACAGCCGCTGGCAGTTTTGCCACTTCCACCTGCATATCAATACGGTCTAGCAGCGGGCCTGAAACTCTTCCCATATAACGTCTGATCTGCTCCTTAGTGCATTGACAGTGCTCCGTTGAATCCCCTGCATAACCGCAAGGACAAGGATTCATCGCCGCGATGAACTGGAATTGTGCGGGGAAAACCGCCTGGTATGCAGCGCGTGAAATGGTGATACAGCCTGACTCGAGCGGTTCACGCAGACACTCGAGCACATGCCGACTAAACTCCGGCAACTCGTCCAGAAATAAAATACCGTGATGCGCCAGCGAAATTTCCCCCGGCCGGGGTGGCCGCCCGCCGCCTACCAAGGCAACGCTGGAGCTACTGTGATGCGGCGATCTGAAAGGGATTCTTTTCCAGTGGCGCGGATTAAATCCGTCACTGCTCACGGAAGCCACTGCCGCTACTTGCAACGCTTCCTCATCACTGATTTCAGGCAGAATACCAGGCAGCCTGCTTGCGAGCATGGTTTTGCCGGTGCCAGGCGGCCCAATAAAAAGCAGGCTATGCCGTCCTGCCGCAGCAATTTCGAGTGCCCGCTTGGCGTGTTGTTGACCTTTGACGTCAGCCAGATCCGCAGACAAGCTACTCCCGTTTTCCTTATTCAACGCATCCGGCAAGCAAGCTGATAATGTCTGCTCGCCTTTAAGATGCGCACATACATCGAGCAAATGCCTGGCAGACAGTACTGTCGCCTGTTTTGCCAGCGTTGCTTCTTGTGCATTCAGATAAGGAACTATGAGGCGCCGCCCGGATTGATAAGCGCCCAGCGCCACCGGCAGCACGCCACGGATAGGACGCAACTCTCCCGACAAGGCCAGCTCACCTATAAATTCATAATCAGCCAGCGCCTGCTGTGGAATTTGTCTGGAAGCTGCGAGAATACCTAGTGCGATAGGCAAATCGAAGCGGCCGCCTTCCTTGGGCAAATCTGCCGGCGCCAAGTTGATAGTGATGCGTCTTGCAGGAAATTCAAAATTCGCATTCATTAATGCACTGCGTACACGGTCTTTACTTTCTTTCACTGCGGCTTCAGGCAGGCCAACCATATTAAGACCGGCCATGCCATTGGATAAATGCACTTCCACCGTAACAAGCGGCGCAGTAATACCGGAAGATGCCCGGCTATAAACAATAGCGAGTGACATGATTGTTTTCCTTGTGAAAAAGTTGAAGAGAAGAAGCGGTTTTTTCATGCCGCTTTTGCTGCATGAGAATGAGGAGAGGAAATGTTGAACAGAATGGCTGTCATTCTGAGAGCGTTTTTGCTCGAAGGATCTCTGAAAGTACAACAGGAGATCCTTCGCTACGCTCAGGATGATAAGGCTGGGCTCAGGATGATAAGGCTGGGCTCATAACCTGCTATTTAGCTATGTTCAAAATCCATTGCATCTTGATACAAGATAGGCTATCACTACTGGGCAAAAGCGCCCGTAGCTCAGCTGGATAGAGTGTTGGTTTCCGAAGCCAAAGGCCGGAGGTTCGAATCCTCTCGGGCGCGATGATTTGCCATCACGAGATCATCCGGTGTACCCACATTACACCAATCCCCGTCATAAAATTCGCCAGTCATCTGGCCGTTCAGAATCGCAGGGATCAATAACCGAGTTAACCGAAAATGCCCGGCTTCACAATCCGCAAACAACTCAGGCCGCATGACACTGATATTGGCGAAGGTAAAAGTAGGCGTGGCATGCAAGTCGAGACGCCCGTTTTTAATCCCAAAATCACCGCACGGATGATAGGGCGGGTTCGTGACCATCACGAGATGCGCCAATCCATCAGGTTCACGGGGCAGATCGGCCAGCGGATAGTCCGTAATAATGTCACTGCTAACAACAATAAAGGGCTCGGGCCCCAGCATAGGCAGCGCATTCAAAATACCGCCGCCGGTTTCCAGCCGCTCCTTTTCATCAGAGTAAAAAAAAGTAGCGCCATAACGTTTTCCATCCCCCAGAGCGCTTTTAATTTTCTCTGCCTGATAAGACACATTAATCACTATTTCATGGATGTCTGCGCGCAATAAATTCGCAATCGCATATTCAATTAAGTATTGTCCTCTAACACGCAGCAAAGGTTTAGGAACATCCGCTGTCAATGCACCCATTCGCTCACCGCGGCCGGCTGCTAGAATCATGGCACGCATAAAGATACCTTTTTGTTTAGAAAAGCGGGTTCGACTGAGGCAGTCAAGTAATCATGCAAGACAGCCAGCTCAGGGTAACGCGCGCTCACTTGCAGCAAATAATTGAGCGTACGGGGAACATGCCTCAAGTACTGCGGCTGGTGGTCCCTGACATGCTTACGCGCAAAGGTAAGTAATGCTTTCAGATGGCGTTGTATTCCCATGAGGTCAAACCAGCGCAAAAACGTTTCCGAATCCGTATCGCGAAACGCTTCCTCTGCTTGTAGCATTTGCCAATAGGCACTGGCCCAGTGCCTGACTTGTTCAGGCGGCCAGTCTATATAACAGTCGCGAAGCAATGAAACTACATCATAAGTGACGGGTCCGATAAAAGCATCCTGAAAATCCAGAATACCTACCTGCTGATCAGGCAAGACCATGAGATTGGCTGAATGATAATCCCTATGCATAAAAACCTGCGGCTGTGCTGACGCGGAAGCCACCAGCAGGTCATAACAGGTGTCCAGTTCTTTCTCATTATCTGTCAGAGAAAGACCTAGCAGCTTTTGCAAAAACCACTCCTTATGCCATTCCCATTCCTTACGCATGAAATCGGGCGTAAATAGCGGTATGGTTCTGCCAGGCACACTTCTTATGCGCTGCAATACTGCGAGGGCCCTTAAAGCACGCTGATAGAGCTCGTCTGCGTTTCCCGCCTGGAGAGACTGAAGATAAGTCAAGTCGCCAAAATCTGTCATCAGCAAAAAACCCGCTTCCAGGTTTTCATGCAAAATGGCCGGTGCGTGCAACCCTGTTGCCCGCAAGGCTTTTGCGATAGCCACAAAAGGGCGACAATCTTCATGCGAAGGCGGCGCATCCATCACAATAAAAGGACCGGTTTCTGTATAGAGGCGAAAATAGCGGCGAAAACTTGCATCACCTGGAATGGGCTGCAAAACAATATCCTTTGACCGGCACGCGTGTCTTAGCCATTCTACAAGGGCTTCTTCTCGTCCAGCTGTTTTTAACACGCCTGTGGATTCCATTATGTATCCCTTTTCGTTACACTTGCCGATACCTGCATGCAGCTAAGATTGCTCAGTAAATTCATGCTTTGCTACCAATGGTTCCCGCAAAAGCGCGGGTATAAATTAAGGGTTTAAAATTGTCTTGAAAATGCGCTTTGCCAATCGCTGAGGAAAGATAATATAGCTCAGGGACGATAAAATGTCTGTAGTACGAAAAAAATCAACCATATTTGTGATTGCCGCCTTTTGCCTGCTTCCGATTATTGCATTCTCCGCGCTCCCTTCGGAAGAGACCTTGCCGAACAATCACACTCTAGCGCAGGACGCAATTGCAAGACAGCTTGGATGGACTGAAAGTACGGAAAATTACTGCGGTGGTTATTACGTGGAAGCGCCTTTTATTTATCCGGTGGATGGGCAGAAAAGCAGGAGCACAGTGGAAGTCACGGGTGAGCAGGGAATGCTTTCGCAGCGCGGAACATCCGTGTTGGAAGGGAAAGTCTCCATTACTCGCTTTGGACAACAAATTACCGCCAACAAAGCTTATTTATATAGAGACCCTATCACAGGCAAGTTAAATGCCATTGATTTGATTGGTAATGTGCATTTGCGTGAACCCAACACGCTGGTCATAGGAAAAAAAGGCCGCTACCATTTTGACTCTGCAGCCAAGTCGCTGATCGATATCCTCTACCGCACTACCTTGATGAACAATCGAGAGATAGCAGGCCCTGCCACCGTCACTCAGGCGCAAATGCAAAAAGAGCGGAAAATTTCAGCCCTAACCGCCTGGGGCAAAGCGTATGAATTTTCACAAACAGAACCCCGAATTTATGAGTTAAGACGTGCAAGCTACAGCACGTGCCCGCCGACAAATCCCGCATGGAAAGTAAAAGCAAGCCATATTGTTCTGAATAAAAATACGGGTCGCGGCTACGCCACGCATGCACGCATTCTGATAAAAGATATCCCGGTGTTTTATACGCCCTACATTAATTTCCCCATAGATAACCGGCGCAAAACGGGTTTTCTTTATCCAAAGTTTGGCGGCTCAAACCAATGGGGCCCTTATCTTCAGACCCCTTTTTACTGGAATATGGCCCCCAATTATGACATGACCATTACACCGGGGTTATTGTCAAAACGTGGCATTCTGTTATCTGACAATTTTCGTTATCTGACGACGACCAGTGCAGGCAATTTCGATCTCAGCGTGTTACCTAATGACCGCTTTTTTGCAGATTTCCAAGATGCAGCACCTGGAAATGTGCCGGAATATAATCTTATCTCCGGCAATTCGAATATCACGCAGGCAGAACTTAATCGCCTGTTGAAAAGCAGCACTACACGCAAAGGTTTTCGCTGGCGTGATGACTCACAATTCAACGAAAACTGGTCAAGCTATGTCAACTTCAGTTATGCCGGCGACGATTATTATCTGCGCGACTTCGGCAATCTCACTCAAATCAATGAAAACCAGTTACTGCAGGAAGGCGACCTCTATTATAAAAACGAGCACTGGAACTTCACGACACGCGTCCAGTCTTACCAGACTCTCCATCCTGTTGATGTAGCGCCGGTACAAAATAATTATCGTCGTTTTCCACAACTCATTTTAAACGGCGACTATCCGGATCAAGCGTTAGGGTTGGAATATTTTATTAATACGGATGTCACTCACTTTGAAATTTTGAAAACACCTGGTAGTAGTGTCATTCCTCCGCTGGGCGACCGGCTGCATATGCAACCCGGTATCAACCTACCCCTTAACTGGGCTTCTGCATATGTGAATCCGCGCTTCCAACTCGCGCTGACGGACTATAACCTTCGGCAAACCACGGATACTAATACGCCTCGCGGTATACAACGGTCTGTTCCCATCTTCGACACAGCGGCTGGCGTAACATTCGCCCGCGATTTCACGCTTTTTAATAACGATTATCAGCAAACATTGGAACCCCAGGTTTATTATGTCTATATACCTTATCGCAATCAGGCCAATATTCCGCTTTTTGATACCACTGTCAGCGCCCTGAATTATGATCAGATATTTTATTACAACCGCTTCACCGGCCTGGACCGTATCGGCGATACCAACCAGATAGGCGTGGGCTTTACAAGCCGGCTGATTGATCGTGAAACCGGGCTTGAAAAAATACGTCTTGTCATTGGTGATATTGTTTACTTTACCGATCGCCGCGTCACATTGTGCAACGATCAATCATGCTCGGATAATCCTGACACGCCTTCAAACCGTTATCGCCTTTCACCTGTCTCAGGCGCGCTTCTCTACCAACTCAATCCTCAATGGAAATTTACTGCAAATTCCATTTGGGATCCCATCACCAAACAGCTGGCGAATGCTAGCGTCGCCTTTTTCTACAAGAAGGATGATTCGCATATCGTCAATCTTGGGTATGGCTATGCGCGTAACGGTAACCCTTTCTCTGGTATCACGCTAAATGAATCCGATAACAATATAAAAATGACTGATTTTTCATTCGTTTGGCCTGTAATCCGCGATTTAAATGCCGTAGGGCGCTGGACACAAGACTGGAATACCAATCATTTTCAGAACCTACTCTATGGGTTACAATACGACACCTGCTGCTGGGCAGTGAGGATGGTAGGAGGACGCACATTCACCAATCTTGAAAATAGAACCCCAATGTATGCCAATGAAGTCTATGTTCAACTCCTTCTGAAAGGACTCGGTGGAATCGGCCCAGACCCCAGCGGTCTTTTAAGCACGGTAACAGGTTACAATACACAAACGTTATTTGGATAGGAAGTTAAATGAAAAAAATATTCATGACAGGTTTAATAGTGATCTTAAGCGCCACCCTCTGCATCAAAAGCTATGCCAAAAGCGCACAGGAGCTTGATCAGATCCTTGTCATCGTTAACGATGACGTGATTACCCAATCCGAATTAAACCAAGCTTTATCGATGATGAAGATGCAAATTGCCCAAGCGCAGATGCCCGTTCCGCCGGAAGCAATCCTCCAAAAGCAAACACTCGATCAGCTCATCAATAAAAAGTTACAACTGCAGATTGCAAAGCAGGCTGGCGTACACATAACAGACAATGATTTGGATAAGGCCATTGAGCGTATTGCCGCACAAAATAATGTCTCTATTGATGCCCTGTATCAACGCATCAATCAGGAAGGCATGAAAACTGCCGACTATCGCAATGAAATCCGCGATCAAATGACGCTGCAAAAACTGCAGCAGCAGGAAGTGGTTAATCGCATCACAATCACGCCGCAGGAAGTAGATACCTTCATGCATTCTAAAATCTGGCAAAGTAATGGCACTAAGGAATACCGTCTCGAAGATATTTTAATACCGCTGTCAGATACACCTTCTCCCGCAGAGATTACTGAAGCAAAAAAACGTGCAATGGCACTGATTACCAAGCTTCACCAGGGACAAAACTTCCGTGAAGTGGCGCAAGCCGAATCCAGCGAAAAACATGCGCTAGAAGGCGGCGATCTCGGCTGGCGTAAATTGCCGGAAATTCCTTCTGCCTTCGCTGAACAGGTCACACGCATGCAGGTGAAGGAAATAGCGGGCCCCATTCAGACTTCAAATGGTTTTCATATTATCCGCTTAACGGATGCCCGCGCCGCCACGGATGCACAAGCAACACCCAATCGCAAACAAGTTGAAGAATTGCTGATGCAGCGCAAATTTGAAGAAGCCATGCAAAATTGGGTTTCCAAACTGCGCGGCCAGGCTTTTATTTCTAAAATCGCGTGAACACAATGCCTTCGCCGCAGCGGATCATGCTAACGCCCGGTGAACCCGCCGGCATTGGCCCTGATATTATTGCTCAGATTGCTCAACAGGCATGGCCTGTTGAGTTGGTTGTCGTCTCAGACCCTGATTTGCTTTTAGAACGTGCAAAGGCCATCGGCCTCCCCCTGCAGTTATCCTTGTGTCATGCAGAGGAAACGCCGCTGCCCCATCAAGCGGGGCGGCTCAAGTATGTCTCTGTGCCACTCAATGAAAAAGTGGTACCAGGAAAATTAAATCCGGCCAACGCTCACTACGTCCTCCGTACACTTGAGCTCGCAGCAGAATGGTGTCTGCAGAAAAAAGCGGACGCCGTGGTGACAGGACCTGTGCACAAGGGTGTGATCAATGACGCTGGCATTCCTTTTACAGGCCACACTGAATTCTTTGCGCAATGCGCGGGCGTGAAAGATACTGTCATGCTGTTTGTTGTAGACCAGCTAAAAGTAGCCCTGGCGACTATTCATGTACCGCTTGCGCGCGTGCCGCTGACACTCACAAAGGACAGCTTGCAAACGACACTGACTATTCTCCATGATTCACTCCAAAAGTACTTCCGCATTTCCTCGCCACGCCTGCTCGTTTGCGGATTAAATCCCCACGCGGGCGAAGGCGGCTATCTCGGGCGTGAAGAAATAGATATCATTGAACCTGTCATTGCCGCACTGCGCAAACAGCATTACCACATTGACGGACCTTTGGCAGCCGATACCATTTTCACGCCAATGTATTTACGCGAAGCCGATGCGATCCTCGCCATGTATCATGACCAGGCGCTGCCGCTGGTCAAATACATTGGCTTCGGCAATGCGGTGAATGTGACACTGGGTCTGCCATTTGTGCGCACTTCTGTGGACCATGGCACCGCTCTTGACGTGGCTGGTACGGGCAAAGCAGACGCAGGCAGCCTGCTGGCCGCTATCAGGCTGGCAATACAGATCACATGACCATAGCAAATTTGCTTTAGCGTTTTAGCACGGCCATTGTCAGGCGGTTGACTGACACAAGTTTGTCTTCCGCGTTTTTTATTTCAATACTCCACACCTGCGTACTTTTCCCCAAATGAAACGGTTTTGCGACTGCCGTCACATGCCCTTCTCGTACCGCACGGATGTGATTGGTATTAATATCTAGACCCACGCAATAATACTGCGTCTGATCTACACAGAATTGAGCCGCTGTACTGCCCACCGTTTCAGCAAGTACACAGGATGCACCGCCGTGCATGATTCCAAGCGGCTGTTTGGTTTGATGGTTAATGGGCATGCGGGCAGCGAGGAAATCTTCGCCAATCTCTATAAACTCAATGCCCAGATGATCAGACATGGTGTTTTTAGCCCGCTCCGTGACTGCAACAAGGCTGATTTCTGTTCGCCAGATCTTTGTCATAGATGTATTTACCTTTAACGCAACACTGTGTTATATCAGATACCTGTATAATCGGACAGGATTAACCCATTACACTTTCACTCCCAAGTCCGATTTTAACCGTACTGGTTCACAAATGCAGGAGCGCACATGAAAAAACTACAATTTATTCTCGGTCTTCTTCTCTTATGCTTTGTTCCTCTGGTTTATGCAGGCGGCGGCCTGACGCATATGTTTCTCGCTCAAGAGGCTATCGATTACCTGCCCGATACCAAGCTGCGAGACCTTTTACACAATAACCGCGACGCTTACTTAACAGGCGCCTATTATCCTGATTCCGGCTATGTGAAAGGCAACCACTATGGTGAAGATTCGCACTGGGACCCCTTCATTTATGCCTTTGCGGATTACATTCAAGCAACCTATACCGATCCGGTTACACAAAATCCCAAATTAGTGGCTTTCTTATTCGGTTGTGCGGCTCATCGGGTTTCCGATGAAATCATGCATCGGACTTTTTACCCTGTGATTCGAGACAAGGATTTTCACGGTGACGGCGAAACTGCACATAACTATGGTGATACGGGCATTGATTTACTGGTCAATGTCGACAAAAACCAGTGGCTATCCCAGCCTGGCACCTGGTGGGTTCCAGTGAAGGATCTTGTTCAGGTTTATCACCGCATGGGTAAGGATGAATACACCGCGCAGGAAATTATCTGGGGAAATACGGTCATTTCCATGGCTGGCTATGGCGAACGACTGATTTCAGGGCCTGCCTATCCTTACCTGCAATGGAAAATGCCCTGGACTGCCGCTCATTATTACGATTGGCCCACCGGCGGAATTGTCATGGATGAGCACAAAGTAGCGGACTATCAAATAAACCTCTGGCAGCGCTTGCAAGGCAAGGCCAATTTAAAAGCAAAAGCCGTCACAAACAAGGGACCCGTTCATTCTGGCTCAACCCCTGTGATCGATTTTGCAAAAAAAGCCCTTGAAAGCGGCGCAGCATCTGTAAAAACAAGAAACAACCCCGATGGCAGCGTAGAATTGCAGCAGCCGGGCGTCAACGAAGCAGCAAAATTCCAGGCATTGCTAAACGAGCTTGTTGCCAAACTTATCAAGTAAAAGTAATCTTTATTCCCCCTGTTTGAGGTATTCCGCCTCAAACAGGGTTTGCTTGTTTTTAACCTTAACAAGGTGAGAGCTACTAACGTAGGAAACCAGGTGATGAAAAAAAGAGTTCTGTTATTAATTGCCTTATCAAGCTGGCAGATAACAGCAAGCGCTGCTGATCTGATTGAAGTCTATCAACAAGCGCTTTTAAGCGATCCTACGTACCAGCAGGCAGTTGCACAACGTCTCTCTACCAAAGAAGGTGTACCCATTAGTGTTTCTTCGCTTCTGCCCAATCTTTCCGTACAGGCAGTGCCCTCTGTCACTCGTTCCGGGTTCGCAGGGTCCAATTTCTCGGTGGACGCCAACACGGGCGCGCCTTTATCGCCCCGTAATAATACAGCGCGTGCCTATACATTAACGCTGACTGTCACGCAAACGGTTTTCGATTTTTCCAAATTCGCAGGCGTCGCAGGTGCCGTAGCAACATCCAAAAGTGCTGATGCCACGCTAAACGCTTCTTTGCAAAACCTGATGACGCGCGTTGCCAGCGCCTATTTTGCCGTTTTGCGGGACGAAGATAATTTAAGCTACAATGAAGCGGCCAAACAAGCTTATGCCGAGCAGCTGGATCAGGTTAGGCAACAATATAAAGTCGGACTCAAAACTGTTACCGATGTATATACAGCACAAGCCTCCTATGAATCCGCGGTAGCCAGTTATATTGCAGCCGAGACGACGCTTGCCAATGATCGTGAAAATCTTCGTGTCATTACCGGAAAATATTATCCGCATTTATCCAAATTAAGCGAAGCCTTTCCACTGGTAACACCGCAACCCGCCAACATGGAAGCGTGGGTAAAAACAGCTATCTTACAAAACTGGTCCATCAAGTCATCGCAATACAGTGTTGATTCCTCGCGGCAAAGCATCCGGCAACAGATTGCAGGCCATTTACCGACTGTGAACCTGCAGGGGACGATGGACAGATTATACGAAAATAATATTAATGGTTATGACTCGCTGACCTCACGCAATGGCCCCGGCACACAAACAGACCGCGCGATTGCCCTAAACATTAATGTACCTATTTTTTCTGGCGGCGGTGTTGTGGCCCAGACTAATCAGGCGGTTTACAACTATCAATCCGCCGAGCAACAGTTGGAGCAAACCATTCGCAATACTGCCAACACAACACGTCAAAGTTATTTAAACATTATCGCCGGCATCAGTCAGATCAAGGCGGATCAGCAAGCAATCAAATCCAATATCAGCTCGCTTGAAGGCATGGAAGCAAGCTACAGGGTGGGCACCGAGACGCTGGTAAACGTACTTAATCAGCGGCAAAAACTTTATCAGGCACAGACACAATACGCCACAGACCGCTATGCTTTTGTCAACAATGTATTGGCGTTGAAGCAAGCGGCAGGCACATTAAGCTTTGATGATTTGCGCGCTATTAACGCATGGTTGATCGAAACACAAAGCCATCCTGATAAAAAATCGCATCGTTACAATAATACAGCCATGATGACAGCGGCAAAGAACGATCCAGCTACGCCCGCCGTCGTCACGGGACGACGAGAACAGAAATTTACCGGACAGTAATGGAGCGAAGCGACAAAACTTCTAACCGTTCGCCTGAGGAGGCCGCAAAGCGGCCGTCTCGAAGGGCATTTTTAATCAAATTTCTTTCGCCTTTTTGCATAAATTGACAATCCTTGCCAATCACCCCTGATTAATGCTTCTTTTTTCTGTCGACTCCAACCTTTTATTTGTCTTTCCGATGCCAATGCCTCTTCTCGTGTAGCAAATTCTTGTGAAAATACTAACTGAAACGCTCTCAGGATGACAGCATTGTCGAGCATTTTGTAACATGGTCAAAGTCCAGTAAATTACGATTTCACACTTATTTAACGCTTTCCCCTGTCAAACGCTGATATTTTTCCATCAGTTGCTCATCCGTTTCAGGGTGTTGCGGATCCTTGATAATGCAGTCAACAGGACAAACAGATACACACTGTGGCTCGGCAAAATGCCCCACGCATTCCGTGCATTTGTCAGGAGAGATTTCATAAATCAGTTCGCCCTGGTAAATAGCGGTATTTGGGCAAACAGGTTCACAAACATCACAATTAATGCATTCATCAGTGATGATCAAGGACATGGTTTTTCACACCTCGTGAAATTTCTTATGTAATGCCTCTACGATAAGCGGCGGGACAAACCCTGTGACTTTACCACCGAGCGATGCAATTTCGCGCACGAGACTGGAAGAAATATACATATATTTTTCAGCGGGCATTAAAAACATGCTCTCTATCGCGGGATTCAAGTTGCGATTCATACTAGCAAGCTGAAATTCGTAGTCAAAATCCGCTACCGCGCGCAAACCTCGCAAAATAACATTTGCGCCGTGCTGCTTGGCAAAATCCAGCAACAGTGAGTCAAATCCATCAATTTCCACATTTTTGTAATCCGACAAGATCTTTGTGGTCAGCTGAACCCGCTCTGACAGCGAGAACAAGGGTTTTTTATTTTTGTTTAAGGCGATGGCCACAATAACTTTGTCAAAAATACGCGAAGCACGCTCAATCAGATCGATATGCCCATAAGTGATAGGATCAAATGTACCTGCATACACAGCAATATTTTTACGCATACTCCCTCGTCATGTACTAGAGTTCTGCATTCATCGCGACTAAACTACGCCTCCCTGAAGGACGGCATCCGCCGCGGAATAGCCAATAAATTATCATATTCTACGGTATAATAAATTAAGACTGCTCGGGTATGGTACACATTTAGGCACACAATAAAAGCAAAGAGTGACGCTATGTTTGAATTTAAGATCATACGCAATAATGAAGGTGAAATAACGGCCATCGAAACAGGCCTGACTGGTCATGCCCTGCTCGATATGCCTAAATTAAACAAAGGTTGTGCTTTTACCCATGAAGAGCGAGAGGAGTTTGGCTTAACCGGCTTTCTCCCGCATCAGGTAGAAACCCTCGATCAACAGGTTGCCCGCATGTATGTGCAATACCATGAACACCATACCAACCTGGGCAAAAATATCTATTTGAATGTACTGCACGATTATAACGAAACCCTCTTCTATAAGCTGGCTAGCCAGCATCTGGAAGAAATGCTGCCTATAGTCTACACACCCACCGTAGGCGAAGCAGTGCAACGTTTTAGCCTTGAACACAGGAAGCCACGGGGCCTATATATCAGCTACCCTGACCGCGACAAAATGGAGAGCATTCTGGATAATCGTCTCCCTCCCGAGGTTGACCTGACGGTAGTGACTGATGGCGAAGCGGTGCTCGGCATCGGTGACCAGGGCATCGGCGGTATCAATATTTCAAATGCCAAGCTGATGGTTTATACACTCTGCGGCGGCATCAATCCACATCGCGTTCTGCCCATCCAGCTCGATGTGGGTACCAATAACCCACACCTATTAAATGACCCCATGTACCTGGGCTGGCGCCATGAACGCATCAGCGGCCAACAATTTGATGATTTCATTGATATGTTTGTGACCGCCATTACCAAAAAATTTCCTGATATTTTTCTGCACTGGGAAGACATGGGCCGGGATAATGCACGCCGTCTCCTGAGCCGCTATAGAGATAAAATCTGTACTATTAATGGCGATATGCAGGGAACTGGCGTAGTAGGCCTGGCGACAGTACTGGCGGGCGTAATAGCAAGCGGCATGCCACTTCGCAACCATCGTATTGTCATTATGGGAGCGGGTACCGCAGGCGTCG
Source organism: Aquicella lusitana (assembly GCF_902459475.1). Lineage (NCBI taxonomy): Bacteria > Pseudomonadati > Pseudomonadota > Gammaproteobacteria > Legionellales > Coxiellaceae > Aquicella > Aquicella lusitana. Next base: position 340,697 of record NZ_LR699114.1, on the reverse strand, counting down.
GCATCGCTGACCAGGTTTATGGCGCCATGCGGCGAGCAGGACTTTCCGAAGAAGAAGCTCGAGCGCGATTCTGGCTGCTGGATAGACCCGGTTTACTCACCCAAAACGCTTCTTTACTTCCTTTCCAAGCGCCTTATGCTCGCAAAGAAGATGTCTCTGATTGGGAACTTCGCGATCCTCACTATATTGGTTTGTATGATGTGGTCAAAAACGTACGCCCTACCATTTTGATCGGCTGCTCAACCGTTGCGGGTGCCTTCAGTGAAGAAATAGTGAAAATGATGGCGTCTCATGTAGACCGTCCCATCATCATGCCGCTTTCCAATCCCACATCTCTGGCGGAAGCTAAACCCGATGACCTGCTAAAATGGACCCGCGGCAAAGCCATTATCGCGGCTGGCAGTCCTTTCCCCGATGTAATGTATGACAATAAATGGTATCGAATTGCCCAAAGCAATAATGCACTTGCTTTTCCAGGCATCGGTCTGGGCGCGGTTGCGGTCAAAGCGAAGCATGTGACCGATGAAATGCTATGGGCGGCCACACAGGCACTGAGTGAATGTTCACCCGTCAATCAGGATAAAATGGCACCGATCCTCCCTAAGCTCTCAGAAACTAAAATGGTCAGCTTCAAAGTCGCTCTTGCGGTAGCCGAGCAGGCGCGTAAGGAAGGACTGGCGCAAATACCCGAGCAGGCGAATCTTAAGGATGTCATTAAAAAAGCCTCCTGGGAGCCACGCTATTATCCCTATCGAAAGGCATAAGGACCGCCGCAACAAGGCAGCAGCATAGATTAAGAAAATACCTATTGTCACTCCATCCTCAACCGGCCAAAATAGGATGCACAGAGGATGGAATGGCAAACTTAAAAAATGAGCAATCTTTACCAGAATTATTATCGTGCATTAGGCCTCCATATCTGGGAGCTGCGGCTGCCTGACGTTGCTGCTAGTGCTAAGCGCCCAAATCCACCTTCACCCGCTACCGACCTACCCGATTGGTCAGTGTTGCAGCAGACAGTGACACAATGCACCGCCTGCAGTTTACATCAAACACGTACGCAGACTGTATTTGGCACAGGTAACCCAGATGCAGATCTTATGTTAATTGGTGAAGCACCCGGCTTTCATGAAGACCAACAGGGTGAACCCTTTGTAGGCCGCGCGGGGCAATTGCTAACAGCCATGATAAAAGCCATGCAAATGGAACGCAGTGAAGTCTATATTGCGAATATCCTAAAATGTCGGCCGCCCAATAATCGGGACCCCTTACCTGAAGAAGTCCAAACCTGCACGCCGTTTCTCGATCAACAGATAGCGCTTGTCAAGCCGAAGGTACTGTTGGCAGTGGGCAGAATCGCAAGCCATTATTTACTGAACACAAAAGCCTCTCTGGAATCGCTGCGCAGTAAACTACATTATTACGGCGAACACCGAACTCCCTTGATCGTGACTTATCATCCCGCCTATCTGTTACGTAATCCCGCGGACAAAGGCAAAGCATTTGCCGACTTGCAATTCACGCAGAAAACATTATGCAATTTGAAAAAAGTATAAAATAGGCGGCGATTTTAGAGAATATTTATTTAACTGTGACGTGTTTTTGCTGATCCAATACGCTGCAAATTAAATTGACCTGCTTTGTCAACGCGCCGCGATTTTCCGCAACAATCAACAGCGCCCGTTCACCCATTTGTGCGCGAAGAATGGAATTTTGCATCAGTAACTCGATTTCTGCCGCTAATGATTCAGCATCAAACACCTTGGTAATCGCTTCACCGTCGGAAAACAGTTGAGTGATTTCAGCAAAATTAAACATGTGCGGGCCGGACAAAACGGGTCTTCCCAGTGCAGCAGGCTCAAGAATATTATGACCGCCTCTTTCAATCAGGCTGCCGCCGACAAAAGCGGCGTCAGAGACCGCGTACATTAACAACAACTCGCCCATGGTGTCGCCGAGGTAAACTGCAGTTTTCGTCGTACAGGGATCCTGGCGGCTACGTCTTGCGACTGTCAATTCCTGCTGCTGGCATAACGCCGCAGCGGAATCAAAACGATCCGGATGACGCGGAACCAAAATTAACAAGGCCTGTTGATTTGTCTTCATTATTTTTTTATGCGCGGTCAGGACTATTTCTTCTTCACCTTCGTGCGTGCTTGCGGCAATCCAGATAAACCTTTCTTTGCCTAGTGCTTCGCGCAAAACGCTCGCTTTATCCGCAAGATCGCGCGGCACTTCCAAATCAAATTTAAGGTTTCCCGTGACAATCACACGATCTTTTGGCGCGCCTAGCGCAATAAAACGGTCCGCATCCGCCTTTCCATGCGCGGCAATCACGTCTATCTTCTGCAGCATATCGCGCGTTAATGGCTTGATGCGGCGATAGCCCCGCGCTGATTTTTCGGATAAACGCGCATTGGCGAGGCAGACAGGAATACGCAATTGATGGCAGGCAGCCAGCAGATTAGGCCAAAGTTCTGTCTCCATAATAATACCAGCCACTGGATGCATTGCTCGCAGAAAGCGCCTGACGGCGCCGGGATAATCATAAGGAATATAAACATGGGTAACGCTTTCCCCTAATCCCGCTTTCACCCGCGCAGCGCCCGTAGGCGTCATGGTGGTCACCACAATAGGCAAGTCTGGATAACGTGATTTCAATGCCTTGATCAGTGGAATGGCTGCGATTGCTTCACCCACTGATACAGCATGAACCCACAGGCATTTTTTCAACGTAAAGGGATAATAGCCTAGCCGTTCTCCCAACCGCTCACGGTATTCTGGTAGCCGACGTGAACGCCACCATAAACGTAAAAAGAGGAAAGGCAAGGCAAGATAAAGCAAAAAGCTATAAATATAACGCACGTAAACGTATTCCTATTCAGTCGGTGCTCAGAAAAACCTTCTTGCCCGGGATGGCGTTGTTACATACCTTGCTACTGTGTGATGTTTTCCCTGGTCATTGCTTCGCTACGCTCGCAATGACGGAATAGTTTTATGCAACAACTCTCCCCGGATTCGGGTATAAAACTCCGGATAATGGTGCAAGATAGCTGCCTGATTTGCAAGGTTTGGCTGCATATTTATCAATAGTCTTTTGCCCCTTTGAACTGAAAATGATAGAATTTCGCCATTTAAAATTTGATCAACATAGCAAAGGGCCTCATGCAGCATCTGTTACCTAAAGCATTACCTGACTTTAATCAAGCCTCTATCCTGGTCATTGGCGATGTCATGCTGGATCGCTATTGGTTTGGCGACACTTCCCGCATTTCGCCCGAAGCGCCCGTGCCGGTCGTTCGAATCGGCAGCGCGGATGACCGTCCGGGCGGCGCCGGTAATGTGGCGCTTAATATCGCTGCCTTGGGCGCACACGTGACCCTGCTTGGAATAACAGGCAATGATGAGGCAGGCCGCACCTTGAAACAGCTGCTGGCAGCCGCTTTGGTAGAGCAGGATCTTTGCATGCTTGATGCGATTTCCACCATCATCAAGCTGCGTGTCATCAGCCGGCATCAGCAATTGCTCCGGCTTGATTTCGAAGAAAAATCCGCGCCATCCCATCATGACCTGCTGATGGAACGTTATGAAAAGCATCTTACAAAGGCAAAACTGGTCATTTTATCGGATTATAAAAAAGGAACCCTGTCCGATCCTCAAACGCTTATTCAGCTGGCACGCAACGCTAACGTCCCTGTGCTAGTCGATCCCAAGGGAACAGATTTCAGTATCTATGCGAATGCCGATATTGTGACGCCTAATTTCAAGGAATTTGAAGCCGTGGTCGGCCCCTGCCAGCATGAGCAGGACATCCTCGATAAGGGCCGAGCCTTGCTGAAAAAATATCACTTTGGTGCGCTGCTCATCACGCGCGGTGAAAATGGCATGACGTTGATTGACCAGCAGAATTCCACACACTTGCCCGCTTATGCGCGTGAAGTACTGGATGTGACCGGCGCGGGTGATACCGTGATCGGCGTACTGGGTGCAGCGGTTGCCGCCGGTTTAGACTTGCTACCCGCCACCGCGCTCGCAAACCTTTCGGCAAGTCTGGTCGTGGGCAAATTGGGTGCTGCCACCGTCAGCACGCCAGAGCTGGAGGTGGCACTTACAGGCAAAACCAGTTTTGCGACTGGCATCTTGAACGAAGCACAACTGGTTCGCGCTGCCAAGGAAGCGCAGGCACAGGGCAAAAAAATCGTCTTTACTAATGGCTGCTTTGATATTCTGCATGTTGGCCATGTGACCTGCTTGCAGATGGCTAAGGAGCTGGGCGACTACCTGATTGTGGCGGTGAATACCGATGAATCCGTGCAGAAACTAAAAGGGCCGAGCCGTCCCATTAATCACCTGGAGCATCGTATGACAGTACTTGCTGGTTTAGGCGTGGTTGACTGGGTTGTTCCTTTTGCAGATGAGACGCCGGAACGTTTACTGAAATTGATACAGCCTGACATTCTTGTCAAAGGTGGCGATTATCAGCTAGATCAAGTCGTCGGCGCCGATATTGTCCATGCCTACGGCGGTGAAGTCCGTATCGTTAATAGCAATATTACTTCCAGCACTTCCATTATTCAGCGCATCATCACACGCATGCAGCAACCTGCATTAGACGGAGAGCAGCAATCCCATGGCTGATTCAGGCAATCTTTATGTGGTCGCGGCGCCTTCCGGCGCAGGTAAAACAACGCTAGTCAAAGCACTGGTGGATTCACTGCCTAAAATCACAGTTTCTGTTTCTCATACTACGCGCCCCCAACGTCCCAATGAAATGCATGGCGTGAACTATTATTTTACCGACAAAGCCGAATTTGAACGTATGATCCAGGAAGATGCCTTCCTGGAATATGCCACTATTTTTGACCATTACTACGGCACATCCAAGCAATGGGTTCAAGAAACGCTGGCAAGCGGCGTGGATGTGGTACTGGAAATCGACTGGCAGGGGCATCAACAAATCAAACGCCTGTTTCCTGACGCCATCGGCATTTTCATCCTGCCGCCCTCGCTGGAAGATTTGAAAGATCGGCTTATTAAACGCAATCAGGACCACCCTGATATCATCAAAAAACGCCTGGCTGATGCAAAAGAAACTGTCTCCCACCTGCAGGAGTTTGAATACATTGTGGTTAATGATGATTTTGTAAGTGCCCTGCATGATCTTAAAACCATTATTGAAGCAGGCCGCCTGCTCCAGAAACGTCAACAGGCCAAATTTGCTAAATTGATCAAGAACCTGGCTGTTTTTAACGGGGCTTGATCTATACAAGACCCGTCTTTCCCATATCAAGATTTGAGTAGCCGTCTTCCTGCTGCTTGTCAGCGGGATCCAGACGCCGCGAAGCAGCGAGAAACAGCACATTCATAAAGCCTCTTTAAAAGCTTGGTGGATCCCGCGAACAAGTCGCGGGACGACGGGGGAGGAAATTTACCGACAGTAATACATCTGCGCGGAATTAAGTTATGTCATTTTGTAATAAGGGAACCCTGACCCGATATACCCTTTTTCGGCAAATTCTAGTATCATTAAGCACCTTATTTTGTCGATAAACAAAGGTGACAGCCATGGCGAGAGTGACAGTAGAAGATTGTTTGAAAAATGTAAAAAATCGTTTTGAATTAGTAATTATCGCTGCGAAAAGAGCGCGACAGTTAATGCACGGCAAAGAACCCAAGGTCGAATGGGACAATGATAAATCCACAGTCGTAGCATTACGTGAAATTGCCGCTGGGTATACCAATTTTATCAATGAACCCCAGCCTGAAGAACTGCATCTCACATCAAAACCTGCTGTTGAAATGAAAGAGGAAGAAGAAACGCCAGATACAGATACTTCCACCACCCAGGATAAACAAGCTGCTTCATCAGGTGAAGAATAAAGGTGATCTCATGAAAAAAATCCTCCCCCTGGCGTTAGTGCTAAGCGTTTCTTTTGGCTCAATGATAGCGATGGCTAAAGAACCCACCAACCTGGCTGTGGTGAAACAAGGGCTGGTTCGTTATCACGATTCCGGACAATACGATAAAGATATTGACCATGTTATCAAGGAAGCTACCCGCTATCTCAAAATCCGCCTGGCACAGCCGCGGGATGACAAAAAGCCCGCTATCGTGCTGGATATCGATGAAACCTCGCTTTCCAATTATCCCGACATGGTGAAACTGAATTTTGGCGGTACGTTAGAAGAAATTCAGCAAGCTGAAGACCAGGGATCGGATCCTGTCATTCAGCCCACACTGAAACTTTATCAGTTCGCAAAAGCTAATAAAGTAGCTGTTTTCTTCATCACAGGCAGAAAGGAAGAAGAGCGTGCAGTAACTGAAGCCAATCTCAAAAAAGCAGGCTATACCGACTGGAACGGCCTAATATTGCGTGACGGCGAATACAAGAACAAGCCCGCTGCCGAATATAAAACAGTCATGCGTAAGAAACTGGAAGAAGAAGGGTATGACATTGTCCTCAATATCGGCGATCAAAGAAGCGATCTTGAGGGAGGTTACGCAGATAAAACTTTTAAATTGCCTAATCCTTATTACTTCATCCCTTAAAAAATTTTAACCTGGGTGGGCAGCGAAGAACACCCAGGTTTCTTTACCTGCCTCTTACTTCACGGCCTGCGGCAAATTTTTTACCGTTTCTTTACAATTTGCCTGATGATATTTTTCCATTTCCAGAATCACCTTCAAATAATCATCTACCACATGCTGAAATAAACCGCTGGTTAATTCCGGATAACGTTCCGTTGCATCTTCAATAATGCTGTGCAGGCTTGTTTGAGGAAACTTGTTTCTAATCTGAACTTTTATTTCACGCAGCGCGCTTAACTTCGCATTTTTCTTTTTCAGGTTTTGCATATAGAAAAGGCTGGTTGCCTTGGATCGCAGGATTTGCGATGCGATTTGACATATTTCTTGTTTTAATCGCTGTATTTGCCTGTCAACAATCTCGATGGCTTTATCTTGAAGAAATTGTTCGTTTGCTCCCTGATTATAATTTTCTTCCACTGTTTTTAGCTGCAGACCATGTATTTGAATAAGCCGCTGCGCATCCGGATTAAGGCTTTTTACGATTAAAGTTGGACTCACTTGCTGCGACCCTTTGATGATCAGTGCAGCTAGTTTTTTTTTATCATAACAAACCAAGTCGCTATCCGATATATCGCCTTTTCCTGAAGGTACGAGGCCTAAAATCAACATAACCGAAGTTTTGGCCATCAAACTTGCTATCGGTTTGCATTCGAAGATATTCCGCTTTTCGTCTATATAAACATCGCCGGGCAAAAATTCCAGAAGAACAAAATCGAATCGGGATTGTAACTCTACAGGGCACTCTCCCTTATTTCTTGAAAAATCACAGACACAATCCGCATTTGCTTTTTCATCTATATCAATGGAGTAAAAGAAATTGGGATTGGAATGCAGCGAGTGGTAGGAGAGTCTTTCATGAAACTTATTTTCAATGTCAGTCAGCTTATTGAGCCAGGTATCGCCGCATCCGACGACAACGCTGTCTCCGTAGAAACGACTTATTTCTTTTTTAAATTTCGCCTGCATTTCTGCCCTGCCCACTCCGCTTGCGTATTTTATGTATAAAGATTCGTTTTATATTTTGACCAATTATAGGCATGAGAAGCTTAGGGAAAGATTAGAAGCGGACATCCTCCTGACGCACACAAACAACGAGTTAAGGCCCCAAGTTTTTTAGAAAAACGGTTACTTTTTCAATTAAATCAGGTGATTCGCTATCAACCGCCATCACTGCCGGCTGCCATGAGCGAAGCCAGGTTAACTGGCGTTTGGCAAGTTGTCGTGTTGCAGCAACCGCTCTCTCGCACATCTGCGAATAAGTTGTCTGGCCAGAAAAGTACTCCCATACCTGGCGATAATTCACAGACCGTATCGAAGGCAAATCTGCAGTCAAATCACCGCGCTCATATAAATACCGGACTTCGTCCAACAAACCTTGCTCCAGCATCCCCTGAAAACGCTCCGCAATGCGCACATGCAAACGGGCACGGTCCCCGGGTACCAACCCGATATACCGGATTGCATAATCGGCTAATGGGTGCGTATCAGTTGCCTGCTGGTCAGTAATGGATCGCCCAGTCAATCGATATACTTCCAGCGCACGCTGTATACGCTGAGCATCATGGGGATGAATGCGGTTGGCAGCAGCCGGGTCAATCCGCATCAGTTCAGCATGCAGGGCCTCCCAGCCGAAACGTTCAGCTTTTGCCTGCAATTCCGCACGTAAGTCAGGGTTTGCTTTAGGCAAAGCAGCCAGGCCTTGTGTCAACACTCGAAAATACAGCATGGTACCGCCGACCAGCAGGGGTATTTTCCCTTGTGAAAAAATGGAGCTGATTTCCTGCAGCGCATCTGCGCGAAATTGTCCTGCGGAATAAGCTTCCTTGGGATCCAGTATATCGATTAAACGGTGAGGTGCGATTTTTAATGTATCAGGATCGGGCTTTGCCGTACCAATATCCATCCCTTTATAGACCATGGCAGAATCAACACTGATAATTTCAAAGGGGAACCGCTGAACCAGCTCTACAGCTAAAGGTGTTTTGCCGGAAGCAGTGGGACCCATTAAACAGATGATCGTTTGTTGTTTCATCTAGCGGCCACGTAAAAACAGTTTATCCAAATCTTCCAGCGACAATTGCACTGTGGTGGGTCTGCCGTGATTACATTGCCCGCTATGATCTGTTTTTTCCATGTTTCGCAGCAGTGAATTCATCTCCGGCAAACTTAACCGACGGTGAGCATGAACCGCGGCATGACAGGCAAGCGTACCAAATAGATCGTGAATATTTTCCTGAGCGCGTGTGCTGTCGCCGTGCACTTGCAAATCAGTAATGATATCGCGAACCAACTGTTCGAGAGGCGCTTCAGCCAGATACTGCGGCACTTCGCGCACTGCGATGGTTTCTTTGGCAATGCGTTCAATTTTAAAACCTAGACGGGAAAAGAAATCCTTATTTTCTTCTACTGTCTCTGTTTCATTTTCACTCAACAAAAGTGTCAACGGCACTAGCAATGTTTGTACTGCGCCTGTTTGCTGCGCAAACGCTGCTTTCATTTTTTCATACAGTACTCGCTCATGCGCCGCATGCATATCCACGATGATTAAGCCATTGGCATTTTCAGCCAGAATATAAATGCCTTGTAATTGCCCAATCGCAAAGCCTAGCGGTGGAACAGCATCAAGCACGGGCGCAGCCTGTGACGGTTCTTCATGCAGACTGCGATAAAGTGCAAGCTGCTCCTGTACACGAGGAAAAGTTTTTCGCGTTTCACGCGGATGAGTGGTAAGCGACAAAGGAGAAGTGTGTGGTTTTGTCTGGCTGGAAGCAACAGAGGGAGATGAACACAATGCATGTTTATACTCAACAGAAGATGTTTCGTTCATTTCACGGCATTCACCCGTAACAGGTGATATGGCACTTTTATCCGCTCTAGCAAGTGCATCATGTATGCTGCGGAAAATAAAATCATGCACCACGCGCCCTTCGCGAAAGCGTACTTCATGCTTGGCAGGATGTACGTTTACATCCACGAGAGAAGGTGGAATGGAAAGAAACAGGATGCACGCAGGATGCCGGTCCCGATACAGCACATCATGATAAGCTTCACGAACAGCATGGAGTACCCGCTTATCGCGCACCATGCGGCCATTGACGTAAAAATACTGCAAATCCGATTGGCTGCGTGAAAAAGTCGGCAGCGCAATCCAACCTGTGAGGTGCATGCCTGCGCCTTCTGCTTCCAGGTAAACAGCCTGTTCAACAAAAGCAGGGCCACAGAGTGCGCTCAGCCGCTCGAGGGCGCCTGCATCCTGGGCAGGTGAAAGCACGGATGAGGACGGCAAATACTGCCTGAGCAGACGCTGATTATGTTTTAAGGTAAATCCGACTGAAAAAGAGGAGAGAGCAATACGCTTTATCAGTTCATCGATATGATCAAATTCTGTCTTTTCTGACCGTAAAAATTTACGCCGCGCAGGCGTATTAAAAAATAAATCGCGTACTTCTACCGTCGTACCTCGAGGATGCGCAGCGGGAGTCACCGCCGGCCGCTCTGCGTCGCCTTGCAAAGTCATTTGCCATCCCTGGCTTTTTTCCAATGCTGATGTGAGCGTCAAGCGCGCAACCGAGCCAATACTCGCGAGCGCTTCGCCGCGAAATCCGAGGGTCATGATCTGGGAGAGATCATCCGGTAATTGGATTTTGCTGGTCGCATGCCGGCTCAATGCCAGGGGCAGGTCATCTCCATGAATACCTGTGCCATTATCCCGTACACGAATAAGCCTCACTCCCCCCTGCTCGATTTCAATATCAATTTGGGTCGCCTGTGCATCCAGGCTGTTTTCCACCAACTCCTTCACTACCGAAGCCGGCCGCTCCACGACTTCGCCGGCCGCGATCTGGTTAGCCAGCAAGGGAGTTAATTTATGAATACGCTGTGTTGTCATCGGGTGTTAGCGCCAGTAATTGATGCCTAACGATAAAATGAAATCCTGGCGATGACAAGGATTGGCTATTCTCACTGACTCGCACGGCGCCATAGGCTTTGACATATTGGTCAATTCCTCGCCGCAGTGCACGGGCGACCTTGAGTTGATAATCACTGCTAGATAGGCGCCGTGCCTCCCTTGGGTTAGTGATAAAGCCCGTTTCGACCAGAATCGAGGGTATATCCGGGGACTTCAGCACAACAAAGGGCGCCTGCTCCACTTTTTTGTAATGCAGACTCGACACTTCATCAAGTGCGTCCAGCACCTTGTTGCCCAGCCGAATACTATGTTGAATAGTCGTGGTTTGGGAAAGATCAATGAGCACTTTTCGCAGCATGAGGCTGCGGTCCTTCAACTCATTCAGCTCCACATCACCCAGTTCAGAATAATTTTCACGCTTCGCAAGCCACCGTGCCGCTTCACTGGTCGCGCCGCGTTGTGACAATGCATAGACCGAGGCACCGGCTGCGCTATTGTCAAAGTACGCATCGGCATGAATTGCCACAAACAAATCCGCATCATATTTACGCGCAATCCTTAAACGATCACGCAATGACACATAATAATCGCCCTGCCGTGTCAGGACAGTGCGCATACCCGGCACACTATTAAGTTCTTTCGCCAGCTGCTTTGCGATAGCCAGCACAACATCCTTTTCCTGAATCCCATTAGGTCCTCGCGCTCCCGGATCTTTACCCCCATGGCCAGGATCAATGACTAAAGTAAATAGACGAGCTTTTTTAATCACCACAGATTCCGGTTTTTTGGGCTGCACTACTACCTGTGCAATTTGCTTCGACGTTTCTTTTTTAGTCTCAATTTGTTTTATGAGATTGCCAAAACGTGCCATGACATCATCGTGCTTGAATAGAAGGGGTGAAGCAGTCGTGACGGGAACTGGTTCAAATTTTTGTTCCGGCAGGTTTTGCCTTCTTGATTCCTGCCTAGATAGCGGCAATGGCTTGATTCTAGAGGCAGGTTTAACTGAAATCACATCCAGCTGCAATACCACGCCACTTCCTTTCTCATTGGGTAAATATTGCGTTGTCCATTTCACTTTGCCTTTTACATGAAATATAAACCGTAATGTGCCGTTAGCTGTTTCAGCATTGATGGAAGTGATATTGGAGTCACCCAGTTTTGCGTTGCGAATAATAAAACGCTTGGTTGTATTGGTAAATTCTACAATCAGACGATCCGGATGTGGCATATACCGAACACGTCCCGCTGTTTTGGTTGTTAGCACAAATACCAGGCGCGTTGCGTCAGACGATGGCTGAATGCGCATGCCTGTAAGATAAACTGGTTCTTTTGCCATTGCCGGTATCGGAAACAGTACCAGCAATAATAATAAAGCCCATTGCCGCATGTTTATTTTTCCTATCGTCATGGCGAGAATTGCCATTTATAAAAACTCAGCTGCTTGCGGCTGAGTTTATACAATCATCGTGATATCAGTTTCTTCAGAATCCGTTCGCCGCGATCGGAATAGGACACGAGCTTTATTTCTCTGCCCTCTTCTGCAAAGGCAATATAACAAGCCAAATCAGGCTCGGGCAATAATGGTACGCCCTTTTCTGGCCACTCAATCAGGCAAATAGAAGAAGGAGAAAAATATTCCTGTATGCCTATTTGTTCCAGCTCACGCGCATCCTCCAACCGGTAAAAATCAAAATGGAATAATATGTGGCCTGCGATTTCATACTGCTCGACCAATGTATAAGTAGGGCTTTTTACTTTTTCGGTGAACCCCAGTCCGCGTAGAAAGCCACGCGTCAACGTTGTTTTACCCGCGCCCAGCGGGCCATATAAAAATAAGATGGCGCCAGATTCAATTGCATTCGCAAACTGTGAACCAAAGGCCAGCATGTCTTCTTCAGTAGGCAATATTTTTTGTAGATGCGTTAATTTTTGTTGAGTCATATGTTGCACATCAATTTCTAACCCTGTCCGGTATAATTACTTAAGCGCCGCAGGTAAGGCATCAAATCAGTGGCAATCATGCCGCGTTCGCCGTCTTTTGCGGCAAGATCACCCGCCATGGCATGTAGACAAACACCCATTCTGGCTGCGTCCGCAAGCGGAACACCTTGCGCGATCAGGCCGCCAATCACGCCGCTTAATATGTCACCCATTCCCGCTGAAGCCATGCCTGGATTGCCCCTGTCGCATAAAGCGGGCAGCGAATTCGGCGCAGTAATGAGGCTGCCTGCTCCTTTTAATACACAAGTACCACCATAACGCTGGCTGATCAACCTGGTCGCGGCCAGGCGGTCGTCCTGCACTGCCTGCACAGTGCTAGCCAGCAAGCGTGCCGCTTCACCTGGATGGGGCGTCAACACCCAATGTTCATATTGTTGCGGCATTGTTGCTAGCAGATTTAATCCGTCTGCATCCACGACTAGTGACAATTTTTTTTCACACACAGCTGCCCACAATTGTTTTGACCAATCTGACTGGCCAAGCCCAGGGCCCAGCACAATGACGTCTGCCTTTTCGAGTAAAGGTTCCAGTTCTTCCCGTTTAGTCACGCCATGACACATGAGTTCAGGACGGTCCACATTCATGGCAACAGCATATTCAGGTCGTGTGGCGACACTCACCAATCCCGCTCCCACACGCAACGCAGCTTCCGCTGCCATGCGAGGCGCGCCGGAAAATCCGCTTGTACCGCCCACCACCAATACATGACCGGACAAGCCTTTATGCCAGTCACGTGCGCGCGGTTTAAGATAAGACTGATAAGCATTCAGCTGGATTTTTTCTGCCACGGGTTTAATATCCAAAAACAATTCGGCGGGTAATTGCAGGTCATTATTAATCAGCTCGCCCACATAGGCGATGCCTTGCCCAGTCAGCAGACCCAGTTTCAAACCGATGAAAGTCACCGTAGCGGTAGCATGCACCGCCGCACCCAATACTTTTCCCGTATCGGCATCAATACCGGAAGGCACATCGATTGCCAAAATAGGTGCTGCCATGCGCTGCATGCGTCGAATGGCCGATACCATTTCCTCCCGCAGAAGATCATGTGCGCCCGTCCCGCAAAGCGCGTCCACAATCACGTCCGGATGTTCAAGGTCAGCTTTTTCATTAAACGAATTCATGAGGATATGTGCTTCCCTGCAAGCGTTCAAGGCATACTTTGCTTCCTCTTTCAGCCTGTCATGGTGACCGACTTGCCAAATAGTCACTTGAAGACCGCGCTGACGGGCATGATAAGCCAACACGTAACCATCGCCGCCATTATTGCCGCCGCCGCAGAATACAGCAATTTTTTGAGCATGCGGCCAGCGGCGGATTAAAAAGTCAAATGCGGCTCTTCCGGCACGCTGCATCAACACATGACTGGAAATGTTAAAGCGTTCCTCAGCAAGCTGTTCAAACTCTCGAATTTGCTGAGCCTGATAAATGGGCAATTTGGTTGGCTGCATACTACCTTCCCTGGCGTTTGATCTGCCAAATACTGAGTCCGGTGAAAAAAACCAGCACTCCTAGAATAACACTTAATGATAACAACACGGAGATATGTATCCACGGTTCAATTAACATTTTGGTACCCACAAATATCAGCAGCAGTGCCACGCCATACTTCAGCATATGGAACTTATGCACCATGCCCGCCAGCAGAAAATAGAGGGCGCGCAATCCCAGGATCGCAAAAATATTGGAACTCCAGACAATGAAAGGATCCGTTGTGATGGCAAAAATGGCTGGAATACTGTCAAATGCAAACACAAGGTCACTGATTTCAACAAAAACCAATGCCACGAAAAGCGGTGTAGCATAAAGCAGACGATCTATCCTGATAAAAAAATGATGCGAATGTATCTTTGATGTGAGGCGGAAAAAACGTTTTAGGAGTTTGAAAATAGCCGTATCAGCCAAGTCTTTTTCTTCTTCTTTCGCAAAACAGATCTTAATACCAGTAAGAAGAAGAAAGGCGCCCATGATATATAAAACCCAGTGAAAATTCGTCACCAGCCAAACGCCAAACAAAATCAGCAGCAAACGTAATATAATAGCGCTCCAAATCCCAATCGTAAGAACACGCTGCTGGTAAACAAGCGGAATACGGAACTGGCTAAATATCATGTAAAAAGCAAAAAGGTTATCGACTGAAAGCGATTTTTCAATGATATAACCCGTTAAGAATTCGAGTGCTTTCTGGTGGGCAATGTAAGGCGTTGCTGTGTAAAAAAGATAAAGCCATAACAGCCCGTTAAATATCAGCGCACAAACCACCCAGATGGTTGTCCACGTGAGCGAAGCCCGTATTGATTCATGCGGACGCGCATGCTTTGGACCTAATAAAAAAGTATCAAGGCTCAGTGCAATCACGAGAAATAGAGAAAAGCCCAGCCATATCCATACATTAGTAACGTTAGATATCATATCTGATACTTCATTTTAAGGCGTCTGCCGCAGCAGGACGCGATGCCATTCACCCAGGCCACTTAGGCAGTGTTTTTGAATTAAACAGTACCCTCAAAGCCAAAACCTATCATCAGGGTAGCAAATATTAAGAGAAGTGCTAGCAAAAATTTTCCACCCCCAACCTGATAGTCTGCCTGTGCCTTCGTTAAAGCCAAATGATAGCGTCCGCGCCAGACCATCAGCGGGGGAAAAAGTATCATGAGAATAAAACAGCAGATACCTGCATAACTGAGACCGCGTATAAAAGCATCCGGGTAAAGCAGTACGACCATGACAGGAGGCAGAAAAGTCATGGCGTAAATCAGCACCCTGCTGATACCTTGTTTGCTTATGCGCAGACCATCTGATAAAAAATCAGAAAGGCAAAGTGAAATGCTCAAAAATGAAGTGGCCATGCAAATGGAAGTAAAAAACCGGGCAAGCACAGTCACTTTGTCTTTTTGCAAAAGAGAGGTTAAAGCCACCACAAGGTCACTATTAGAACTGGAAGAATGCAACATCTGCTTTAACCCCATCTGTCCCTCGAGCGGGATTACGCCCATGATCGCCGCATCCCAGGCGATATAGCAAAGGAGGGGAATTAACATGCCAATGAAAATGACTTTACGCAGCACCCGAACATCATCACCCAGATAAGCTCGCAAACTGGGAATAATCATGAGGCAGGTGAAAGCGGTAGTAGTGACCATCATGCTCGTAGGCGAAGTCACATACTTCATGCTGCCTGCATCGAGGTTCGCCATCGAAACAAAAGGAAAAATCAGCATGACCAGCAGAATAAAAGCCCCCAGCTTGCCGAACATCAAGCAGCGGTTGACATAATCTACCCAGCGAATGCCAAAATACACAACGAAGCCCAGCAAGCTGGTAAATAGAATAGATGCCAGCGCAAGCGGAATAGTGATACCGCTTGCGGCAAGCAGGTAGTGAAACAGATCGCCGCCGCCTGCGATATAGGCAGACAAAATGGAATAGAGCAATAATAAATAAACGACCCAGGCAACAGCCTGTCCTGTCTTACCGAGTGTTGCACCTGTCATGGAGATGAAGTTGGTATGGGAAGGCAGCCACAAGTTTACTTCGAGAAAAAGGAAGGCACAGGCAGTCATCACAGCCCAACAGCTGAGTAGTAAAAGTAACGACCCCCAAAACCCCAATTGTGCGGTCGCAACGGGCAGCGCGAGCATGCCGGCACCAATGGTTGTTCCTACAACCAGTAACACACCCCCTAACATTCTAGAATTCATAAAATTTACCTGTATGCGTCATTATTAGAATCGAGTTTGTCTCGGTTTTTTTAATTAATGGATTTTAGAAAAATGAAGGAGGAGTTATAGGGCCCGGCCGGGCACCACGACAACAACGACGCATACGCTACTCACCGCGGCTGCATGGCAAGATAAAACAGAATGAGCATGATAGAATTTTTTCATAAGGCTAATGATCGTATAGAAATCGCAGAAAGCGGTCAAGCAGATCATTTTGCAGCCTCTCCCCGCCGGCAATGTTGCCATCCTGAGCGCACGAAGGATCCCCTTTTGTGTAGTTGGAGATCCTTCAAGCAAAAAACGCTCTCAGGATAAAACCATTCTTGGATTCTATCCTGTCACACCGCGCGCAATTAACACCAATGAAAATATAATCAATACAGCAAGCAGTGCCTTACCGCCTGGAACACGATAACCGTTAGCAATGCGCTTGCGATAGCGTCCACGCCACGCCATCCAGGCAGGCAGCAGGATGAGCAGAATGATGCAATAAATCCCTGCATATTCAAGCGCAGAAATAAAAGCACTGGGATAAAATAACACGATGACAAGCGGTGGAAGAAATGTCACTACATGAACAAAAAGATTATTGACGCCTTTTTTCTCAACCTGAAATCCATCCGCAAGAAAATCCGCCAGGCAAAGTGCCACGCCCAGAAAAGAAGTCAGTACGCAAATAGACGTAAACAGTTTGGTAAAAAATGTCACAGAGTTGCTGGATGCCGTGGCACTCAGCGTATTCACCAAATCACTGGTTGACGTTTTGGATTGCAGAATAGCCATGAGACCGTTTTCACCAGCAAGTGGAATGACACCCATGATCGCTGCATCCCAGGCGATATAACAGAGCAGGGGAATAAGACTACCAATTAAAATGGCTTTTTTAAGCTTTTTGATATCGCCAGCAAAATAGACGCGCAAGCTGGGCACGATGGCTGCGTAACCAAACGAGGTAATGGTGACAGTAATCGCCGTAGCTGATGTCACATTATGTATTTCCCCAGCCATCAGTTTCACAGAAGAAATAAAAGGAATCAGCAAAATGACTAATAAAAAGTAAGCGCCAAATTTGACGAACATCAATCCGCGATTGACGTAATCCACCGAGCGGATACCCATGAAAACCACAGAGCCAAAAATAACAGTAAAAATAATAGAAGAAGCCCAATGTGGAATATCGATTGCGCGTACCATTAACAGATTGTGAAAGAGATCACTGCCCCCGGCGATGTAAGCGCAAAGAAGTGAGTACAACAATAACAGATACGTGATCCAGGAAATGATTTGGCCCACGGGTCCAATGGTTGCTCTTGCCATCGTGATGAGATTGCTGTTCATGGGCATCCATAGATTCACTTCCAGCAGCAAAAGCGCTCCCATTGTCATAATAAACCAGCAACCAAACAGTAATATCAAAGAACCCAAAAATCCAAGCTGCGCTGTAGCAATGGGCAACGCGAGCATACCGGCACCAATCGATGTGCCCACAATAAGTAAAATACTACCCACTAATTTGAAATCCATAGAACTTCTCCTGCAATGTTTAACTACATTACTGATTTTTGATTTGGATATGAATTAAAAAATGTATGTGATGAGTGAGTAATTACCTGCTGGCGCAGGCGTAAAATCGAAAGGAATAGGAAAAATATGCGTCTTCAGGAAGAAGCATGCGGGCTTTCACATGGTTTGAGTGACTATGGCGCATGGGCATATTGCAGTATACTTGTTTTCAATCCATCCAGTATAAGCCGATTGTTAAAATATGCAACAACTCTCTCACCATATCAAACAGTGGGGCCTGGCGCTCGGGTTTCAACAGGTCGGCATAACCGATGCCGACCTTTCCACCTATGAAGACCGGTTCCTGAACTGGCTTGCAAAGGGCTTGCACGGCAAGATGGATTACATGGAAAAACACGGGTTAAAACGCTCACGCCCGGCAGAATTGTTGCCTCAAACAGTGCGTATTATTTCCGTACGGATGGATTATTTACCGCCCGATACCTCGATCATGACCGTACTGAATGATGCCAAGAAAGGTTATATCTCACGCTATGCGTTGGGACGCGATTATCACCGTCTCATGCGCAAGCGGCTTGAAAAACTTGCTAAAAAAATGAATGAAGCAGCCGGACAATTAGGTTATCGGGTTTTTTGCGACAGCGCTCCGGTGCTTGAAAAACCCATTGCTGAAAAAGCCGGTTTAGGCTGGATTGGCAAGCATACTAACTTGATCAACTCAAAAGCAGGCTCATGGTTTTTTCTGGGTGAAATTTACACCGATCTTCCCCTAATTATTGATCAACCTGTGGAAAAGAGCCATTGCGGCTCTTGCACGGCCTGTCTTAAGATTTGTCCAACACAAGCGATTATTGGCCCTTACCAGCTGGATGCACGACGCTGCATTTCCTATCTCACGATTGAATTGCGCGAATCCATTCCTATCGAATTACGCCCCCTCATTGGCAATCGTATCTATGGCTGTGATGATTGCCAGCTGGTCTGTCCCTGGAACAAATTTGCCAAAACCACGCGTGAAGCTGATTTCCATCCGCGACATGATCTGCAGGCACCCCCATTACTCGACCTCTTCACGTGGACAGAAGCCGAGTTTATGCATAAAACCGAAGGATCAGCGATCCGGCGAATAGGCTATGAATGTTGGCTACGCAACATTGCCGTCGCACTAGGCAATGCGCCTTTTGATCCTACTATCGTACAGGCGCTGCGGGAAAGGATGGAGCATGTTTCTGCCATGGTGAGAGAGCATATAGAATGGGCATTGGCAAGACAGCTTGCAAAGAACAGGAAGGAACTTACTCCAACACTGCAGGATTAAATAAAGTTCGGCGATAATACCGTAGCTCTTCTATCGATTCGCGAATATCATCCAGTGCCAGATGGCGAGATTCTTTTTGCAGACCGTTATAAATTCGCGGCGCCCAGCGCAGAGCCAATTCTTTTAACGTACTCACATCAATCATCCGGTAATGAAAATAGCCGTCCAGTTCCGGCATATAGCGGGTTAAAAAACGCCTGTCCTGCCAGACGCTATTCCCACATATTGGCGATTTTCCTGGCGGCACATATTGTTGCAAAAATGCAAGCGTCGCAGCTTCCGCTTCCCGTTCGCTCACTTTGCTTGCCTGAACACGATCCACGAGTCCCGAGGAAGTATGCTGCCGCGTATTCCAGTCGTCCATGCTGGCCAACAGTTCATTCGACTGGTGAATGGCAAAAACCGGCCCTTCCGCCAGAATATTCAAGTCCGAATCCGTCACAATCGTGGCGATTTCAATGATCCGGTCCTTTTCCGGTTCCAAGCCGGTCATTTCAAGGTCGATCCAGATGAGGTTATTCGCGTTGGCTGACATGAAAAAAATTCCTATCTTGTTGCTGATGATGATAGTACACGCTCCTTCCCTTACATACCATTTTCTCCTAATGCAATCTGTCAATCCGTGGCGGAGCAGTTGGCATACCCGTATGCCTTCGTGTAGAGTAACCCCACTTTTTTACCGAGATGATGACATGCTGGCAGTAGAAATCATGATTGCGATTGGGGTCGCTTATCTTTTTGGTTCAATCTCAAGCGCCATCATTGTCTGTAAATTAATGAGATTACCGGATCCGCGCACACAAGGTTCGCGTAATCCCGGCGCCACCAATGTGCTCCGTATCGGCGGCAAAAAAGCGGCTATTATTACTCTTTTTGGCGACATGCTAAAAGGCGTTATTCCTGTTCTTGCCGCCAAGGCATTAGCATTACCCCCCTTAGGTCTTGCACTGGTGGCCTTTGCTGCCTTTGTTGGGCATTTATTTCCCATTTTCTTTCGCTTCGAAGGCGGCAAGGGCGTCGCAACCTTGCTTGGCAGCCTGCTTGCCCTTTCGCTTCCTTTGGGATTTAGCTGGATAGCCACCTGGTTGATCGTGGCTTTTCTCTTCCGTTATTCTTCACTCGCTTCACTCGTGGCTTCACTGCTCGCCCCCCTCTATGCCTGGTTTTTTATGCCCAGCCTGATTTTTCCCGCCATCATCGCATTGATGAGCCTGATGCTGGTCTATCGCCATCGAAGCAACATTGCTAACCTCTTTGCCGGAAAAGAAAGCAAAATAGGCCAGCGGCATACCGTTTAATTATAATTTTTTCATCCAGTTAGCAGCCCGCTTCCCAGATGATCCTTCAGAAATAAATTCGCGCGAGGCAAGTCCTGCCAGCCTGACAGTAGCCGGTAATTAGGCGAAGGGTTAATATTTGATTAATATTTCCCTGATAAACTTTTACCCAATATTTATAACGCATAACACACACCGAGGTAATTTTATGCAACGCAATTCAAACTTTTTTGATCGCTTCACAAAAAAGAAAACGCCTGACAGCGAAAAACCAACAAATAATAATCCGCTTGGCTCCGAACCCGAAGTAGAAGAAGCTAATTCAGCGAATGGTGTTGAAATGAAAGTCATTAATATTGGCTTTCAATATGACAAAGCAAAGGAAACCTCTCCATTGCTTCAAAAGACCCCGATTGAAATTATCAGGGTTATTTTATCCTTTCTTGATCTTACCGATCTTTACTCTACCAAATTGGTCAATAAACTTTTTTATCGTGCAAGCAATGATATTATTCGACATAAAAAAACAGAAATGAAACTGGCCTTTGCCCTTGCTGTCGAGGACTTTTTTATCACTCAAGCTGTTCATTCGATTAATAGCCCCGGCGAAGCCATCCAGCAATTAAAATACATCGCTTCTCATATGCAAGCTTGCTTGAACAAGCAAGACATGGACATCAATTCTGTCGAAAGTATCGAAAAATCCATCGTGCAGCTATATCAAATCATGTGCTATCTCACAATAATGCACAAATTGGAATTTGAACGCTATAGCCATACTACGCACAGATTAGAAGCATTTGACAAGCATTGCTTCCCTGTCAACGAAGATATTTACACGCCATTGACTGCGATAGACTTTAAGAATTTTCAAACAGCAATAGCAAAAAACCGTCCGCAAGATTTGGAAGACAATGCAAATAGCGTACGTAATTTTCTTACTTTTCTAGAAACACAATTGGAAACCCTATGTGCTCCTAACACTGCTCGTCTTGCTCAGGCTAAATCCACTCTTTCCAAAGAACAAAAGAATGTGTACGGGCTAATACAAGATTGTATTAAACTGCTGTTTAAAAATATTCAGTTAGCCAAAAATATGAGCAAGGAAGAGAAGCCAATCAAAAACTTTTCTTAAAATAACAAGGGCAATATTAACGCCGACAGTCTTGTTCGCCGGCGTTAATAGCATGCCAATCCGGCTTAGATTAAATAACCATTGGCCTGCGATTATCCTACCATTCCTGTATTAAGCAGACCTCAAACGATCAAGCGGCCAGCGGGGATAGACTTCAACGCCCAGCTCTTCCCGTTCACCCGCAAGCAAACGCTGACAGCCCACATAGGCAATCATCGCGCCGTTATCAGTGCAGAATTCCAGTCGCGGAAAATAAAGTGAAACCTGACGCTTTTCACACATCTCGGCGAGTGCCTGACGCAGTGCTTGATTGGCGCCTACGCCGCCCGCTACTACCAGCCGCTGCAACCCTGTCGCCTGCAGTGCGCGGCGGCACTTAATCATCAATGTTTCTACCACCGCATACTGAAAAGCAAGCGCAATATCCGCACGGGTCTGGTCATCCTGGCCATGCTGCTGAACTGTATTCAAGGCGAAGGTTTTTAATCCACTGAAACTGAAATCAAGACCCGGCCGATCGACCATTGGACGTGGAAAATGAAAACGGCCAGCCTGGCCCTGCTCAGCCAGTTTTGCAAGCGCCGCGCCGCCTGGATAACCCAGCCCCAACAGTTTGCCTGTTTTATCGAACGCTTCGCCCACCGCATCATCCAGCGTATCGCCAATGATCTGGTAACGCCCCAAACCTTCCACTTTCACCAGCTCCGTGTGCCCACCAGAAATGAGCAAAGCGAGAAAAGGAAAGGACGGCGGGTTAGGCTCAAGAAAAGGCGCCAGCAGATGGCCTTCCAGGTGATGCACACCTATCGTCGGTATGCCGAGCGCAAATCCAAGCGCGCGGCCGAGCATGGCGCCTGCTAGCAGCGCGCCCACCAATCCAGGCCCCTTGGTATAAGCTATCCCCTGAACATCATTGATGGTCAGCGCTGCCTTGCCGAGTGCTTCTTCGATCAGCGGAATTAGCTTGCGCACATGATCACGCGAGGCAAGTTCCGGTACCACGCCGCCAAACTGGGCATGAACGTCTGTCTGGCTATAAACAGTATGCGCAATGAGGCCGCGATCAGCATCATAAATCGCTATGCCTGTTTCATCGCATGATGTTTCAATACCTAATACCAGCATGTTATGTTTACCCTGAGCTGCAACGTCAATTTTGTGCGCATTTTAGCGCATTTTACCTCTGTACACGACAAAATTTCAGGAGTGCGCGTTATGATCCCATCCCCTGCCGACTTGACCTATTTTCTGGAAGTCGCGAGACTGCAAAATCTGTCGCGCGCCGCCGAATCGCTCGCCATCAGCCAGCCTTCTCTCTCGCTTGCGATCCAGCGATTGGAAAAATCCGTTGGCACCTCCCTTCTCACCCGCCATAAGCGCGGCGTATCGCTGACACAGGCGGGCCGGCAGCTGCTGGCGCATACCCGCCAGTTGCTGCAGCACTGGGATACGATCAAATCGCAGACACTTGCTTCAGTACATCAGATTCAGGGATGCTTTACGATCGGCTGCCACAGCTCGGTTGCCTTGCATTCACTGCCTCGTTTTCTAGGTGATTTACTGGAGAACAATCCACGTCTCGAAATCAAGCTACAGCATGACCATTCTCGAAAAATTACGGAACAAGTCATTCGATTGCAAATTGATATTGGCATTGTCGTCAATCCGGTCAGGCACCCGGATTTAATCATCAAGCATCTGGACAATGACCGCATTCAACTCTGGCGAGGCCGTAGTGAACGCAAAATTCAGGATTTGCACTCAGGGGAAGCCGTACTCTTGTGTGATCCTGACATGAGCCAGACGCAGTCCATTCTAAAAAAACTGAAGCGTGATGGCATCGCTTATAAACGCATCATTTCCACTAATAACCTGGAAGTCATTGCGGATTTAACCCAAAGCGGCTGCGGCATTGGCATTCTGCCCGGCAATGTTGCACGGGCCAGAAACCTGATCAGCATACCCAAAGCGCCTTTCTATCAAGATGAAATCTGTCTGTTATATCGCGGCGAAAACCGGGATGTGAAAGCCATTCAGGCGATTACCAATGCCGTCAAAGCAGCTTTCAAAAGCTGTCAGGGCTTATGAAAACCCAGCGGCAGCCGCTCAAAACCTGAAAATGCCAAACTATGATGCTTGCGCTTTGGCGGATCCTGCGCCAGGAGGTGCAATCCCGGCAGGCGCTTCAGCAACTGTGTGAAGCAATTTTGCATTTCAAGTCGTGCGAGCTTTGCGCCAATGCAATAATGACTGCCAAAACCATAGCTCAATTGCTTATTGTTCGGGCGTGCCAGCACACAGTCATCCGGCTGATCGAATACGCGCGAATCGCGATTCACCGCATGTGTCGAAATAAAAATCACGTCCCCGGCGCGCACGGGTTGATGTCCAATGAACGTGTCATTTTTGGTAACACGGAAAATAAATGTTACAGCCGGATCCAGACGGTTTAATTCATCGAGTGCCGTTTCCATATCAACATCACCCGCCTGTAATGTTTCCAGTGCATGCGGTGCCGTCATTAAAGTATAAAGGTTATTACAAAGCTGGTCGGTTGTCGTCACCTGGCCTGCGACCAGCATCATAATGGCTTGCGAAATGATTTCATCATCGGTAAGGCCAAAAGCCTGTTGGTTTTTTATCAGAATGCTTAAAAAATCGCTTTCCGGTTTCGCCCTGCGCTTCTCGACCAGCGTGACAAAATAATCACGCAGGCTTCGCGCGCTGTGATTCACTTCTATGCCGTCTTCGTTTCGGTACTGCGAAGCGCCGCCAAAAAACTGCGTCATGTTATTCGACCACTCATAAAAAGTGCTGCGCTCTTCTTCAGGAATATGAAAAAAATCTGCGAGAATGGTGGAAGGAATCATTTTCGCCAAGTCTTCCACTAATTCGATATGGCCTTTTTGCAGGCACTGTGACAACTGTCTGTCTATTGTCTTTTCAATCAGCGGATGCAAATTCGCAAGCGTCTGTGTCGTAAAACCGTCATAGCAGATTCGTCTTCGCGCCGTATGCAGCGGCGCATCGCTCATAACCATCATTTTACCGACAACGCCAAAAAAATCCTGTATTAAACCGAGATCAAGATTGGGCATGCGGGAAATAAAAAATGGGGTACGATCACAGGTAAAATCCGTGCTCGTCAGGATTTGTTTTGCATATTCATGTGAAGTAATGACCCAGAATTTGCCGCGTTCCCACCAGAAAATATCGCCTTGCTCCCGTAGAAATGTTGCGAAAGCCGCGGGACTGTGGCTGATTTTGATATCAAGCAAAGAAGGTTGTTGCATAAAATTCTCCAGCTACAAAACTTGAATGCGCCGCAAATGTCTCGGCGAAAACGCTCTGAATGCACGGCGCGCATGAATGAGAGCAAAATTATCCGCGATAAGAAAATCATTCTGCTGCCAGGTATGGATATAACAATTTTCCGGGCGATAACAGCGTTCTGCCATGCGGTGTATAAATTGATAGGACTGATCTCCGTCAGTTTCTTCCAACCGGACTTCTACTGGATTGAGCATGTGAGGCGGCACGGGTTCAGCAAATCGCAATATAGTTTCCTGCGTGTCGGGATGCGCTTGTACCAGCGGCACAGTAATGCAGCCGCCATAGTGAGCGAGCTTCTCGGTTTTGTATGTTATTTTTATGTTGGCCCACGTCGATTTTTCATTTTCATCTGCACGCAGCCAGATCTGATGTGTATCCGAAAAAATCGTTTCACCGCCGCAATCAGCAAGCGGCGCTTCAATGCAATGAAACAGTAAATAGCGCGGTTCCCGGTAAAAAGCGCCATCCCAGTGAAAAGGCACGCGCCCATGGGTAAAGAGATAGTTTTTTGGCATTTCTTGCGCATGCATTTCCATGACATTTCCGAACTCCCATTCAAGCAGAGGTCCTATTGTTTTTGCATATTGCACCAGTGAATCTTTGCCGACTGGCGCAAAGCCTCGCAGCACAACAATGCGGAATTGCTTCACCAGGGTTTTTAATATCTTGCTGTCAACCAGCATCGTGAAATCAGGACGGTCATTGGCTATGATTTCAAGGCCAAACGGCTCAAGCATTTGAATATGACATTTTCTTTCAGTAAGCGCATTTAGGCTAAGCGTGCTTGTCATGATCTTCCTCATAAAGCATAGTGGCTGAACTGGTCATGGACAAACACTGGCTTCGCACCTAATGTTTCTGCTTCTTTTTTACGGACAAGCAAATGCTCCCTGCCATCATAGAGCACAACACGGTGCCATGGCGTTGCCCACACATCTTTACTTTTCAGCAGCATGATGCCGAGTTTTTCTGAACCAAAAGGTTGTGGATGGATGGAAAGCCGTACAGCGTCTGGAAAACATTTTTCAACAAAACGGCTCCAGGCATTACTGCGCTGGATCACGCTGTAAGCAATTTCTTTCGTCAGGTTCTTCACCTGGTTTTTAGACATCGCATGGTATGAAACCAGCTGGTCTTCATAAATAAAGCGATGGATACCATTGAATAGCGCTTTCGCAGCTCCATCTGTTTTAACGCGCTCCTTGATGAGCGGAAGGGTTTCGCCGTAATCCTTCACCAATTTTTCACGCATGACAGCATAGGGAATCGCGCCGAAATAATCATCCAGCGCAAAAGTCGTGAGTGAAACCAGCAAATCTTCGCGGAGAATGCACCGTATACCTTCTGCATAGGCATCCACCGCCTTGTCCGTCACATTAACGAGGTCATTAAAGACACGCCCATCCGAGCAAATCAAAATCTGCGCACCGGGCGAATAAAGGGCACTGATCTTTTGGCAGAGCTGATCCAAAAACCGAAGTGCCAGGCGCTCACCCAAGTCGGGCAGTACCCCCGCTGTTTTATCCAGATTCGGCGATTTGGCAGGAAAAGCCGGCAGCACAAATTGGATGGGCTGACCGACTTGAAGGGCTCGCAGGATTCGGTCCCAATGCGGCTTAAAACAATGCAGAGCCGCTGCCTGCTGGCCGCTTTCGCTCGCCAGACCGCGGTGATGGCGCGCGAGCAGCTGCATGATGGCTTCTGCAATCCTTGTCTGATTGGAATAGAACGTCATGGCTATATTCTCCTGCCCTGTTGTCAGAAGAATATAGCCCCATGAAAATTATAATAAAAATATATATTTTATATCATTATAATAGGCAGAACCTATCATCAGCGCCTTGAATGGCATTTACCTGCTTTTGGTCCTACTTTAAAAATGAAACCACTGATTCGACGCAGACACCCTTTGCATTTCTTAGGCGCTGGCATTAGAATTGGCCCTCTTATTGTTAAATTAATTTAGGAAAAAGCCTGCGCTATGCCAACAGTACGTGTAAGAGACAATGAAAATTTCGAATTAAGCCTGCGCCGCTTCAAGCGGCTTTGCGAAAAAGCCGGCATTCTCGCCGATTTAAGACGCCATGAGTTTTATGAAAAACCCACCTGGAAACGTAAGCGTAAAAAGGCAGCCGCCGTTAAACGTTACCAGAAAAAAATCCTGCGTGAACATATGGCGATGGAACGTGATCGTCAGCCTATTGGCACCGGCAAGAAAGAAGCTGCTTAATCAAGCCAATCCCTGCTATTCAACTATTCCTGGAATAGTTGAATAATCGTATGAATCGTGCCCCGGAAAACCGGGGCAGCTTGTTTTGCAAGCCCCTCAATATCTACATTGCTGTAAGGAGAATGCTATGACAATCAAGGACAAAATTCTTGAAGACATGAAAACCGCCATGCGCAGCCAGGAAAAAGAACGCCTGTCTACGATTCGGCTTATTCTTGCAGCCTTAAAGCAGCGCGAAGTAGATGAGCGCATCACGCTAAGCGACGAACAGATTCTTGCGACGCTGAACAAAATGATCAAACAGCGCCGTGATTCCATCAGTCAATATGAAGCTGGTAACCGACCTGATCTGGCGCAAAAAGAAGCGGAAGAGATTAAGGTTATTCAGTCCTATCTACCAGCTCAATTAAGTGAAACTGAAATTGAACAGGCAGTCTCCGCAGCCATACAGGAATCCGGCGCCACTTCAGCCAAAGATATGGGCAAAGTCATGGGCCTTCTCAAAGGCAAGCTGCAAGGCAAAGCAGACATGACCCTTGTTAGCGCCAAGGTAAAAGAAAAGCTGGCTGGGTAGTTGCCATACCTGGATGCTCACGCTCTGCGCTTTTACCAGGCAATGTGTGGGCATAAGCACAAAGTAACCGCCACCACTTCCTATCAGCCTTCTCCCTATCATCCCGCACTAGCGACTTTGTCACCCCGCACTTGTTGCGGGATGACAGTCTACAAGTGCGGGATGACAGACTTAATGGTATTTTAGTACAGGTAGATAAACAGTGGCTTTCGCGGTGAGGAAGGGCGCAATAGCATTTGAGGCATCTTGAGTAGTTAACATGACTGACATTATCCCCCGGGAATTTATTGAATTGCTCCTTGCCAAAATCGATCTCGTTGATCTTATCAACGTGCAAGTGCCCTTACGCAAAAAATCCGGGAGCAATTACTTCGCGCGCTGCCCTTTTCATAATGAAAAAAGCGCTTCATTCTCCGTCAGCCAGCCCAAGCAGTTTTATTATTGTTTTGGTTGCGGGGCACACGGCAATGCAATTGATTTCATGATGCAGCATGAGCGCCTGAGCTTTCCAGAAGCCATCGAAGCGCTTGCCCGGCATACGGGCATGGAAGTTCCCCGTTCTGCCACTTTTAAAAAAGATGATTCCCTGCCCGCTCTTTATGAACTGATGAAAGAAGCGGCCGCTTATTATTATGATCAAATGCGGCAGTCAAAACGCGCCATTCAGTATCTCAAACAACGCGGCATTTCCGGCGCAATTGCGCGGCAATTCAGTCTGGGTTATGCCCTGCCCGGCTGGAGCCATGTCCTGGATACCTTCGGCAAAACTGAAGCAGACAAAAAAAGGCTGCTTGAAACCGGCCTCGTTATTAAAAAAAATGAAGGGGGATATTATGACCGCTTTCGCGACCGAATTATGTTCCCCATCCATGATTATCGCGGCCGTGTGATTGGATTTGGCGGACGCATTCTCGATCAGGGTGAGCCCAAATACCTGAATTCGCCGGAAACCCCCCTTTTTCAAAAAGGCCACGAATTATATGGCTTATACCAAGCGCTCAAGGCTAACCGAAAATTGGAGCGGGTAATGGTGGTAGAAGGTTACATGGATGTCATTGCCCTGTTTCAGCATGGCCTCCCTTATGCAGTCGCAACCCTTGGAACCGCAACCAGTACCCATCATCTGGAGCGGCTCTTTCGTTACACGGCTGAAATCATCTTCTGTTTTGACGGCGATGAAGCAGGACGCGGCGCCGCCTGGCGAGCACTGCAAGTGATTTTTCCGCTGATGCATGACAATCTGCAAGTACGCTTTCTCTTTTTACCAGAAGGCGAAGACCCAGACAGTCTGGTTCGAAAAGAGGGCAAAACGGCTTTTGAAAAGCGCCTGCAGGATGCCCCTTCACTTTCTGCTTTCTTCTTTCAGACATTGAGCCGGCAAAGTGATATGAGCACCATGGAAGGACGTGCCCGGCTGGCAGCACAGGCCTTGGATTATATCAAACAGCTTCCTTCGGGCATTTTTCAGGAAATGATGACGGAGGAGCTAAGTAAACAGGCACGCATCGACATCTATTCATTAAAACAACAAATTAAAGACACTCATCGAACAGCCTCCGTGCCTACCATTAATGCCGAGACCCCAGCACACCCGCTTCAACCAGCACAGGCTAAAACAAAAATGCCTGTCCCCGTTAAATTGGCTATTGCGCTCCTGGTGCAATATCCGCGTCTTGCGAGCCTGGTCCAGACACCCTTGCCGACAGCGCAGCTACCCGGTTATTCTTTTTTAAGCCGCCTGCTTGAAATTGTTCAAAATAGACCCAATATAGTTACCACAGGTGCCTTGATTGAATATTGGCGGGGCCAAAAAGAAGAAACATTTATCATGAAAATGGCTCATTTTGAGCATATGATTCCCGATAACGGCATTGAAAGCGAGTTTTTAGGGACTATGCGGCAAATCGCTATGCTCGCTTTCGATGAGGAAATTAACCGTCTTTTGGCCAAAGCAACCCGTGAAGGGTTGTCTGAAGAAGAAAAAGTTGAACTTTCAGCCTGGATAGCTAAAAAAAAGACTATACTTAGCATATAATTACTTCATTTTGCCGAAGGCCATTTTGATCAAGATAAATGACTTTTTTGACAAAATGGTAGATAATGATAGGTTACCCAGATTGATTTATAATTAATTTGTCACCCAGACTACAGGTTGCTATTTATGGATCAACAAGATTCGCAGAAAGAATCCCAGAAATCACGTCTTAAAGAATTGATTAACCGCGGTAAAGAGCAGGGTTACCTGACTTATGCCGAGGTCAATGACCATTTGCCTGCTGATATTACCGACTCTGAACAGATCGAAGATATTATCAGCATGATCAATGACATGGGTATCCGTGTCTCTGAAGAAGCGCCCGAAATGGAAGAACTGCTGCTTACAGAAAATGAAGCAGCTGAAGATGAGTCCGCAGCGGAAGAAGTGGCAAATGCTCTCGCTGTTGTAGACGGCGAATTAGGCCGGACCACGGACCCGGTGCGCATGTACATGCGTGAAATGGGTCGCGTTGAGCTGCTCTCCCGCGAAGGTGAAATCGCTATCGCCAAACGCATCGAGGAAGGCGTCAATCAGATGTTGACGACGCTTGCCTATCAGCCTCAAATGATTGCAGAAGTGCTGGGTGATTATGACCGGGTTGAAAAGGGTGAATTACGATTAAGTGATGTCATTAGCGGCTATATCGAGCCTAACCTTGAAGGCGAAGATGGCGATGAAGAAAAAGAATCCGCCGCACCTGCCAAAATAGCAGCAGAATCCGAAGATGAAGAAGAAGAAGGCGAAGGCGCTGCCGATCCATTTGATGATGAAGCCGGTCTTGATCCAGAAGTGGCCAGAGAACGGTTTGAAGGCCTGCGCAAACTCTATCAGGAGACCATTGCGGCAGAAAAAAAACACGGCCAGAAGCATAAGAAATGCATCGCAAAACGCGATGAATTAGCCAAATATTTCATGGACATTAAATTATCGCCGCGTCAGTTTAATAAGCTGTCCAGAAAAATGCGCAGTATGCTGGATGAAATTCGCTCACAGGAACGCGCGATCATGGATCTGTGCGTTAACAAAGGCAAACTCCCGCGCAAAGCGTTTATCAGCTCATTTATCAATAACGAAACGAATATAGACTGGATTCATCAGCACGAAGGTAAAAGTTATTTCAGTGATATGGAAAAATTCGTGCCCGATATTCAGCGCGCACAGAAGAAACTGATTACACTCGAAGAACAGATGCGCATGACTATCGCTGAAATCAAGGAAGTCAATCGCCGTCTTTCCATCGGTGAAGCCAAAGCGCGTCGCGCGAAAAAAGAAATGGTCGAAGCCAATCTCCGACTCGTTATCTCGATCGCGAAGAAATACACCAATCGCGGTCTACAATTTCTCGACCTGATTCAGGAAGGCAACATTGGCCTGATGAAGGCAGTCGATAAATTCGAGTATCAGCGCGGTTATAAATTCTCTACCTATGCTACCTGGTGGATACGTCAGGCTATCACCCGTTCCATTGCCGACCAGGCACGAACCATCCGTATCCCGGTGCACATGAT
Source organism: Aquicella lusitana (assembly GCF_902459475.1). Lineage (NCBI taxonomy): Bacteria > Pseudomonadati > Pseudomonadota > Gammaproteobacteria > Legionellales > Coxiellaceae > Aquicella > Aquicella lusitana. The sequence goes on along the minus strand of NZ_LR699114.1, from coordinate 309,535 downwards.
CGAAACCATCAACAAACTGAACCGTATCTCGCGTCAGCTGCTGCAGGAAACCGGCCAGGAACCGACGCCGGAAGAATTAAGCCGCCGAATGAACATACCGGAAGATAAAATCCGCAAGATCCTTAAAATCGCCAAGGAACCCATCTCCATGGAGACACCGATTGGCGATGATGAAGATTCGCATCTGGGTGATTTTATCGAAGACATGAATACCATGTCGCCCATCGATGCAGCGACCAATTTCGGCTTGTCAGAAGCCGTGCAAAAAGTATTGGGATCACTGACGCCGCGCGAAGCAAAAGTGTTGCGTATGCGCTTCGGTATCAACATGAATACGGACCATACACTGGAAGAAGTGGGCAAACAATTTGATGTCACCCGCGAGCGTATTCGTCAGATCGAAGCAAAAGCCTTGCGCAAACTGCGTCACCCTTCCCGCGCCGAGCAATTGCGCAGCTTCCTGGAAGAACAAGAGTAATCGTGTTTCCAACATCGATTGCGGTCATACCAGCGCTTTCGCTGGTATGACCGCCAAAAAAAAACCGTAGACGATTGGTGCTTCATGAGGAGGCATTATGATTATGACCATTCTGCTTGTTGTCATCGCGCTCGTTGTTCTTTACATCATCTATGTCTATAACCGTCTCATCCGGCTGCTCAATCTCACTAAAGAAGGCTGGAGCGGCATTGACGTGCAACTTAACCAGCGCGCAGACCTCATTCCCAATCTGATTGAAACCGTCAAAGGCTACATGGGCCACGAACGCGGTGTGCTCGAACAAATCACTGCGTTGCGCACGCAATGCCTTACCTCGCAGAATGTGCAGGAGCGTGCCCAAAACGAAAATATGCTGACAGGCGCGCTCCGGCAATTATTTGCGCTAGCCGAGAATTATCCTGACTTAAAAGCAAGCCAGAATTTTATCGAGCTGCAACAGTCGCTTGCCGCCATCGAAAACCAGATTCAATTGGCCCGTCGTTATTACAACGGCACAGTGCGTGATTTGAATATTACGATCGAGTCGTTTCCCAGCAACCTGGTCGCGCAAAGTTTTGGATTCCGGCCAGCCGCGTTTTTTGAAATTGAAGAGGCAAAAGAACGCGAAGTTCCCACAGTGAAATTCCCCTAATATCCGCGAGAAAAGAGATGGTACAAAAAAAAATTGGATGGTTAGTTCCCTTTGTTCTGTTTGGTCTGTTTGGTCTGTTTTTTTACGCAAACAGCTTTGCGCTTGAAAGCCAGTCAGAGCGGATTTTAAATTTTTATAGCAGCATCGTCGTCAACAAAGATGCTTCCATTGATGTCACTGAAATTGTTTCAGCGCAGGCCGATCAAAAAAAAATTATTCACGGCTTGGTGCGTTGGTTACCTACTCATTACACTGACAGCTATGGCATCTCACGCAGTCCTGATTATCAACTGAGACAAATACTGGTTAACAACCAGCCCGCGCTCTATCACACACAACGCACCGACAACCAGCTTGCCATTTATATCGGCGAAAAAGATGTCACGCTCTCGCCTGGTATTTATGTTTTTACCATCCAGTATCATGTGGATTATGCAGTAAACGCATTGAAAGATGCAGACGAACTTTATTGGAATATCACCGGCAATAATTGGGACTTCCCCATCGTTAAAGCCGAAGCAGATATCACGCTTCCTGAAGGCGCCATTATTCAAAATTTTGCCGGTTATACAGGCAAAAAAGGGGAAAAAGGGAGCGATTTTTTCACGCGCTCCCTCGCTGATAACCGCATTTCTTTCGCAACCAC